>NZ_LNRB01000069.1:0-697 GCF_001557945.1 Vibrio sp. CUB2 | reverse complement strand
GCGACTGAACATGGCTACGATGTGACTAAGATTGACCACTGTTTGTCTTACATCACCTCCGTCGATCATGACTCAAATAAAGCCAAAGATATTTGCCGCAACTTCTTGGGTCATTGGTACGACTCATACGTGAATGCCACCAAGATTTTTGACGACTCTGACCAAACAAAAGGTTACGACTTCAATAAAGGTCAATGGCGTGATTTTGTGTTGAAAGGCCACAAAGACACTAATCGCCGAATTGATTACAGCTACGAAATCAACCCAGTAGGGACGCCTGAAGAGTGTATCGCGATTATCCAGCAAGATATCGATGCGACGGGTATTAACAATATTTGTTGTGGTTTTGAAGCAAACGGTTCTGAAGAAGAAATTATCGCATCTATGAAGCTATTCCAGTCTGATGTGATGCCATATCTCAAAGAAAAACAGTAATTAATATTTTCTAAAAGGAAAGAGACATGAAATTTGGATTATTCTTCCTCAATTTTATGAATTCAAAGCGTTCTTCTGATCAAGTCATCGAAGAAATGTTAGATACCGCACATTACGTAGACCAGTTGAAGTTTGACACGTTGGCTGTTTACGAAAACCATTTCTCGAACAATGGTGTGGTTGGTGCCCCATTAACAGTGGCTGGTTTTTTACTTGGTATGACAAAGAACGCCAAAGTGGCTTCGTTGAATCACGTTATTAC
>NZ_LNRB01000068.1:0-698 GCF_001557945.1 Vibrio sp. CUB2 | reverse complement strand
CCTTAACAGGGCGTTAGTGCGCAAAGATAAAAATTACAATTAGCAGGATTTAAAATGAGTGAAATTGCTCGTTTCATATCTGGTAAAGCTCCAGATAAATTTGGTCGCAATATAGAGCAGTTGTTAGCTTACAACCACTTCTGGCTGGAGCATGATCATAAGTATATTCAAGTTCTTTTCCCGATAGATGAGGGTACTAAGTTCAATCAACATGCTCCTTTGGTAACTAAAGCAGATCGAGAGGCTTTTGCCAACTCGGAAGAATTACGTGTTGCTCACTTAAAAGCACTCGATCTTTTACTTGAGTTTTGGGGATTACAGCGAGATGGGTGTGAGATTTCTTCATTACAAGCGCTAAGTCCTGCTAACCATGTCTGGCTTAAAAGTCATGACCACAACCAACTTCGTCTGACCCGAGCAATTCGTAGTTTGTATTTACTCGGTAATGAACAGCTAGCAACTAACTTGTGTGACTTTCTAGTGGCAGCAGCAAGAGAAACAGGCTTGGTTTCAGATAAAACGGTCGAGTATTGGCATAACGCGCTTAAAGGTTAGGGGATCGCTGAAAAAGCGCACTAACAAACTGTTCAAGAGGGATTCGCAACGCGTGGCATTTTTACTATGCGTTGAATTTAGTGGTTAAGGTGTTATGCGGCGGCTTCGGTATTGCGTTGCTCACCCCTTAACAGGGCGTTAGT
>NZ_LNRB01000067.1:0-712 GCF_001557945.1 Vibrio sp. CUB2 | reverse complement strand
CATAACGCCTTGTTAAGGTGTGAGGCACGCAATACCGAAGCCTCTGCATAACACCTTAACCACTAAAACCAACGCATAGTAAAAATGCCACGCGTGCCGAATCACTCTTGAACAATTTGTTATGTTTATTTCCCACGAAGAGAGACCTTTTCAATGTAAAGCCCAAGCCAACCTTGCTTACCACAAGCTTCAACCATGCTACCTATATCAATGCTATCTCGCATCAGCTTTTTCGTAGGGTACCAAAAAGTACGATTCGACTGAGGGGCTTCAATCGTGATATCACTAAGACCAAACATAACCCTCCTACCCTCGGCAGCGTTTGAGAGTTTGCCGACATGACAATAGCCTTGCCCTGTTAAAATCGTAGTAATTAATAAAACGCGAAAAAATGGCAATAGAAGAATTGCGATAATCGGGTATGCAAAAAGCCCAGAGAATATTAACACCTGCCATCGATTGAAACCGGCTTTATGCCTAAGTCTATGAGCCATAACTGCCCATACACTTTTTCCATTCACTTTCCCAAAGATTACAAATGCCAAGTAACAAGCTGTACAAACAGGTAAAAACCGATAAACGATGAAGTCAAAATACGCACCAGACATATCAAATGGCAGTCTAAATACAATGATTGAAATACCAAAATATATCGCGAAGAAGAGACTCACACTGTTGATAGCTGACATTTTTATCCTTTAAACATAACGCC
>NZ_LNRB01000066.1:0-795 GCF_001557945.1 Vibrio sp. CUB2 | reverse complement strand
CAGTGTCCCGTTCGTCTAGAGGCCTAGGACACCGCCCTTTCACGGCGGTAACAGGGGTTCGACTCCCCTACGGGATACCATTGGGTCGTTAGCTCAGTTGGTAGAGCAGTTGACTTTTAATCAATTGGTCGCAGGTTCGAATCCTGCACGACCCACCATTCTTTAAGAATGACTCTCAAGATGGGGCTATAGCTCAGCTGGGAGAGCGCCTGCCTTGCACGCAGGAGGTCTGCGGTTCGATCCCGCATAGCTCCACCATTCTTGACGTCTACCACAAGACGAAAAACTTATGTGGGCGATTAGCTCAGTTGGGAGAGCACCTGCCTTACAAGCAGGGGGTCACTGGTTCGAGCCCGGTATCGCCCACCATCTTTAAACATTCTCTCTTGAGAGTTTTTAAAAATGGTTACTTCATAAGAAGTGATTAGCTCTTTAACAATTTGGAAAGCTGACAAAACAATCTTTAAGATTGTTTGTAAAGTTCTCAATGTTTATCGAAAGATAAACACCAAAAAACACATTCAAGTGTTCTTGGGAATATCACTTTTAAGTGATTATTCGAAATTGAGTCCGGCAAAATCGAAATGTCTCTCGCTCATTCAAATAATGAGAGACAACTTTGGTGATTTGACCGTTTGTTTTCACTTTTTAAAGTGAAAGTAAATTGGCAACTCGAAACTCCTTCGGGTTGTATGGTTAAGTGACTAAGCGTACACGGTGGATGCCTTGGCAGTCAGAGGCGATGAAGGACGTATTAACTTGCGATAAGCCCAGATTAGGTAGTAAAAACCATTT
>NZ_LNRB01000065.1:0-848 GCF_001557945.1 Vibrio sp. CUB2 | reverse complement strand
GGGCGTTAGCTGATAATATTACTTTGAAGTACGGGGATTTAAATTGGAAAAAAAACATGAGCAGTCCATCATTGATGGCTTTTTCGATCATTTTAAAGAAGTTGCAATAGAAAAAGGCGAAAAATTGACGCGTTGTTCGTCAGATGGACAAGATAGTCTTTTAGGCGGTGATTATATCTTTACAAATAATACTATGTTTGTTCTCGCTGAGTTTAAATACGAAGAAAGCGATATCAAAACCGAAAACAAAAAAGCAAGAAGGCTTAACTTGTGTGTTCAACTTGATGAGGACTCACGGAGGTTACAACAAAGCCTTCAGTGTCATTACATAGGTTGGTCTACCAAATCTAATGGCCGGACAGTTGAGTTTAACAAATACTACTATGAGGTATGCAACACCTCAGTATTTAGTAAATTCGTACCACTCAAACAATCGGCTGCGAACTATAAAGAACGAAAAAAGGCCGATAAGCTTATTGACGATTTTCTAAACGGGGAAATTGGCGCTAGTTACAAGGTCTTCGAAGTTTATATAGATTGGTTGCTTGCTTTAGAAGAGGATAGCAACAGTGGCGTGGAGCTCATCACTCGGGACCCTTATAGCAAAACGATGAAAATGATAGACTTTAAATCTGTGTACGATTTAAAAGTTTGGCTTGACTACAATAAGCCCGCACCTAAAGTGAGTAGCAAACCAGCCCCAAGGAATCCCTTTCAACCATAGCAGCTAACAATCTGTTTAAGAGTGATTCGCAACGCTTGGCATTTTTGCTATGCGTTGCGATTTGTGTTTTAGGTGGTATGCGGCGGCTTCGGTATTGCATTGCTCACACCTTAACAGGGCGTTA
>NZ_LNRB01000064.1:0-861 GCF_001557945.1 Vibrio sp. CUB2 | reverse complement strand
CAAAAGAAGTAGGTAGTTTAACCTTCGGGAGGACGCTTACCACTTTGTGGTTCATGACTGGGGTGAAGTCGTAACAAGGTAGCGCTAGGGGAACCTGGCGCTGGATCACCTCCTTAAACGATGATTACTCACGATGAGTGTCCACACAGATTGATACGGTTTATAAGTAAAAGAGACGAAGATATCCCAATATCTTCAATCCAGTGTCCCGTTCGTCTAGAGGCCTAGGACACCGCCCTTTCACGGCGGTAACAGGGGTTCGACTCCCCTACGGGATACCATTGGGTCGTTAGCTCAGTTGGTAGAGCAGTTGACTTTTAATCAATTGGTCGCAGGTTCGAATCCTGCACGACCCACCATTCTTCTCCACGAAGAATCAAAACTTATGTGGGCGATTAGCTCAGTTGGGAGAGCACCTGCCTTACAAGCAGGGGGTCACTGGTTCGAGCCCGGTATCGCCCACCATCTTTAAACATTCTCTCTTGAGAGTTTTTAAAAATGGTTACTTCATAAGAAGTGATTAGCTCTTTAACAATTTGGAAAGCTGACAAAACAAACTTTTAAGTTTGTTTGTAAAGTTCTCAATGTTTGTCTTTATGACAAACACCAAAAAACACATTCAAGTGTTCTTGGGAATATCACTTTTACAGTGATTATTCGAAATTGAGTCCGGCAAAATCGAAATGTCTCTCGCTCATTCAAATAATGAGAGACAACTTTGGTGATTTGAACATCAACTCGAAACTCCTTCGGGTTGTATGGTTAAGTGACTAAGCGTACACGGTGGATGCCTTGGCAGTCAGAGGCGATGAAGGACGTATTAACTTGCGATAAGCCCAGATTAGGTAGTAAAAACCATTT
>NZ_LNRB01000063.1:0-1007 GCF_001557945.1 Vibrio sp. CUB2 | reverse complement strand
GGAGCGATTAGCTCAACTTGCATTTGGATGTTGTCGCCTGGCATTACCATTTCTACGCCTTCTGGTAGAGAGATGTCACCAGTTACGTCAGTTGTACGGAAGTAGAACTGTGGACGGTAGCCTTTGAAGAATGGAGTGTGACGACCACCTTCATCTTTAGAAAGTACGTATACTTCTGACTCGAACTTAGTGTGTGGAGTGATTGAACCAGGCTTAGCTAGTACTTGACCACGTTCAACTTCATCACGCTTAGTACCACGTAGAAGTGCACCAACGTTCTCACCAGCACGACCTTCGTCAAGAAGCTTACGGAACATTTCAACACCAGTACATGTAGTAGTAGTAGTGTCTTTGATACCTACGATAGCAACTTCGTCACCTACGTTTAGGATACCACGTTCGATACGGCCAGTTACTACTGTACCACGACCTTGGATTGAGAATACGTCTTCGATAGGCATTAGGAATGGCATATCTACTGCACGCTCTGGCTCAGGGATGTATGAATCTAGCGCTTCTGCTAGTTCAACAATCTTAGCTTCCCATTGCTCTTCGCCGTTTAGTGCGCCTAGAGCTGAACCTTGGATAACTGGTAGGTCATCACCTGGGAAATCGTACTCAGATAGAAGTTCACGAACTTCCATTTCTACTAGTTCTAGTAGCTCTTCATCGTCAACCATGTCACATTTGTTCATGAATACGATGATGTATGGGATACCAACCTGACGGCCTAGTAGGATGTGCTCACGAGTTTGTGGCATTGGACCATCTGTCGCAGCAACAACTAGGATACCACCGTCCATCTGTGCAGCACCAGTGATCATGTTTTTAACATAATCCGCGTGTCCTGGACAGTCTACGTGCGCGTAGTGGCGAGTTGGAGTGTCGTACTCTACGTGAGAAGTAGCGATTGTGATACCGCGCTCACGCTCTTCTGGAGCGTTATCGATAGATGCGAAGTCACGAGCAGCACCGCCGTATACTTTAGCAAGTGTTGTACAGATAGC
>NZ_LNRB01000062.1:0-1076 GCF_001557945.1 Vibrio sp. CUB2 | reverse complement strand
TAATCATCGTTTAAGGAGGTGATCCAGCGCCAGGTTCCCCTAGCGCTACCTTGTTACGACTTCACCCCAGTCATGAACCACAAAGTGGTAAGCGTCCTCCCGAAGGTTAAACTACCTACTTCTTTTGCAGCCCACTCCCATGGTGTGACGGGCGGTGTGTACAAGGCCCGGGAACGTATTCACCGTGGCATTCTGATCCACGATTACTAGCGATTCCGACTTCATGGAGTCGAGTTGCAGACTCCAATCCGGACTACGACGCACTTTTTGGGATTCGCTCACTATCGCTAGCTTGCTGCCCTCTGTATGCGCCATTGTAGCACGTGTGTAGCCCTACTCGTAAGGGCCATGATGACTTGACGTCGTCCCCACCTTCCTCCGGTTTATCACCGGCAGTCTCCCTGGAGTTCCCGACATTACTCGCTGGCAAACAAGGATAAGGGTTGCGCTCGTTGCGGGACTTAACCCAACATTTCACAACACGAGCTGACGACAGCCATGCAGCACCTGTCTCAGAGTTCCCGAAGGCACCAATTCATCTCTGAAAAGTTCTCTGGATGTCAAGAGTAGGTAAGGTTCTTCGCGTTGCATCGAATTAAACCACATGCTCCACCGCTTGTGCGGGCCCCCGTCAATTCATTTGAGTTTTAATCTTGCGACCGTACTCCCCAGGCGGTCTACTTAACGCGTTAGCTCCGAAAGCCACGGCTCAAGGCCACAACCTCCAAGTAGACATCGTTTACGGCGTGGACTACCAGGGTATCTAATCCTGTTTGCTCCCCACGCTTTCGCATCTGAGTGTCAGTATCTGTCCAGGGGGCCGCCTTCGCCACCGGTATTCCTTCAGATCTCTACGCATTTCACCGCTACACCTGAAATTCTACCCCCCTCTACAGTACTCTAGTCTGCCAGTTTCAAATGCTATTCCGAGGTTGAGCCCCGGGCTTTCACATCTGACTTAACAAACCACCTGCATGCGCTTTACGCCCAGTAATTCCGATTAACGCTCGCACCCTCCGTATTACCGCGGCTGCTGGCACGGAGTTAGCCGGTGCTTCTTCTGTCGCTAACGTCAA
>NZ_LNRB01000061.1:0-1199 GCF_001557945.1 Vibrio sp. CUB2 | reverse complement strand
AAGTAACTTTGAGAGAACTACTTGGTTTTCCGAGACGTCGGAAACCGCTACATCGGAAAATCAATTGGAGAAATCACCATGGCAGTGAATGTAAACACAAACGTATCAGCGATGACCGCTCAGCGTTACCTAAACAACGCAAACTCAGCACAACAAACTTCTATGGAGCGTTTGTCTTCAGGTTTCAAAATCAACAGCGCGAAAGACGACGCTGCGGGTCTTCAAATCTCGAACCGCTTGAACGTACAAAGCCGTGGCCTGGATGTGGCTGTTCGTAACGCGAACGACGGTATCTCGATTGCACAAACTGCTGAAGGTGCAATGAACGAGACAACTAACATCCTGCAACGTATGCGTGACCTATCTCTTCAATCTGCTAACGGCTCTAACTCAAAATCTGAGCGTGTTGCGATCCAAGAAGAAGTAACGGCACTAAACGACGAACTAAACCGTATCGCTGAAACGACGTCTTTCGGTGGTAACCGTCTACTTAACGGTACTTACGGCACTCAGTCTTTCCAAATCGGTGCGGACAACGGTGAAGCAGTAATGCTTAACCTAAAAGACATGCGCTCAGACAATAAAATGATGGGCGGCGTGAGCTACCAAGCTGACAACGGTAAAGACAAAAACTGGAACGTTGAAGCTGGCAAAAACGACATGAAAATCAGTCTGACTGACAGCTTTGGTCAAGAGCAAGAAATCAACATCAGCGCGAAAGCGGGTGACGATATCGAAGAGCTAGCGACGTACATCAACGGTCAAACTGACCTAGTAAAAGCGTCAGTAGATCAAGACGGTAAACTGCAAGTTTTCGCTGGTAACAACAAAGTAGAAGGCGACGTGGAATTCTCTGGCGGCCTATCTGGTGAGCTAGGTCTAAACGACGGCAAGAAAGTAACGGTTGATACTATCGACGTAACATCAGTAGGTGGCGCACAAGAATCTGTGGCTATCATTGATGCGGCATTGAAATACGTAGACAGCCACCGTGCAGAGCTAGGTGCTTTCCAAAACCGTTTCAACCACGCAATCAGCAACTTGGATAACATCAACGAGAACGTGAACGCGTCGAAGAGCCGTATCAAAGATACAGACTTCGCGAAAGAAACGACTCAAATGACCAAGTCACAAATTCTATCGCAAGCGTCAAGCTCAATCCTTGCGCAAGCGAAACAAGCGCCTAACTCAGCGCTAAG
>NZ_LNRB01000060.1:0-1231 GCF_001557945.1 Vibrio sp. CUB2 | reverse complement strand
ACTAACGCCCTGTTAAGGTGTGAGCAACGCAATACCGATGCTTCCGCATACCACCTTAAACACCAAACACAACGCATAGCAAAAATGCCACGCGTTGCGAATCACTCTTAAACAGTTTGTTAGCTTGATATATATTCACGCACTAACTTTCTTTGGTGTGCTTAGCTTTGTAAGCAGAGTGGAAACCTATAAAGAAGAAAGTATTTGTTATTACTAAAACTAAACCTGATACCGCAGGTAGGTTAGAACCTAAGATCAATGAAAGCGTATAATACTGCGCACAAGCCGCCATTATGCAAAGAGCTAGTGAACGCAGTAATGTTACACCTTTAGGTAACTGACTTGGAGATGATAGGCACAAAGAGAAAAGCACGTGAGAGAAATGGATTGTCGCCAATGAAAAGGCAAGTATTAGAAATATGATTAGCATTATAAATCATCCGCTTTTAGCAAACCTCTACGTAACAACTCTTTTTGAGCATCTTTTGCATTTGAACTCGTTTGGTATGCAATAACAGTAACCATAACAACCAGAATTGCCGATGCTCGTGATGCTGCTTGTTTTGTTAGTCCCATTTTCATGCCAACTTGCGCTACTGGCGACGAGGTAACCGTTTTTTTGAGTTGCTCAGAGGCTTTTTGTGAAGCTCCAATGACCCCTTTTTCATTTGCGGAGTATAAAAATGCTGCAACACCAGCCACTGTCAACGGAATTGTTATATCTAGCCCTACGACTTTCAGCGCGTCAGTCACCCCTTTATTCGTATCAAAGAACTCCCTAAGCTCACTGTCAGAAAGAGACCACGAGAACCAATATGGATTAGCTACAACCTGCGAAACTAATCCGTACAATGAGGCTTTTAACTGGTTATCACTCATGCCTAGTATTTGCTTTAATATTTGCGATTGCTTATTTTTTGGGAGCTGTCTGTAGAGGACAATTCCAGTCATGATCAGAATTGCATTGGCTTGCTTTTTCAAGCGAGACTCATGCTTTTCCATTCCAATTAAACTCGCATAATATTTTACTGGGTCAGCCCCAATCTTTGACTGTTGAACTCTCATAAAAACTCCTACTTAGCATATATCCGGATTGATACGATCTAAAAAGTCACGACACAAATCCACTTAGCTTTTTTTCGTATGACTTCACGAGAGACTGCAATTTACTGGATCAGTAATTACTTACTAGAACCTTGACTATAAGGTGTTGATATATCGAGCTAACGCC
>NZ_LNRB01000006.1:0-336988 GCF_001557945.1 Vibrio sp. CUB2 | reverse complement strand
ATGAAACCTCAACTTCCTTAGCTCGGCGGCTTATACAGGTGTAGTGCGGGCAAACAAGCGGGATGTTAGCCAGCTTAAATACAGAGTCTAGAAAACCTTGTAGCGCTCTCAATGGCATAGAGAAAATGCGTTTCACCATCAGTGCGGTAGTAATGGCTAAGTCGCTGAATCGGCGAGGTCTACCACGCTTGCCTTGTTTGTTTTGTTTCCACTCAGCTATCGTTTCCTCATCAATCCAAAAGGTCAGAGAACCACGGTTGATTAAGGCTTTGTTGTACTGCTTCCAGTTAGTTGTTTTGTAACGAGGTTTAGGCATGAGGCTACGACGATTGATGGGGGTAGCCGATCAGATCGTAGCTTCTAGATTTAGTTCCATCGATTTAAGCAACAAAGCCTGTTTGGGAAGTCTTATTATGCAATAGAGAAAAATGAATTCAAGTGGACCTATGAAAAGGATGATCTGGAGTGATTAGCACAGAAGACATGGTTGATTTAGTTTATTCACCAGAGTTTGTGGCCAGAATAATACATCGATTTATTTCGGGAGCAATGAGTGTGTCTAATATAGGCATAAAATTTGAACTTGTATACTTTTTGCTACCTTTGGTTATGAACGAAAGCATCAGAAAACAACTTTTAAGGGTAAATAAAGCAAGCTATTTTGATAAAATCTCCGATTTAGAAGAAATGAAAGAGCAATTATTTAATTTGAAGGAAAATGTAGGTGAAACAAAAAAATTCACTTCAAATGGTATTATCTTTTTATCAAATATCCATAAATTAGAACTTGCCCCATATCTTTCAATAGATCAGACCGTAAGTTATAAAGATGAGAGTCAAAAAAAACAAGAGTATTACAGAGCATCGTATTACTTAGGTTTGTTATTTGCGAAAGAAAACCATATAGACATATTATTAAAACTAAGGCCAAATTGTAAATGAAAGCTATTATAAGTGAAATTGTACTTTTCTCACATCAAGGAGAAAGGAGAAGAATATCATTCAATCAAGGGCTTAACATAATAACTGGTGACTCTAAAACTGGTAAAAGTGCACTAATAGAAATAGTTGATTATTGTCTATTCTCTAAGAGGTCAACTATTCCTGTAGGAAAAGTTACTGATTGGACAGAAATATTTTGTGTCATATATCAATTAAATAATAAAAAACTAATTATTGCTAGACCCAAAAATACTCTACAAAAATGTTATTTCTCAGTAGAAACTGATTTTGATACCGAAAAATTATTGAATAGAAGTTACTTCGATAGCCAAAGTCTTAAAGATATCAATAAAGCTCAGTTGTCATTTGAGCAGCATTTGGGACTTTCTGTATCAACAACAAGAACATCTTCTGAACAGATGAGAACTTCACACTCAAAGGCAACCATTAGAGATGCTTCTAGCATCATGTTCCAACATCAAAACTTGATTGCAAATAAGCACAGTATTTTCTATCGATTTGATGATTACTATAAGCGTTCAAAAGTAATATCAGATTTTCCCATCCACCTAGGATGGGCTGACGGAGATTATTTTCTTTTAAAAAGAGAACAAGAAGAGATATTAAAAAAACTAAAGAGAAGGAAAAACAATAAGATTACTGAAAAGAAAGAAAGAGATTATCAAATCAATCTAATAAAGGAACCAATTGAGTTCTATTATAAGAGTCTTAACCTCGTACTAGATGAAAGCAATTTCAATTTAAAAAGATTAAAATTCATAGCTGAAAATCTGCCTAGTGTGCCTAACACTGCTTATGAGAACAGCGATATTGAGAATCAAGTATTATTTCTAAAGAAAGAGCGAGTTGAGCACCAAAAAGAATTAACTAAGCTTACTAAATATATAGACAGACTCTCATGTGGAACAAGTGACGCATTTGAATATGATAATACTCTAAGCACAATCCTAGATATTACACATCCAGAAATTCAAACTGAAAAAAAAGTATTTTGCCCACTTTGTGAAACAGAGTCAAAAGGCATCCAATTAGCCTTAAATAAAGTATCAGAATCTCATAATGTATTAAAGCAAGAGTTAGCTAGAATTGGTACGTTTAAGAGAGACAGCTCAGAATACTTAGAAAAGCTCCTGAAAGATAGACAAGAGACAAAAAGAAAAATTCGTTCAACCACATTAAAGATCAGACAGTTGGAAAACGCTCATGCAATAAGCAAGAATTCTGATCTATCCGCTACCTTATATACTCTTAGAGGTATGATAGCCTCTAATCTAAAAATAATCTTAGATGAAAGCAAAGAGAATTTAAAAGAAGAGCATGAAGAATCATCTTTAGCTGAAAGATTATTCAAAATAGAAGAAAGGATTGCGGGCTATGACCTAAAAGCTAAAATTCAAAAAGCGAATGAATTGATAAATACCACAATGGAATACTTAAAAGAAAAGCTAGATTTTGAAGAAGAGCTTCGAGACGGGGAAATGCGTTTTGATTTGAGCACTTTTGATTTCCATTACTTTTATAAAAAGAAAAAGATCATGCTCTCTGAGATGGGAAGTGGTGCTAACTGGTTAGCCTGTCACTTGGCCATATTTTTATCACTACTAAGATTGTCTGTTCGTGAAAAATCTTCACTTCCTGCAGTCTTATTCATTGACCAACCAAGCCAGGTTTATTTCCCAAAAGTACGAGAAACATTTTCTACAACACATAAAGATGAATTATTAATCGATGAGCAAGAAGAAAAGGTCGACGAAAATATTAAACAAGTTGTAAATATATTCACTGTAATCAATGATTTCCTTGACTACTTAGTAGATAAGGAAGGGTTGAAATACAAACCTCAAGTCATTGTACTTGAACACGCAGATGAACCGAGCTTATCTCCTTTCATTAGGGAGCGCTGGTCTAAGAATGGCCAAAAACTAATATAACATAATGCCCTTGAGTGAATACTTAAGGGCATTATGTAAAAATGTAAAAATATAGAATTATCTAAAACAAACATCTTCCATAATAAGTCACGCGTGCTTTATTATTTCAGGTGGAACCTTCCCTTTTCCACCACTTTCAACGATACTCTTGCGCCTTATTGTTCAGTTGGAAAACTTCATGCCTCAAGCTAACTCCGTTGTCGTACTCGACTTTGAAACCACAGGTCTGTCTCCGAATATGGGGGATCGCGCGATTGAAATCGGTGCGGTTAAGATCGTCGATGGTGAGGTGGTCGATAGTTTTCAGCAACTTATGAATCCTGGCTTTCGTGTTAGCTCATTTATTGAGGGGTACACAGGCATTACCAATAACATGCTGCGCACTGCGCCTAGCTGCGATGAAGTGATGGCTTCGTTCAGTGAGTTTATTGCGGGTGAGAATCTTATCGCGCACAACGCATCGTTCGATAAGCGATTTCTGGATGCTGAATTAGAGCGAATCGACTGCGGTTACTCTGGCGAGTTCGCTTGTTCTTTATTGGTAGCAAGACGCCTTATTCAAGATGCACCGTCACACAAGTTGGGTGAGTTGGTTCGTTACAAGAACATCGAAAACGACGGTGTATTCCACCGCGCGTTAGCCGATGCACAGGTAACGGCAAAGCTATGGTTGCTGATGGTGGAAGAGCTTGAGCAATCGGGCATTGCAGCGCCAAGCTTCAAGTTTATGCAGACGATAAGTAAGACAGCCAAAGGAAAAGTGGATCAGTTGCTGGCTAAAAGCCGCGCTTAATCCACTCGAGTATTCACGCTTTATCGTTCGAGAGATTATTTCCAACGCTGGAGCGTTATTGCGGCACTCTATCCGAAATCACCTTGCCATCTTTGATGGTGATGATGCGTTTGGTGCGCTCTGCTAGGGCGTTATCGTGCGTCACTATGATCAATGTTCTGCCTTCGGCGTGGAGTTGATTGAACAAGGCTTCAATCTCTGCGCCGGATTTCGAATCCAATGCCCCTGTAGGTTCATCCGCTAAGATGATTTGCGGATCGTTGACCAAGGCTCTTGCAATCGCGACCCTCTGTTTTTGACCGCCAGAAAGCTGGTTTGGTTTGTGGTCGAGACGATCCCCTAGCCCCACTTGTTCTAACAACTTCGCAGCACGTTGACGGCGCTCTTTGGCTTTGATGCCAGAGTAAACCAACGGCAGCGCCACGTTATCCAACGCTGTCGCGTATTCCAACAAGTTGAAGCTTTGGAAGACAAACCCTATCTTTTGGTTGCGAATACCCGCTAGGTCGTTCGCGCTTAAACTTGCCACGTTTTGACCACCCAGTTGGTACTCGCCATCGGTTGGTTTATCTAAGCAGCCGAGCATGTTCATCAACGTTGATTTGCCCGAACCAGATGGGCCAAGAATCGAAAGAAACTCACCTTGATTGATGGTTAAGTCAACGCCGTCTAGCGCACGAACTTCCGCCTCTCCGCTTGAGTAGTATTTGCAGATGTTGGTTAGCTCAACAAGTGGTTTGTTCGACATTTTCTCTCCAGAATTCTTATTATTATTCACTTTGCAGTGCCTCCAACGGGCTCACTTTGGCAGCTCGGTTTGCAGGCAACCAAGCGGATGCGACACCGATGATCACCAAGGTGGTAATCACAATCGCGACCACAATCCATGACAACTCTGGGACTGGCTTGCCAAGGTGCTCATAGAATACGTTACCTTCTAGGTTGATGGCGCTGATTGCCGATACCAACGCGTAAGTCACGCCTAATCCCAATACGCCACCTAACATCATGGTCATTAGTGATTGCACCAAGTAGTGCAAGCGAATCGCCGCTGGTGTAGCACCGACCGCCATTCGCACGCCGATATCTCGGGTTGAACGTTTCACAGTCGCGTACATAACGTTTGCGATCCCCACACCCGCTACGGCAAGGGTGACAAAGCCGATGATGCCAAGGAAACTTTGCAGGCCAATCAAGAACTGCTGCATGCTTTTCTGTTTGAGGAACATGTCTTCCACTTGCACCACTTGCTCATCGCTGACACTAGCACCATGTTTGCGAGCAATGACTTGACGAATGGTCTCTGCGAGCTTTTTGCGGTCAGTATTGGCTTGTGGCTCCACGTTGATGCCACCAATATCGCCATTGGTATGAAAGCGTTGCCACGTTGCTAACGGTACAAAGCTGGAATAGTTGATTTGGTCGCCCTGCTCAATCTCGGCGCTGCTCTTCTTCAATACACCAATCACGGTGAATTCTTCGCTGCCAATCTTGACCTTTTCCCCCACGGGATCGGTTTGCAGTGTCACTGGCGCGAACCAGCTAAAGTCATCGACAGGGTTGAACAAGTCAGCCGCGAGCGAATAACCCAGTACGACCACTTTACGCATCTGCTTTTGGTCGAGTGGATTTAGCCAACGTCCGCCATCCATTGGCGTTAGATTAGTCATTGACGCAAAGTCTGTGGTGACGGCTAATGGTTCTTGCCATGAACCTCGGTCGCCCACGGTAATGCGTTCATTCCAAATTGCGGTCGGTGCGACGCTCTTCACTTCTGGAAGGGCTTTAACCACATCGGTATCGTCGACTTTTAAGGTTAAGAATTTGCCTTGGTGAAAAGCGCCATAATCGACCGTCGCCATACCACCCGTTAGGTAAATCAGGTTCCCATTACCATTTTGCGCGGTTCTTAATACGCCCTGACGAATGCCCTCGCCCACGGCCAGCATTGCTGCGATACACAAGGTCGCCCATGCCACAGCAAGAATGGTTAAGCCTAAGCGAAGCTTTTCTGCAGCCATTTCCTGAAAGATTTGTCTCATTGGTAGCAACATGATTATGCCCTCGCGCTCAAAGCGATTACTGGAGTGAGTCGCGATGCTCGTCTCGCCGGGAAGTAAGACGCCAACAACGCCAGCACTAACGTCACCAACAGTGACCAAGCAATAGAATCCGGTGTGATAACAGGGAAACCTAGCCACTCCGGCAAAGTGATGGAGCCTAACAACGCGACCACCATATACGCGACTAATAAGCCAAGTGCCGTGCCAACAGCCACCAAGAACAAGCCCTCAAGAATGAACTGACTGAGGATGGATTTTTGTGTCGCGCCTATTGCCAAACGCACGCCGATTTCTCGCGTTCGCTCTGTCACTGAGAGGAACATAATGTTTGCGACGCCGAGCGCCCCAACGGCCATGGTCATTGCGCCACTTGCCCCAAGGAAGATTTGAATACCTCGGAAAATACCCGTGATTAACGCAGCGCCTTCACTAAAGTCCGGTAGGTTGATCGCTTCTTTATCGGTTGGGTCAAAGTGCAATTGCTTAGCGTAGAAGTTGACAATGGCTTGTCGGAAAGCGGGACCGTTCATGCCTTCAGTTGGCTTAAGCAATAACATCCACGGTTTGGCATCCCACAAATCGAGATATGTGGTTTGTGGAATAAAGACTTTGCGGCTGTCGCCAAATGAAATGCCTGCGTCTTCATCTTTGATGATACCAATCACCAAGAAAGGAATGCCGTTCACTTTGACCATTTGCCCAATGCCGATTTCACCCATCTTGGCAATTTGATCACCAAGCACGGCAACACGCGTGTGGTTAGCAATATCAGTTGGTGAAAGGTTGCGCGAGCCAGACTCCAACTTACGTTGAATGAGGGAGAAGTAAGACGGGTCAATACCGCTGACGTTACTGGTCAAGTTCTGCCCTTTGTCATTGGTGACGCTCGCGTCCCATTTGGCATAAACGCTCGATGCCGCTTCAACAAAACCAGACTGCTTAATCATATCGACTTTGTCTTGCGGGATCTGAATTTGACGCCTTGAAGGTAAGCCGTGCCATGGTTTGCTGGTGCTCGACGGAAACGCGATTTGCACGTTGTTGACCATAAACGACAACTGCTGGGTTTGATGGCGATAAAAACCCTCACCCAGTGCTATCAGCACCACCACGGATATCACGCCCCAAGCAATGGCAATGATGGCGAGCATGCTTTTCATGCGATGCGCCATCAGCGTTTGCCATGTTTGTTGCAATAAACTGGTCATGAATTAAAAGCTCGGGAGATCAGTGCCATGGTGTCGTCGTCTAGCTTGCCTGCGGTTTGCAGCAGACCGATGCGCTGACGCCAGTAGTTGTACAAGTTGCTTTGCAGGCTATTTTTGGCCTCGAACAAGTTGTTGTGGGCGCTAATGACTTCCGATACTTCTAACATACCTGCATCGTAAAGTTTCTCTTTGCTGCGCAGTACTTTCTCACGAGAGATAACGAGTTCGTTTGCCATCAAGACTTGGTTCCAGTTGATGTCGACTTGAGTAAACTGCTGGACAACGCGCTTTTGAATGTCGATTTCGACTCTGCGTAGATCTTGTTTGGCACTGAGGATATTCAAGGATGCTTCGTCGACTCTTGCGCGCGTTGCACCATTGAGATCGATCGGCACGCTTAGGGTAATACCCGCGTTGAACTCGCCGTCTTTGCGTCGGTCATCATCGTTGTAGCCGACGTTCCCTTTTACGGTTGGGTAGTAACCACCTTGAGCGGAGTCTTTGGCAAATTCACTGGCTTTCACATTTTGCGCAGCCACTAACAGCTCCGGGCTGCTATCTTTGGCAAGCTTTAACCATTGCTCTTGAGAGTCCACCATCATTGGCGGTTGAATAAGAGAATCGGTACGAATTTGGTCAACGCTTTGTGGGATCTGATTGATCAACGCAGCAAGCTCAGCACGTTTGACTTCCAAATCAGCTCTTGCGCTCAAGATCCCTGCTCTGTCTGCTACTTGAGTCGCACGGATCTCTTCGACATCAACGGATTTCACCTTACCGGCGCGGTAACGCTTCTCGATGATCTTCAGCAGTTTGTTGCCTTCTTCCAATTTGGATTGCGCCAATTGCAAATCGCCTTGTGCACTCGCAACATCCAAATACGATGAAAGCAGTCTTTGTGCTAATTCATTGTGCGATTGAGCCAGTTCTAATTGAGCCTTGATGTAGTTGGCATTGGCTTGGTCTAGATCGGACCACAAGCTGCTGTCCCAAATGGTTTGAGAAAGCGATGCACCGTAGCTGTTGGTGTTATCGGCCGATTCACTCCAATCCGCCGATGCCGTCGCACTCAAACCTGGCAGTAATGAACTGCGGCTCGCATCCACACCGACTTCACCGAGTTGCACGCCAATCTTGGCTTTCTCGTAATTTGGGTCACTCTGTTTCGCTTGTTGCCACGCTTGTTCAATCGAAATCGCATAGCTTGGTAAGCTAAGTGTTGCGGCTAATATCGCACAACCAATTTTAGACAAATGCAGCTTAGCCATGCGCGGCTCCCATCATCATACTGTTGTCGATGATCTCTTCGTTGAGCTCAACGCCATCCAAGACTTCTACATTGATGCCGTCTGACAAACCAAGCTTCACTTTCTGTTTGTGGAAGCCTTGTTCTGAACTATCTGGAATCAACACGTTGGGTGTATCGCCATCAAATTGCAGCGCACGCTCAGGCAGCGTTAATACGTTCTCTGATTTCTTCAGCGTGATTTGCGCATTGGATGAGAAGCCTGAGCGAAGCAGTACTTCTTGTGGGATCTTCAGCTCACCCACTTCCACTTCAAAGCCGTTATCAAAACTTTTTGCCGATGCGTTGCCTTCTGGCGAGTTTAGGTTCTCTGATTGAATCGCAACTTTAGTCAGCACGCCGGAGATTTCTGCATCTGGATACGGCGCAACGGTCAGTAATACCGGCATGCCCGGAGAAAGCTGCGCTGCATCATGCTCGCTCACGCTGCCTTTGAAGATCAGGCTGTTCATATCGGCCAGAGACATCATTTCTGTCGCGGCTTGGCTGGATTCGGTTGAGATGATTGGTTCACCTACTTCCACTTTGCGGTTCAATACTGTGCCGTCAATCGGTGCGTAGATGGTCGAGGTCAAACGCGCGTTACCGATCGATGCTTCACCACTGCGGATCAATTCGAGATTCTGGCGTTTTTGAAGCACGTTCGCTTGAGCCGATTTCACTGTCGAGCGCGCGCTAACGTATTCATCGTAGTTGCTTGGAATGATGTCTTGCTTCACCAAGCTCTCTAGGTTGGCGAGCTTTTGCTTAGCGGATTCGAGATCTGCTTCACTGCGCATCAAATCCGTAGATGCATCCGTAAGTGCCTGTGGGGTCGGGTTCGGACGAACCTTAATCAATGGCTGGCCTTGCTTCACTTTCTCGCCAACTTGAACGTAAATCTCGCCGACGATGCCGTCAATTTGCGACTTAATCGAAACTGAGTGTGCAGGGACAATGTTGCCGACTGCGACCGCTTGTTTCTCAATGGTTCCCTTTTCCACTGCCAGAGTCGGAAATGCCTCTGGTTGAGCTGAAGATTGCAGATAGAAATACGCACCGCCGCCAAGCAATGCAACGCTCACCGCAGCGACAAGCCAAGTTTTTGCCATCATTGATTCCAATTATTGTTTTGTAGTCTTGTGACCATCTCATGAACATTAAGTTCTAAGGATATCGTGGTTTGAAGCCGCTAAGATTGTCATATTTAGTAAGGTTTTGTCAGGGCGCTTTGACAATAAGCAGGATGAATAGCTGAAATCGGCGTTAAACGGTTAGATGTTGTACTTATTTGAACAAGATGGAACTCGCAGAGATGACGCTAACCTAGAACCTAGAAATAAAGAGGCAGAATAAAGAAAACCTCAAGCGCACGGATTAACGTGTGAAGGACTTGACCATATCGTACTGATGCAGCCCTTCGCCAAAGCCATTTTCAACAATGCTCACTGTGGTGAATCCGTATCGATTGAAGAGTTTTTCCATACCGTCGAGGCTTAACCATCTGGTTAGTAAGTATTTACAACGCCAGTTTGAAGCCTTCGTGCGTGGCCTTAAAACCCAACTTTTCATAGAAGCGCAGCGCATCAGGGCGTTGCTTATCACTGGTCAGTTGAACGAGTTGACAACCTTTGTCTTTCGCCTGCTTTATCGCGTATTCGAACATCTGCTCACCAAAGCCACGTCCGCGATAATCTTGATGAATTCGGACGCCTTCAATCAGGCAACGCCAACTGCCAATGTGGGTCAGATAAGGGATAAAAGTCAGCTGTAACATGCCAACCAAAGCACCCTCTAGTTCTACCACCAGCAATTGGTTGTTTGGGTCTTTGTCGATCGCTTCGAATGCAGCAAGATAAGCCTGATTCAGTGGCGAGCTTGCGTCTTCCCTCTTGCTTCCTAACGGGTCATTAGCCAGTAATGCAACCAAGCTGGTTAAGTCTTCAAATGTCGCGCTGCGGTATGTCAGTGGCATCGATTCTTCCTTGTATTTTTGCTTTTAGTGTTGTGTTAAGCGAGAGTGGCTTACTTCGTTCGTACCATTTGAGGAAAACCGCTTTGCGCGATTTCATAGGTGACGAATCCAAACTTCTCATACAGCTTTTGTGCGGCTTCATTTTTAGGATGAACGCCAAGACGAATACCATCACAAGCACCTTCTACTCTCTGTAATAGTGCTTTCATAAGTGCAGAAGCGACACCTTTACCACGATGGCTGGCATGAACCGCCATTGCCAATTCTGGATACTCAGCATATTGGACAGTTTGGCTCGATTTATAGCGAATCTGAACGATGCCAATTGGCTCATCGAATTGGTTTAATGCGAATAATCCGAGGTCGCCCGCTCTGCCCCATTCTTCAAAATAGGCTTTGATATGCGCCAGTTCGAGCACTTTTGGATCGTGGTCGGGTTCATCATCCGGCGTCCAAAGCGCCACCAACAATAGCTCTTTTTGCAGCGCTAAATCCGACGCTGTCACTTCTCTAAACTTCATTTTTTTCCGTGGATGTTCCGTGGATGCTCGTGTTCTTCGTCAGGGTAAATCTCTCAACTTCTTCGCTGGATTCCCTGCATAGATGCCTTTCTCTGTGATGTCTTTCGTCACCACGCTACCTGCGCCAATAACCACACCTTCACAAATTTTCACGGCAAGTATCGTGGCATTCGAGCCTATGGTTACGTTATTGCCAATAACGGTGCGCCCCCAGCTGTCTGGATTCGCGTCTGGTTTTCCGTCTTTGAACAGGTCGTTGGCAAACATTACCCCATGACCAACAAAACAATCACTGCCGATGGTCACGTATTCGCAAATAAAGGTATGAGATTGGATTTTGGTTCGCTCACCAATCACTGTGTTCTTCTGGATTTCGACAAAGGGACCAACGAATACGCCCTCTTTTAGCTCGCAGCCATAGACGTTTGCGGGTTCGATGATGGTGACGTTTTCACCACAAGTCACATCTTTGATTTGTGCGTGTAAGACTTTTGGACTGTACATCTATTCTCCAAAATAAAAATGAGCGATTGATTAGATTTCAACACGACGCCCAGTTGGTAAATGCTCTAAACGATCATCAAGTACTTCTTTCAGCAAATGATACGCTTTCATGCCCGTGCAGTGGCCCGTGTAAAACATTTCAACAGGGTATTCAGACAGGGCTTTACCTAATGCTTTTATGTCGTCTTTAGTACCGCCGATGCCATTAAATACAGGTAAGCCCACGAGATGAAAGCCCCCCACTACCGCTTTGATTCTGCAGTTTGGAAATAATTCAATGGCGGTTTCAATCATATTCAATACTCCGCTGTGCGCACATCCTGTGAACACAACCAAACCATCTTCTTCCTTGATCACCAAAAGTAACTCGTGTTCAAAAGCGTCTTGCTCACAACCGCCATCTTTCGATTGGGTATAGAGGTACTGATTTCCTTTGGGTTGTGGGTACTTGTCGCTGATCTTGGTAATCACATGAACATTCGGAGCAACTTGCGTCGTTTCGCTTACCTGCACTATGCGGTCATTGGTTGTGTCTAACAAAGCTTTGTCGATACCAACATCACTCTTGAAACCAAAAGCTCGAAAGTAATAGTCCTGATCTCCACACGATTTTAAATAGACTTTGGCTACATCGTTTTGCTCTAGAAAGTGAGAAGTACCGTTGCAATGGTCATGATGCCGATGAGAAATAACCGCGAGATCAACTTCTTGGATATCGATATTTAGTAAAGGCGCGTTGTCGCAAAACGTTCGCCCACTGCCCATATCGAACAACAGTTTGGTTCCTTCTGTATCGATATGCAGCGATAAACCGCGCTCAACACAGAGATCGGCTCGGTCCTCAACACGAGAATTATCAACGAGAGTGGTAACGATCATGGTGTCTCCTAATGACGTTGAACCGCTTTAGTGGATGAGACAATAACGAGGTTTGATGCTTGTAGAAAAAAGTAATGGTAATTGTGTGATTAGACAGAGGTTTACGGTATCCGTTTTCGATCGTGCTTGATTTTCGTTTCCCTCCTAAAACATCAATCAAGTGGTTTTGATCCTATTAAGACTTGACGGAAGATCAATAAACGCACTATCATTCGCAAAACTGACCAGTTGGTCAGTCGGTATGTAGAGTGAACACGATGGACAAACGACACCAGATCATTGAAGTTGCAACGCAGTTATTTGCGGAACACGGTTTTGAGAAAACGCCCGTCTCCACCATTTGTGAGAAGGCTGAGATTTCAAAGGGTTTGGTGTTTCATCACTTCAAAAATAAAAACGAACTGTTAAGAGAAGTTTTTGTTCATATCACTCAGATTATCGAAGAAGCCGACAAAAATGATGAACACGTAACAGAGAGTGATGATCGCCTAGAAGCCATGATCCACTCGATCTTCGATGGCATGACGGTTCCTGAACATCGCAAGATTTACCAGTTCAACTTTAGTGTGATGGTTCACCCGACAACCAGAGCGATTGTTGTCGACCTAATAGATGAACGTTACCAAGGTTTACAGACATCTACTGAAGAAGTCTTCCGCTCGCTAGGACACGCAAACCCGGCAGTGGTGACAAAAATGTTCATCGCAGAGATAGACGGCATTGCCATGAACTACTTACTGAATGAGGACTTCCCTATCGAAGAAATCAGACAAGAGTTCATCAAAAAGTACTGTTAGAAATACCAAAAATCATGCACATATCGATGCGTGATTTTTTTGGCCAAACACACTGACTGCACGGTCAGTCAGTGTGTTTGTTAAATTTAAAAACGAAGGAGAAACCAATGAATACACCTTATCAAATTCAATACGAAGCGTTCGCAAAAGCAGGTGGACTATACGACGAGAGACACGCCAAACTCTATGCAGAATTTGCCGACAATCTTATTGCAGATGGGAGCTTTTCCATCGTCTACGAAGGCGTGGCACACGCATGCTATACCCCTATCGTGATTGACGCAGCACCACACCTAAAATGCTATGTGCTTGCGCCACTAGCCGTACTACCTGAATACCAAGGCAAAGGCTACGCGACAAGATTGATGGAAGAAGCAGAAAAGCAGTTAGATGCTGACGTTATCTTTGTGATGGGTGAGCCGTTCCACTACGGAAACCGCTACAACACGCCGCACAATGTGTTGCCACCAGTAAGAACTCAAGCTCCTTTGGAGTGTTGGTTTGCACGTGAGCTTACACCAGGCGCACTAGATGGTATCGGCGAATCAACCTCATCCATCAAAGGTCCTTACGCAGAACCATTGATGTGGGGTCACCCAGACGAGCAAGTCGCCTAATATAAACATCAATCTGTCATGCCCAGAGCACACTGCTTTGGGCATGCAGCGTAACCCAGTTTATCTCAATAGAATCATTGCAAGCGCACCGACCAATACACCAAACGTAAACATCCCTACACCAATAAATATAAGGTTAGAAGAATTGCTAAAAGATGAGGGGTCATTACTCCCGTGGCTATCAGGTTTGGCATTTACCAAAAGTGCAGTGTATTCAGTATCAAATGCAGCCGCCAGAGAACGCCCCGTCTCCAAAGAAGCGCTTCCGTGAAGCTCAACACGTTGTATGGTGCGTAAACTTAAGCCACAGATATCAGCGAGTTGCTGTTGAGTCCATGCTTTGTGCTGCCTTAGGTGGCGGATTTTTGAGGTATCTAATTGCATCCATTCACCCTTTCCCACCAAAAAACACAGCAGTAGTTACAAAACCAACAATCAAACCACATGCAAAAGCAACACCAATGCCTTTGAGAATTTGGAGATGAGTTAACCCAAATTCATACTCATCAATACTTCGATAACCCTTTTTCAGGAAGACCGTTATCATCCACTTACCGTTTAAGCAAATTTGGACTTCCAATTTCTCTCCTTCAATCTCAATCATATGACTGGATTTAAAGTACCAATTGGACTTTTGGGATACGAGTTCGCCATCGACGTAAACCCACTCTTTACCACTTAACATTGAGATTTGAACAGTAATGTCATGTCCTTTCCATTCAAAGTAACTGGTTAAAATTGTTTTCCCTGTTTGCATCACATATCCCTATTCATTCAATGATGTTCACATCGTGCCGCAATATCGACGCTATAAAAACGACGCACAGACGACAGTCGCCTTTTTGTCATGTGACACCATGGCGACAATGGTATGACAGTTCTTTATTTTCAATAAGTTAATGAATTAATTGTAGGGCAATGTCTACTGTTTTCATTACTCCATATCTACTATTTGGGGCATAGAAAAACAACGCTTGTGCTTCTAGAAGCGCTCCATGAAAGTTGATTAACTTGGCTTTCTTAGCTCTAAGAGCAGGTAACGACATACATAACCTGCACCTGATGTGTAGCCGACGAGGTTTTCTAAAGACACCACTTCTAGCCCTGCATTTTGGCTGAATTCGCGGACTTCACTCTCGGTGTAAGCAGTATGCACAACGGTGCCACTGTAGGTATTTCTCGGTAGGTCTTTTCCATCTGGGTCGTGACATTGGAAACTGATAAAACAGCGTCCGTCAGCATTGAGCTTGTTTGCAACGCATTGAAGTAGCGACTGGGGATTGATAAGGAATTCCGTGAAACCGAGAGCGGTGATGATGTCGAAGGTTTGATTGAAAATCGGAGAGAAAGGTTGGTCAAGATTATGAACGTTGACGCTTTGATAGAAGTTTGTCTCGCGTGCTTTATCGACCATTTTGGATGAAATATCCAAGCCGTGAAGAGTAGCTTCTGGGTAATGCGTTTTGATGACCTCCCCGATACTGCCTGTGGCACAAGCCAAATCGAGAGCAGAGACTTGTTGGAGATTGAGCGTTTTTAGCTTTCCATCTATCCAGCGCGGACCAACGTATTGGCTGTCTTCGATTAATTTCTGATAGCGCTCAGATACGTCATCATACATTTTAGCAACGTCCATGATTCCTCCTTGATCTTTGAACGTTTGCCAATGTAGCACGCCATACTCACCTGCACACTTATGTCATTGTAAAAGCGTGAAAAAAGTCGACGTGCTACGCATTGATTTAGGCCATCCAGATCCTTGCCAGAATGCCCATTGGCGTTGTAACGCCTGTGGTAATTGAGCTCACTTCTCCATCTTTTAGTACATAGATGGTCGGAGTCACGCTGATGCTCCATTCTTGCATGATGGCGCTTTTCGGATCGTTGATGTTATCGAACTGGTAGTCTTTAGACTGCATGAACTTTTGCACCCGTTCTTGCGGGCCAGATGCGCCAGATACCGCAACCACTTCGTAGTAATCGCTTAACCAACTCACGCTTGGGCTAACAAACTTACACGCTGGACACCACGTTGCCCAAAAGTACACCACAACGGGTTCTTCATGGCTTTTGGCAATCACATCGACAAATTCGCCATCGGCCATGATCGCACTCAGAGGTGGTGCTTGCTCTTTAGGGATGTCTTTAGTGCGATACCAATCCATGGCGACCGAAATCACGGTCACCATAAGGACAAGTTGTAGCGCTTGACTGAGCCAGTATTTGAGCGACTTGCGCTTTTTTACTGTGTTCACTTAATAGCGCCTCCACTTGCTTGTTCGATTGCTTTCACCACTACATCGTCAGTCAGAATTACTGGCAGAGGAATGCCCTCTGGCGCTGCTGGGCCATACACGATGTTAAATGGCACACCAAAGCGACCGTGCGCACGCAAGAAATCGGTCACTGAGCCATTCGGATGTGTCCAATCGCCTTTCAGTGTCGCCACGTTCGGGCTTTGCAACAGTGAGTAAACCGGATCTTGCCAGATCACGCCGATCTTGTTGGCTTTACAGGTCACACACCAATCTGCCGTCACATCGACAAACACCACACGGCCATTTTTCACGTGATCTGCAATCGCTTCGTTTGACAGTTTTTCCCAAGCCAAATCTTCTGGCAATGGCGTCGCCCAATGATTTGCAGTCACACTGCCTAGTACCAGACCACCAGCAATCAGAATCAACGAAACCGTGCCAGAAATCGCCAACGCTTTATTGCCATAAATACGCTTAACACGCGCCATGATGACGATGAACGCAATAAGGCCAATCAGAATGACCCAAAATACCGGCAAGTGATTCGCCATCAATGACAACAACCACGCACTGGTTGCCAACATCATGATGCCGAATACGATTTTCACGACATTCATCCATTGGCCTGGCTTTGGTAGCTTGAGTGCAATCCCCGGGAAGATAGCCACTAAGATCCAAGGCAGTGCCATACCCAGAGCTAACGCAGTGAAGATAGCAAACAGAGTCACTACGTCTGCACCCAGTGCAAACGCCACCGCAGTGCCTAAGAAAGGTGCAGAACAAGGCGTTGCTAGCAGAGTCGCGAACATACCTTGAACGTAATGCCCAAGTAGTGAGTTATCCCCTTTGGAAGCTAGCCAAGTGTTCGTCCCCGAAGACAAGCGAATTTCAAACAAGCCAAGCATGTTGGCACCAAACAATCCGGTCACCAACAGCATTAGACCTAAGAACCAAGGGCTTTGGAATTGCACGCCCCAACCGATGGCGTTACCAGTGAGCTTCAACACTAAGATAAAGCCAGCCAGCAACCAGAACGAAGTAAGAATACCTAGCGAAGAAGCCACGAACTGAGTGCGAATCTGACGACGCTCAACCCCTTGCGCCGCTACGATGCTGCTTAACTTCATGCCGAGAACTGGCAATACACAAGGCATGATGTTGAGAATCAAACCACCGAGTAACGCGAACAAGAAAATGTTCACCAGTGATGTACTTGGTAAGGCTTCAGTAATCACACCCGCTTTGGCTTGCGCGGTTTCTTGCGCCAATAAGTTGTTGTCTTTGATTGAGACATAAACCGATTGGTTATCCAGCTCTACGTCACCCAACCAAGTATTCACTAGGTAGTTGGCCGTAAGCGTGTTGCCTTCTTGATGCAGCCCTTCCAATTTGAAGCTGTAATCGCTGGTTGTTTCGTCAACGCCATCAACCAACACTTCTGGTTTTTGCCAACCTTGTGAGTTAGTCAGTTTGATTTGCAGCTTAGATTGGTTTGCATCCCAGTTCGCTTCTGTCACTTCAACAAATGGTGAAGCTTGAGGCACACTGCTTACCGCTTGCGCGTAAGTGAACATCACATCTTCATCGACTTGTAGGTCGGAAGGTAGGAAAGACAGTTGAATGTGGTAATCCGTCAGGACACAAATCGTTGTACATGAAGACAGCGTCAGCGTCGCATCAATCGTGACTGGCTTGTTCATGTCTTCGACGTGCAGCGTCATTGGGAAGACAGTGTCACCTTTGTAACCGAGCGTCTCGATGCCAAGCAGTTCGTATTTCTGTGGGTACGGCCATTGCCAATCCACTTTGGTCAGGTTTTGTGATTTTTCCCAATCAATGGAAGGTGCAACACCGCCCTCACCTGGCGAGCGCCAATAGGTTTTCCAGTCACCGGTCAGTTTGACATCAAGGTAACCTGTGATGGTGTTGGTATTCGGGTCTTGCTGTCCGGTTAAGACAAATCGTGTCTGCACAGGTGGGTGCTGAGGATTGGTCAGCCAACCTGTGTCCGTCGTTTGTGCCTGGGCAAACAGTGAGAATAAGCTCAGTGCCAACGTCATGATGAGCATCAACGCGGCTTGAGTCGTTTTTTTCATGTGGTTCATAGTTATTCCTAGTTAAAACAAGTGTAGAAAATCGCTGACGAAACTCGTCAGAAATCACTTGTCATTCGCGGAATACACACAAGGTGAGATGGACTCGATACTTTCGGGCTATCGGTTCGGTCCATTGCCTTTTGCTGGCGAACGCACAGCAGCGCCACACGACCAGCGCGAGGATGCCAACAAACAAAACAACGACCAAGGTTTCCAGTTGTTGCTGAGCAAATTGAATCAGCTTTTCAGACAACTCACATTTGCCAGATTTGTGTCCACTCTCTGCTTTTACGATTTTGACTTCATCGCCAACGACCGCAGAAGTAGAGCTCGCGTCATATTGCATGGCACAACTGAACATCAAGCCAGAATTTTTCATCAGACACACCACGATCACCCAGCCAATTAACGCTAGGAGCCATTTGCCCTGTTGTCGTGACGCAGCAGATTGTGAGGTGGATGAATGCATTCTAACTTCGATAAATGTGGAAACGCCGGAAATCATACGCAAGTTAGCATAAACCTCAAGTGGTATGATTTTTTGCGTCGCTCTCATTAGTAACTAATTATGATAGTCTTATGACTACCGTTTCCGTAAATAATTCAACATGCTCAATAAAGTTAATCTTGCTGATATTCGCTCGTTCGTTTTGATCGCTCAACTGGGTAACTTCACCAAAGCGGCAGAAGCCCTTTCGGTGTCGCGTTCTCATGTCTCTCGCCAAATCAGTGGGCTTGAAGCGCAAATGGGCGTGACCTTGCTAACTCGCACGACAAGAACACTGCGCCTGACTCATGCTGGAGAGCGTTTCTACCAAGAATGTGAGAAGGCACTGCACGATATCGACCAAGCGTTGATCGCCGCGGTCGACGACACTCAAGAAGTGCGCGGTTTGATTCGCGTAAACTGCGTGGGTGGTTATATCGGTGAAGACATCATTGCTAAATACGTCAATGAGTTCATGTTGGAATACCCGAACATTACGGTCGATCTCGACTTCTCTTCGCCACGCATTGATTTGATTGAAGATCAGTTCGACGTTGCGATTCGTATGGGTGAGTTGGAAGACGCAGGCTTTGTCGCACGTAAGCTGATGATGATTGATATGGTGACGCTTGCAAGCCCGAGATACTTGAAGACTTACGGCGAGCCAGTCACCCCAAAAGAGTTGGCGAAACATCGCACGCTAACGGGCTCAGTCACTCGCTGGAGTTACCGTAACGTTGCCAATCCAAAAGAGCACAGTGACGTAATTGTGAAAGGCAATCTGCGTTGCAAGAACGGCCGCGCACTTGTGATGGGCGCACTACACGGTAACGGAATTATTCGTGTGCCATTGAGTTACTGTGACGAGGAAGTCGAGCAAGGCCAACTGGTTAAAGTGATGTCGGAATGGGAGATCCCGTCTGTGCCGCTGTCCGCCATTTTCCATCGTGATCGCTACCAACCTAAACGTCTTCGTACCTTCATCGATTTCGTCAAAACCAAATTTGAGCAAGACTTTGATGTTTAAGTTTGGCGCATAAAAAAGTGCGTAAGAACCGAAGCGCTTACGCACATTATGCAAACTTGATAAAAGCTAAGATAGCTTCTCTAAATAGCCCTCAATATCGACATCATCAATCAACGCTTCCGGCAAGTATTGCTTCGCATAACGCAAATACGTTCCACTAGTAAGCAAAAGTCGGAACACGTCTTTATCGATGTGCCCACCCATCGCCATTTTAGACATGATATCGATCGCCTCACTCAGCGTTTTGGCTTTCTTGTAAGGTCGATCCGCCGCGGTTAACGCTTCGAAAATGTCTGCTACTGCCAGAATGCGTTCAGGGATCGATAGTTCCTCTCCCATCAAACCTCTCGGATAGCCGAAGCCTTCCATCGCCTCATGGTGAGTCGTGGCATAACGAGGAACGCGCTCAAGTTCGGGTGGGAACGGTATGCTTTCGAGCATCTTGATTCCGCTGATCATGTGCTCATTAATCTTAAAGCGCTCTTCTGCTGACAACGTACCGCGCTGCACGGCCAAGTTATACAGTTCACCATGGTTGTAGAGCTTCTCTGGCACTTTCATATTGATGCCAAATTCAGGGTCTATCTCAAATGCCTGCTCACGCTCAATCACATGCTCAGGACGATCAGAAAGCAGCTTCTCCGTTGCTGGCGTTGGTTGTGGTTGATAACGCGTTTCTTCTAATGGCGATAAACCAAGTCCGCAATCGAAGTAACGCGTCCACTCTTTCTCAGCCAACTTGTGTAGACGTTCGATGTCTTGATCTGACATAAACTCCGCCCCCACGTTCGCATTGGCGACAAATTCGAACTCTTCTTTCAGCTCCGCAAATTCTTGTTCCAATGCTTTCTCGGGTTGCTCATCGACACCCATCGTTTTTAGCTTTTTGAGTAGATATTGAACCTGCGCGTCTCGCCACAGCACCTCGAATCGCATGCGAACTTCGTGAATGCGGTTGTAGTTGGTTTCTAGCTTACTGCCTTTATCAACCACATACTCAGGCGTCGCGATCTTGCCACAATCATGAAGCCAAGCAGCGATGCGGAACTCACGACGCTCTTCATCGCTTTCAAAAGCAAACGACTCAAACGCCCCTTGATCTGACTTCTCGGCTTCTTCCGCCAGCATCAAAGCAATCTCCGGCACACGGTTACAGTGCCCCGCCGTATACGGAGACTTTTCATCGATCGCGCGTGCGATAAGCTGAATGACAGATTCAAAGAACTCATTTTGTCTTTGTTCAAACTGCTTAAGCGAGTTGCTGCCTCGCATCACTGAAAGACCAAGTTGGTGAATCTCTTCAATGCGTGAGTGAACACGCTGCACTTTGTCGTATTCGCGATCGCGTACAAACCTGACTTGCTTTCTCAAGGCATTAATGGGCTCGGAGATCGGTTTCGCCATCGTCCAGGCCACAGGAATCAGTAGCGCAAGCACAAACAGGGAAGCGCCAACCGCGTACAAAGTCACCTCATTAACCCCTGACATCACATAAGCTTCTGGTATCACTACGGCAAAATAACGTTCTTCTTTGTGGGTCAGTTTAGCCACGTAAACATACTTATCGATGCCATTCACTCGAACAAGGCGTACCGAATTGATGAATGTTGGATCCTGCGTGAACGCCACCAGCTCTTCATAAGGCATAAAGGTATAGGTGGATTGCGCTGCCCCGCCCTCAAACCATTTATGGCGAAGTTCTTTACGTTGTTCTGGTGTAATCGACTTAATCGCATGGTTAATGATCTCGACATACGCCTCTTGCCCTTTATTCATCAAATAGTAAAAAGCAGTCGGTAGATGAGCATCAGTGACTTGGCTAATCGTAAGATGCTGACGAAACTTCTCTCTCACCTTATTCATTAAGATTTGTTCAAGATCGAGCACAGCGACGACGTCATCGTTCAGCACCCCATCAATCGCATCATGAAGCGAGCTGTACGAAATGATGGTCATCTCTGGGTAGGCTTCTCTGAGATCGTCTTGGATACTCCAACCTTTCAACAAGCCAATTTTGTCCTGTTTCACTTGTTCTATCGTTGTGATGTGATGGTTCTCCTCCTTGGTTAAGAGGGCAAATTTCCCGTTGTACATTGGGGTGCCAACAACACTGAAGTTGGAAAGATCATCTTTATCGGCGATAGATTGAAGAATATCGATATTGCCTTTTCGAAAGTCTGCGACGAGCTCATTCCAGGTTCTTCCGTTTACAAACTTAAACCTAAGCCCGGTCATCTCGGAAATCATCTTAAACAAGTCAATCGTGAAACCATTTGGTCGGCCACCAACCGTGTAATCCAGAGGCCCAGTTATTTTGGTTTGAAACTTTTAACTCCGGCGCACGCGCAATTAATGCTCGTTGCTCATTGGTCAATTTCAAAGAAGACACCAAAGGCAATCGCTCTTCAATGTCGACCATTTTGTTGGTAGCAATTAAGCGACCATTCGCCTGAAAAATAAAGGCTTCTGCCGCTGGATCATTTTTGTTTTCAACAAAACGATTGGTCAATTGCTGTTCTAATGAAGAGAGTAAAATGTCCACGCCAACAACGGTGTCAGAGTCTGGCACCTTGATTGAGAACGTTTCTCCCGAGAGTTTCAGCGTGTTAAACAAATAAGGGGCTGTGTTGTACACCTCATCGTACTGCGCATTTTCGTACCAACTACGTTGAGTCGGAATGAAATTACTGAATTCTATGGCCGAGTGCCTAGGGACAAAGTTCGCATCGTAATAGATGCCCGACTTTCGGCGATTCTGCTTATCTCCACTGTGCACAACAAGCAGCCATTGGTCGCCTTTTCTCGCCTTTACCCGTGCTCGAATGTCATCTGATGTTAGGCTAATCAGTTGGAAGAAATCGTTATTCGCTTTTGCAACGAAAATACTGTGTAGATTGGAATCCCTTGCCAATAACTTGGACAACGGAATAACAATGCTTTCTTCAGGTGTATCAACGTCAATAAGGGAAACCAATTGAGCACCGCTTCGCGTTACGCTCTCGGCTAAACTTTGTAAATTAGAGAGGTGAGATGAGACACCCGTAGCAATGGCTTGATATCGAGTGAGGGTGTGTTGCAACTCAGCTTTTCTTGCAAAATGGTATTGCAAAGTTATCGCCACACCTGCTGTCACTAGGGTACAGAAGACAAACATCAACCCTAGCACTGTCCTTAACGAAATGCGTTTACGTTTTTTCATCGTTTTACCTTGGAGTAATCCAAGCGCCTTAATCCTTTAACCAACTGAAATTATTGTCTAAAAAATGGATTTCAGCCAATCAAGATATTTTATCGAAGCAAACAAAAACGCCTCCATTTGGAGGCGCTTTATCTTAGTGACTAAATTGAGTTGGGGTACTTAAGTGAAAACGCAACGATTATGCTTGTGCTGGTACGCTTTCAACTTGAGTTTGTTGCTCAGCTTCTTCTTTGTTGAAGCCTTCGTGCAGATGGTAGTAACGTTGGTAAATCACGCCACTGATGGTCATCATGATTGCAGGTAGACCAATCATCATAAATTCTAAGCCCATAATGGTGCTTGCTGATTGCTCTACGTTTGGTACGTAACCCACAACAGACAGACCAACACCCACGATGAAGCCACCTGCTGCGCCTGCGAATTTCACAAGCATGGTTTGTACTGAGAAGATAACGCTTTCGCTACGACGACCTGTTTTGTGCTCGCCGTAGTCCACAACGTCAGCCAGCATTACAGTTTGCAGCGCGTTCGCGATACCCACACCAAATTTAATTGCCGCACCCGCCATACCAATCATTAGCGCATTTGCTGGAGCGATGAAGCCCATCAATAGAAGAAGTACACAAGACAGAATTGGGAAGCCACAAGCGATAGGCCATAGAAGCTTACGTGGTAATAGAGAAGCGATACGAGGGAACAAGAACACGCCCGCCACTTCTGCTGCACCTGCAACCGCCATGTAAACTGGGAATAGTTCTGCGTTGCCCAGTGCGTAAGAGAAGTAGTAAATAGCGAAGCCACCAACCAATAGGTTCGCAATTTGGAAAGACAGAACCGTGCCGATTAGCGCTTTAAGCTGGTCGTTTTTACCGATGATAGTTAAAACGTCTTTGAAGCTGAATTTCTCTGCTGGTTTTGCGTTAGCTGGTGCTGCTTTCTCTTTTACGTTACGAGCAATCAAGAATGCACTCATTACAAACAGAACCGCAATCAGCATCGCAACATTGAAGAAACCGTCGCCTTGGTTGCCGTTACCTAGTTCGCCCACGATGTGCAGACCGTAAGTACCAGTAATGAACCATGCAAGGCTCGCGAACAGACGTGGCCACACCACCAACTTTTCACGTTCTTGGCGAGAGCTTGATAGCGCCGGAATCATTGACCAGTAAGGGATATCCATAATGGTGTACGTTAGACCCCAAAGGATGTATGCCGCTGCTGCGTAGATGTAAAGCGTAGTACCTTCAAACATGTGAGTACTGAAAAGGCCAACCAGTACTACTGCGTTTAATAACGTACCAATCACAATCCAAGGACGGAATTTACCGAATTTTGATCGCGTGTTGTCCACGATCACACCCATCATTGGGTCAGTAATCGCATCAATAATACGAGCGGCTAAGAAGATGGTACCAACGAAAGCAGCAGACAAGCCGGCTACGTCAGTGAAGTAGAACATTAAGAAGATGTAGATAGGTGCACAGGCAAAGTCTTTACCGAGTGCGCCAAGACCGTAGGACAGCTTGGTTTGTAGCGTAATTTTATCAGACATAATAGTTCCTTAGTGTCGTACTGCTATTCATTCCCCTAACTAGAATTCATAACGTCGACGTCTTTTATTTATATTTCGATGCTAATGCTACTCACACACTGAATGCCTTACTGTGATCAAAAACCGCTTTATGGAAACGTTTACAGGCAAGTTTTCAAAATGAGACATCGAACAATATTTAGACCTATTAATGCGAGGAGATCGTGTTATTTACGCCATTTTATCAACACTTTACGCTCATTAAGCATGAGAACGATTTCAAAACGGCCATTTAAAACCAACGCAAAAAGCCGTACAAACCTGATGTCTGTACGGCGATAGAAAACCAATGAGAAACGATGAAATCGTCTAAATAGCTATGATTCTAAATAGGCAAGGTTCTAAATAGATATGGCTTAGTGGATACGTTCGAATTTCACCAACATGGCACTTTCAGCGTCAAGGATTGGCATGGTTAAGCCAACCTCTTCACACCATGCGCCAGATAGCTCACAACCCGATTCAGTCCAAGGCGGTTGGTAATTCACGATGTCATCGTAGTTAGACGGTTTATCCAATACCGTCACTCGATATGTTGCTTGTGGATCCAAGCCCGGTACACGCAAATGCCCACTTAAAGAGTTCGTTGGCATCGCGAGCTGAGCGATCATCACCACGGCTTCCGATTGATCGTTTGAGACAACCGCATGAATTTGATGTGCTTTATCGTCCGTTGGGATTCGCCAAGTTCTGCCGCTGTGTAGCAATGGGCGCAGCATCTTGTGCAGCTTGATGTAGCGCTCAAAGCCTTCTTTTTCCGCTTGTTCTTCTTTCACTGGGTCAAGCTCAATCCCCATATGACCGAACAGTGCCGTAAGCCCACGGAACTCGATGCTGTGACGACGGCGCGTGCTATGACAATGGCTTGCACCAATATGGCTGCCCATCACTTCTGGCGGGAAGAAGTAGCTCATACCGCGTTGAATGGTTTGACGCTCAAGTGCGTCGTTATTGTCTGAAGCCCAGAATCGATGCGTGCGTTTCAGAACCTCAAAATCAATACGACCACCACCTGCCGCACAAGATTCAATCTCCACTTTCGGGTGCTTTTCACGAACTTTATCAACTAACTGGTAGTAACGTTGGGTTTGATTATGCGCCGCAGCCTGACCTAAGTGCGCTGGCTGAACGACTTCACGGTTCATATCCCACTTGATGTAAGCGATATTGTAAGTCGAGAGGAAATGATCCAATCGCTCAAACAGGAAGTTAAACGCATCATCGTTTTGTAAGTTGATCACGTATTGGTTGCGACCGGTTGGCTGATCGTAACCGTTTACAGCCAATAACCAATCAGGATGCGTACGGAACAATTCGGAATCTTTGTTGATCATCTCCGGCTCAAACCACAAACCAAATTCCATGCCCAATTTGTTTACGTGTTCCACAATCGGGTGCAAGCCATTTGGGTACTTAGCTTCACACAGGAACCAATCCCCTAGCCCTGCTTTGTCACCGTTACGCCCTTTGAACCAGCCATCATCAATGATAAAGCGTTCTACACCCATCTCTGCCGACTGAGTTGCCAACGACATGATGTATTCTGGATCGTGGTCGAAGTAGATGCCTTCCCACGTGTTGAGGTGGATTGGGCGAGGTTTGTCCGTGAAATCACTCGGCAAAATCATTTCGCGTACATGAGAGTGGAAGTGATGGCTCATACCATTCAAACCACAATGACTGTGGCTCGCGTACAGCCAAGGCGTTGTAATACTTTCCCCTTCTTTTAGCGCCACTTCACCAGGCAAGTAAATGACTTCAGCCTGCATGTAACGGCGGCCATCGGCTTTCACGTCTACACGCAATCTGTGGTTGCCACTCCATGCGAAATGGAAGCCCCACACATCGCCATTCATTTCATCAAAGTGAGTCGTGCCGGCAACAAGCGCAGGATAGTGCTCATGAGAAGTACGTCCACGACGGTTTTCTTGTTGGTAGCCGCCTTGCAGCAATGGCTGGCGCACCGTTTGGAACTCATGAACCCAGCGGCCGTAGTAAGTCATCAACTCATTCGCACGAGCTGGCAAAGGCAACGTATTGGCAAGACGGTTCACATGATAAACGCCTGCTTTTTTGTTGGTGAGCGTATGACGCGTTTTCACCACATCGTTGCTATCAAGCTTAAGCTCGGTTTGTAAACGAAGACCTGCGATTGCATCTTCGCTCTCAATCACAATACTGTCTTGCTGTTGTTCAATATGGGAGATGACAAACACTGGAGCCCAATCTTGACCATCGCGATGCCCTTCCACACCAGGGCTGCTGAAAACGCCACGACCAAGCTCTGGGTGTAGAGTCATGGATACGTCGCTGTCCAAACGACCGTATGGCACGGGACGATGTAAAGCCATGCGGAAACCACTAAGGTCACCAACTACTTTTTGTCCCCAATGCAGAATCTCTGCATATTCGCCCAACTCTACAATCAATTGAGTTTGCTGACCGGTTAGCTCAATCAGTGTTTTGTCCGTCATCTTGTCTTACCTTGAAACTGGAAATTACGCTGCATCATAATGAAAAAAACAAAAGAATCTGTGAGCCACTCCAAAATCATGGAAACGTTTACAGTTAATTTTCCAAACTTGTGCCATCGCCCGCTACGCCTTATTCCTTCTTATATTACGCAGCGATCAGCTCCTCAAACCTCAGATTCTTTGGTAACTGAGCTCTTTAAAGTACTGCACGTAAATTCGAATACTAAACTGATTTATAAAGGATTTTTCGTTATTTAATTCATTACCTTACAACAACAAAATCATAAATAAGGTTACAGACCGCTCAGTTGAACTCCTCACCTCTTGAAGTGGTTAACCGACAACCGTATTCTTGAGGCTTCGAGATTCTTTATGAAGTGTCTCTCTTGGGTCCTAACTCAAAATCCCAGTTTGACGATACCGCAAATGCTCGTGTGCAGTGCGCCCGCGAACCACTTGTTGTATATACTTCCTTGTCTCACATGCCCAGTTGATTTCAATTGGGCTCTCTTTCCTCTTCTTCCTAATAACTTCCTTTTCTTAGAAAAAATCCAATTTAAATCATCACCTTAAATAACATCTAGCCCATTATCCAAACCCAAACACTGCCCAACCAAAGTAAACGATTCCAACTTGCGTGGTTAGAAATCAATCTAAAATCGCGCTTAAAACCTCAATTTAAGAGATCATAATCACACAAAATAGTAATAACCCCCTCATTACGACAAAAATGCCAACCTCATCATGAAAACGTTTCCAGAGTTTATTTACACTGCGCAGCGAGTTAGGACTCAAACCAATAAAAAATAAATCCATAAAAATAGAATGGAGACACTTCATGAAACAAAAGACGCTTGTAAGAGCGCTTGGGTTAACCCTCGCCCTAGCACCGCTTGCTGGTATGGCTGCAGTGGAGAACATCACTTACTTCGGCTACGCCAAGTGGGGCAACATTTACACCGATAACGATGAACACAATGGTGGCAAAGGCGAACGCAACGATGTGATTCGTGCTGGTCAAAGTTACGGTAACTACCGTTTGGGTAACGAACTGAACTGGTGGGAAGCGGGCCTCAAAGCCGACGTTTGGCAACAAGGCGACGCGTACTTTGATACCACTCTTTACCTTGGTAGTGGCGAAAGCTGGGGTGACGTTAGCTTGATCCAAATGTGGTCAGCAGGTCATGGTCTGTTTGAAGGCCAAGCGGATGCCACCGTTTGGGCGGGCGAACGTTTTTACCGCCGTCATGAAGTGCACATGATCGACATTAAATACTGGGACACATCGAGCACAGGTATCGGTATTGAAAACTGGGATCTTGGCTTTGCTAAAGGTCACATCGCATGGATGGCGCCAAACTCTAGCGCAGATGGCCGCAGCTTACACAACATTGACGCACGTTTAAGCGGCATTGAACTGAGCGACAGCGCAGATCTTACGGTCGGTTTGAACTACGTGTTCACGCAAAACTCTAGTTATGACGAAAGTGACATCACCACTTCTGGCGCCATGCTTTCTGCACTTTACCGTCAAGCTTGGAACTATGGTTCAAACACATTCGCTTTCCAATACGGTACGGATGCGCTTGCGGGCGGCTTGATGAGTGCTGAAGGCGGCTCAAACCGTAAATACAACACAGGCGTTGAGCACGATGGTTACAGCTGGCGTATTTTCAACTCTGGCGATCTTAACGTGAATGAAGATTTCCAAGTGATGTACTCCATCGCTTACCAAGACAAAAATCTGGATAACAACGAAGGTGAGAAATGGTTCAGCGTGGGCGCTCGTCCTCAGTACAGCTGGACAGAATACATGGCAACCGCACTTGAAGTTGGCTACGAATCAGTCGAAGCACAAAACGGCGCTGGCACCAACGACATGTACAAAGTGACGGTGGCGCAAATGTTCCAAGCAGGCAAAGGCGTTTGGGCTCGTCCATCATTGCGCTTGTTCGCGACCTACTCAGAGAAAACCGATGAGTGGAACCGTGGTGGCGAAGTCTACGGCCATGCTCGCAGTACTGGTGGACAAAACGTCGACGAAATCACCTTCGGCTTTAACGTCGAAACATGGTGGTAATCCAAACCCGCTACTATTTATGAACCCAACGGGGTGAGTAATACGCTCACCCCACAAAGGACAACGCAGATGAAACTAAAACCGCTAGCAACTCTATTCATGGCTCTGTCTCTTGGCGCGTGCAGTGGATTACCAGAGCAAACCTTTAATACCGATTTGAGCCAGCCACAATGTTGCTCAACGTTAGATGCTTTGCCTCTGACCGCCCTATCGATTCCTTTCCACCAGCAGGTGGTTATGGATGCAAATCTGCCAAGTATGAGCAGTGCGGTTTTACTTTCTTCAGATTCTGCTTCATCCAAACCGCTCCCAGTGATGAGCTATCAAATCACTTCTGACGCACCATTTTCGCTGCTTGTTCGCTCTTATGTTGATAACAATGCGCTATTTGCTGCGAACGTTCTTATTTATGACGCGAAATGGCAGCTTCTAACCGATTACTCAGCAAAAGACTTTAGCTACCACACAACGGGCATGCGCGGCTTAGAACGTGTTGAACAAGTGATCACGGTGAACCCACAACTTAATGGCGCGAAATACGTGGTCATCGCTTCAGATTCGACACTGCTTGGCACCGAATTGACTCGCAAGCACCCAGAAGAAGTCTACGCAGAAACACAAAACGTTATTGGCAGTAAACAGCTTCCGCTCACTGCTCAGTTCCAACCTTTTGGCGTTATTGATGTCACGGCGAGCGCCTCCGACAACAACGCGGTGTTAACGCTTTTGGCGGAATTGGGCACACAAACCAACGACACCGCAAAAGCAGAGTTAACCCCTGCCGCATCACCTGAAGCACAAGATGAATGGACGTTGTACCAATCTCAAATCGATGCAGCGCTCAAAGACAACGACGTAAAACAAGCTGCGGCGATTGCCAACCAAGCAGCTGAGCAAGGCTTTACCCAAGCAAAAGATTATCTCGTGAAGCAATTAGCGAAATAACGCTTCACAACAAGACGAAAGACACTCTCGCTGCGGATTCAAGTTCCGTAGCGAAACAAAATTAGAAACAAAAAGTTAAGTAGGAAAACCATGAAGGCATTTTCAGAAATTCTCCAAAGACGCGACTGGGAAAACCCGCAATCAGTGAACATTCACTGTCTTAAGGCTCACAGCCCTCTTTCCAGTTTCCGCGATATTGACCATGCCCGCGAAGGTATTCAAGCCCAGCGTCAATCGCTGAACGGACAATGGAAATTCAAACTGTTTGATACGCCAGAGCAAGTTGACGGCGAGTTCATCGAGTCACAATTCAATGACAAAGACTGGGATGAGATTACTGTCCCTTCAAACTGGCAAATGCAAGGTTACGACAAGCCTATCTACGCCAACGTGAAATACCCATTCGAAGTAAACCCGCCGTTTGTACCAAGTGATAACCCAACGGGTTGCTACCGCACTACCGTGTCACTTTCAGCAGAAGATTTAGCCAATACGCAGCGCATTATCTTTGATGGCGTGAACTCGGCTTTCCACCTTTGGTGTAACGGCACTTGGGTTGGCTACAGTCAAGATAGCCGTCTGCCTTCTGAATTCGACCTAACGCCTTACCTTGTGGCGGGTGACAACAGCCTAGCCGTCATGGTGATTCGTTGGAGTGATGGCAGCTACCTAGAAGACCAAGATATGTGGTGGTTAAGTGGTATCTTTCGCGACGTGACTTTGCTGTCTAAACCACAACACTGCATTGAAGATGTGTTCATCACACCGGATTTAGACGCGTGTTACCGCGATGGTTCACTGTCGGTTGTGACTTCGATTTCTGCGCCGGACACCTACCAAGTTCAAGTGCAGCTGTTTGATGGCGAACAAGCCGTGACAGAGCCACGCATCAACCGCCCACACAACCGTCGCATTGACGAACGTGGTACGTGGGATGACGTGGTATTCCAAACATTGCACGTACGCGAGCCAAAGAAATGGACAGCGGAAACACCGAACCTTTACCGGTTAGTCGTTTCATTGATGGATGAAAATGGCACGCACTTAGAAAGCGAAGCGTACCCTGTGGGCTTCCGTAAAGTCGAAATCACCGATGGCCAATTGAAGCTAAACGGTAAGCCTTTGTTGATCCGCGGCGTGAACCGTCACGAACATCACCCAGAGCTTGGTCATGTGATGACGGAAGAAGACATGATCCGCGACATCTGCTTGATGAAACAATACAACTTCAACGCGGTACGTACAGCGCACTACCCGAACCACCCTCGTTGGTACGAACTGTGTGACCAATACGGCTTGTACGTGTGCGATGAGGCGAACATCGAAACTCATGGCATGCAACCAATGAACCGCCTATCGAGCGATCCACAATGGGCGCACGCTTACATGAGCCGCTACACCCAAATGGGGATGCGCGATAAGAACCACCCTTCGATCATCATCTGGTCTTTAGGTAACGAATCCGGTCACGGCAGCAACCACAATGCGATGTACGCTTGGTCTAAAAACTACGACCCGTCTCGCCCAGTACAATACGAAGGCGGCGGTTCAAACACCACGGCAACCGACATCATTGCGCCAATGTACGCGCGTGTGAATACGGTCATCGAAGATGAAGCCGTGCCTAAATGGGCAATCAAGAAATGGGTGTCGTTACCAAATGAAACTCGTCCTTTGATTTTGTGTGAATACGCACACGCGATGGGCAACAGTCTGGGTAGCTTTAATGACTACTGGGATGCGTTCCGCGATTACCCTCGCCTACAAGGTGGCTTTATTTGGGATTGGGTGGATCAAGGCTTGAGCCAATGGGATGAAAACGGCCAACACTTCTGGGCTTACGGCGGTGACTTTGGTGATGAAATCAATGACCGTCAGTTCTGCATCAACGGTTTGATCTTCCCAGATCGCACGGTTCATCCAACGTTGGAAGAAGCAAAATACTGCCAACGCATGATCACCGTATCACTGCAAGAACAAAACAAAGAAGCTTGCACACTATTGGTAACTAACGAGAACTTGTTCCGCGCGACCGATAACGAGCAATTGAACTGGTCTCTGTTGGAAGATGGCAAAGTCATCCAAACGGGTTCATTGGCGCTTAACGTAGAAGCAGACAGCCAAGCAAGCATTGAGATTGCCCTTAATTTCACGCCAAAAGCGGAAGCGCAATATCACTTAAATACCGACATTACTCTGATTGCTGCAACGCCTTGGGCTGACGCAGAACACTTCGTCGCTTCTGAGCAAATGTCACTACGCAATACAGCAGGCCTTGCTCTGCCAACATTGGAAACGCAACCAGCGCCAATGCTAACGCAGCAAGACAACACCGTTTTGGTATCTAGCTTGGATGAAAAACATCAATGGCGTTGGGATAGCCAAACGGGCTTGATGACCGACTGGCGTGTCGATGGTGAAGTACAAATGCTTGCAGCACCACAAGATAACTTCTTCCGTGCACCACTGGATAACGACATCGGCGTGAGCGAAATCGACAACGTCGATCCAAACGCTTGGATGTGTCGTTGGGATATGGCGGGTATCGGCCAGTGGGACCGCCAATGCGTCGCTTGCCACAGTGAAACTCTGGCACATGCGGTGAAAGTGACTTCGACGTTCGCTTACCACTTTAATGGTGAAGTACAAGCGATCACGACTTGGACGCACACCCTGAGCAATAACGGTGAGATGGCATTGGCTGTCGACGTGAAATTGGCTGATGATTTACCACCAATGCCACGCATCGGTTTGGAGTTCGAACTGCCATTGAATGAGCAAAATGCTCCAATAACATGGCAAGGCTTAGGCCCATTTGAAAACTACCCTGACCGTTTGGCAGCAGCGCGCTTCGGCCAGCACACACAAACACTTGAACAAATGCACACGCCGTACATTTTCCCAACCGACAGCGGTCTGCGCTGTGGTACGCAATGGTTGAAGGTGAATGAGTTAGAAATCTCGGGTGACTTCCAGTTCAGTGTGAGTCAGTACGCTCAGCAGCACTTAGCTGCAGCGAAACACACCAACGATTTAGTCGCAGAAGAGAAGATTTACGTGCGCCTAGATCATAAACACATGGGCGTTGGCGGTGATGACTCTTGGAGCCCAAGTGTGCACAAGGAATTCCAGTTAACGGACAATCAATACGCTTACAAAGTGACGTTTAAACCCGCTCAGTAATCGATTGATACCCTAAACAAAAAAACACGTCAGTGTGGCTTAATCCCCAAGTTTCGGCTTGGGGATTTTTTATTTGAGCATAAGTTTTATGCCTGTTTTATTGCGCCAGCTTGCCGTAGATGTAAGCCAGCTCTGCCACGGTTTTTGCCGAGAACTTTTTCAACAGACTTGCGCGATGCACTTCCACTGTTCGCATCGCAATACACAACTCATCGGCAATGCGAATATTGCGCTTACCTGCGATGATCAAACGAAGAATGTCTTTCTCTCTTGGCGTCAGTAATTCATACGCGGCTTTCGCGCCCGCGATATCCAGATTCGCCGCAGATTGAACTTGGCCTTTCAGAATCGCTTGTGCCAGTTCATCCCCTTTTACTGGCTTTTGGAAAAAATTCACCGCGCCAGCTTGCAGCGCATCCACCGCCATTGGTACATCGCCATGTCCGGTTAAGTAAATCACTGCCAATGGACTTTTGGCTTCATTGAGAATTTGATGCACTTGTTGGCCACGCAAATTGGGCATTCGGCTATCCAGAATCACACAGCCTGCTTGATGGATATCCACGCCATCAAGAAATGCCTGCCCATCGGCAAACGTCGTCACAGAGAAGTCATGTTCTTCGAGCATAAATGCCAACGAATCTCGCACCGACTCATCATCGTCGACCACAAATACGGGCAGTTGCTTATCACTCATTCACTTCTCCTGTGTTTCTTTTTGTTTGCTCTTCGTCGTTGCGTTTTGCATCGGTTGTTTTCATGGTTTGATACGGCAAGGTTAATACCACCAAGCAACCGTGTGGCTGAGTAGATTGGATAACGAATTCACCACCGTGCATCTCCATAACATCACGACAGATCGCCAGGCCCAGCCCTAGCCCTTCCTGTTTTGTGCTCACAAAGGCGGCGGTTGGGTTCTCATGCTCCAAGCCCGTACCGTTATCCAACACTCGAATCGACATACTTTGGGCTTGATAATCCGTGTGAAGCGCAATTTTGCCTTGATAACTATTAGGGTGATTTTCTGCGTACATCACACAAGCATCTATCGAGTTGTTCATCACGTTCACCAGCACTTGCTGCAGACCTACGGCATCAGCTTCGACCCTTTGGGGTTGTCCTTCGGTGCTGCGAACCACTTCAATGCCTTGTTTCTGCAAGCGGAAATTCAGCAGCTCAACCGTATCCGAGATCAGTTGCTCCACATCGCACGCAGCCATGTCGACGCTGCGCTTTTTAATCAAGGTTCGTAGGCGACAAACGATCGCGTCGGCGCGTTCTACTTGAGTCTGGATCTTTTCTAATACCGGCACGATATCTTCATGAGGACGCTTCTTAGCTAATCGTAACAAGCCACCTTCGCTGTAGTTTCGGATCGCCGCTAAAGGTTGGTTAATCTCGTGCGCAAGACTGCTGCCCAATTCACCCACAATGGCCACTCGTTGTGAGTGCTCTAGCATTTCACTCTTCTCTTTTAAGCGCAGTAAGGTTTTCTCTAGCGCTTGTTTACTCTTGCTGAAACGATACTCCAGCCAGAAGTGGTAAATGTTCAACACAATAACAAACAGAAACAACGCCCACGCCCATTCTTGATGGAAACGCAACCAGCGCAACGCCTCTTTCCACCAAGGTTGCTGCAATGGGTGCAAGTCCATCGCTTGGTAGAGTTTATCTATCGACAACAAGCTGACTGGTGATGTCCAACCGGATGCTTTAGCTGCAATCGCAGCGGGATTATCAGCAGGCATCGCAAGTAAGGCTCGACTGATCTTCTTAGCTAATTGGGACGATCCACGCTCCGTTTTCGCAAAGGACCAGTTTGGATACAGAGGCGTCGACACTGCACACTCGGTTTGAGGAAGTTTAAGCGGACTTAAAACCCGCAGTTGCCCCTCTTCCAATAGTCCTTCGCCTTCCATTTGCTCAACCAAACAAGCTGGAACCACGGCGGCTTCCACATTGTGATCACGCAGTTGGTAGAGGTTGGCATCAATTGGGAAACCTAAAAAGCGCACGTCCGAGAAGAAGTCATTCGGATCTAACCCTTTCTCTATCACTTGATAACGCAATGTGAGGTAACCACCAAAGGCTTTCTCTGACACCGCTGCAATCGGCAAACCGGACACATCATTGAGTGTGGAATAAGGCGAATCAGAACGCACCACCAGCGCCGATCCAATGCCGTAATTGGAGTTTTCTGGCGCTTGGCTGGTCAACGTCGCTATCCAAGACAACGCGTACTGACGCCCCAAACGCACCGCTTGTCCGGGGTTAGTGAGAATGAAGTCCATGCTTTGGTTTTCGACTGCTTTGGTCATGCCATCGAGATCTAGCGGATGGAGAACAAACCGCACTTCAGGGATCTGTTGATTGAGCCAGTAAATCGTCGGTTGCCAACGCTGCTCCGCATATAAATGGCCACGTATGGCTAGCACACCCACATCGACTTGCGGTTTAGAGAAAGCGCTGGAATCTAATGTTTGTGTTGGAGCTGCATGTGCCAAAAAAACCGTGAGGCAGCCGAGCATAAGACTGATAAAAACAATCCATAAGCGAATGAAGTTTAGCGATTTTTTCAGCATGAATTGTTTCTTAATCCTCGGTATTGGGAGCATCAGAATAACAGCAACATAGCGGAATCCACATTTGTTTTAGATCAACTTTGCTCTCGGTATGTGGAAATCCACTATATCGGCAAAGGGCTGCAATTCTGACAATGAAAACAAGCTCTAATCAATCTTAGCAGGTGAGTTATGGATTCCACCAAACGCCGTTTTCTCAGTGCCGTTACCGCTGGCGCTGCGCTGATTCCGATCGCCGGAATTGGCACAGCCACAGCAGGCACGGTGATCAGAAACAACAATGAACCCGACCGCAAAGGCCAAGTCGGTAAACGCTACGCCATGGTTGTCGATTTGCGTAAATGCGTTGGCTGTCAGGCTTGTACTGTCGGTTGCAGCATCGAGAACCAAGCCCCTATTGGCCAGTTCCGAACCACAGTAAAACAGTATGAAGTCACCCTCGATGATGGCTCAACCGCAACGGAAGAAGTGAAATCTTTCATGCTGCCACGCTTGTGTAACCACTGTGATAACCCGCCGTGTGTGGCCGTTTGTCCAGTGCAAGCCACCTTCCAACGAGAAGACGGCATCGTGATGGTCGATAACAGTCGCTGTGTGGCGTGTGCTTACTGCGTTCAAGCCTGCCCTTACGATGCGCGCTTCATCAACGAAGAGACCCTAACTGCGGACAAATGTACTTTCTGCGCACATCGCCTTGAAGAAGGTTTGCTGCCTGCTTGTGTGGAAACGTGCGTCGGTGGTGCCCGTGTAATTGGTGACATCAACGATCCGAACAGCGAAGTTCGTCGCCTGATAACAGAGCACCAAGACGACATCAAGGTGCTAAAGCCAAACGAAGACACCAAACCTCACGTGTTCTACATCGGCATGAATGAACGCTTCACTCAACACATTGAAGGTCAGCCTGCGATTTACGATCCACAAGGAGAAAAAGCATGAACATAACCGAAGTGCTCGTACAGCCTCAGGCCATCGCTTGGCTTCCGTGGGCAGTGCAATATTTCTTCTACATCGGCTCAGCTTATGCGGCGGCTATTTTGTTCTTAATCGCGCTGTTGTTTGAATCTCACACCAGCCATCGTCTGCGCGCTGCATTGGTGCTGACTCTGGCGATTGGCGCGATCGTTGGCCCGCTCGCGTTAACAGGCGATCTCCACCAACCGGGACGTGCTTGGCATTTCTACGCACACCTCACCCCTTGGTCTTGGATGTCATTAGGTTCGTTGTTCTTACCGCTGTTCTCAGGCTTGGCTGTGGCAACAGCATGGTTATATCTGCGTCATGATTTGATCAGCCTTGAAGCCCAACCGGGCAAAGTGCTTCGTCTAATTTCTAAGTTGTCACTTGGTCGCTGGCAAACCAGCCGCAAATTGATGATGGCCTCCGCTGTAGCAACAGTTCTGTCTGGATTGAGCATTGCACTCTACACTGGCGCTGAAATCGCCATCGTGAAATCTCGTTCATTGTGGCACCAACCAGCATCGCCTGTGCTTTGGTTTGTCACGGCATTTATCGGTGCCGTCGGCTTTACATTGCTTACTTGGTTACTCATCCCATCTAAAACTGAAAAGTTGAGCTTTGGCGATACTCGTCTGTTACGTCAAACAACAGCGATGAGCAGTGTATTGGCATTGTTACTGATCCCGATTTGGGCCTCAAACAATACCGTCTTTTCGCTCTACGCAGCGCCTGAATGGGTCAACCATATCGCACTGCTTACTGCCTTGCTGCTAGCGTGCGTGTTGCTTTCGCTGTTTATATTACGCGATTCAAGCACGAACCTTATTCGCTTGTTGATTATGTCTGCGATGACCCTCACCACAGCATGGACTGTTCGTTGGATCACCATGATGGAAGTACAAACCATCGCTAAGTTCGATGTTGGTTCATATCCATATGACTTACCAATTGGCAGCAATGGTCTGCTCGGCATCATCGGCATGTTTGGTCTGTGGATGGCTCTCGCTCTGCTTGGTTCAGAGCTGGTTCAACCAAAGCATGAATCAACACCTTCAACCCTAACTCAACACTGATCTAAGAGGATTTCATTATGGATAACAAACGCCGTCAGTTTTTGAAATCTGGCCTTGCAGTGGGAGGGCTTGGTGCCTTTGCTGCGGGCTACGCAACCACCACCAAACACATGGTAGAAGGTGCTATTCACGGCACTGCGGGTGAGAAAACCCGTGATATTCACCACGGCAACTCACTGGAGCCCGAATACAAGGTGAACGACAAGGGCAACTTAATCCCGAATCCGAATCAGCGTGTTGCGCCATCAATGTGTTTTGGTTGTTGGAGCTTATGTGGCTTGCGCGTTCGTATCGACAACCGTAACGACGAGATCCTGCGCATTTCGGGCAACCCATACCATCCGTTATCACATCAGCAGCACATTCCATTTGAGACGCCAGTAAAAGATGCTTACTTGAGCTTGGCGGGGGAAAACGGTTTAGAGGGCCGTTCCACAGCGTGTGCTCGCGGTAATGGCATGATGGAAATTCGTAATAGCCCTTATCGTATTACTCAACCATTGAAGCGTGTGGGCAAACGTGGTGAAGGCAAATGGGAACCAATCAGCTACGAGCAATTGGTGGACGAAGTCGTCAACGGTGGTGATCTGTTTGGCGAAGGTCATGTTGAAGGTTTGAAAGACATTCGTGACCTCAACACACCCGTTGATCCACAAAACCCAGAATACGGCCCGAAAGCCAACCAACTGTTGATGACCAACGCCGGTAACGAAGGCCGAGATGACATCTTCAAACGTTTTGCTTTTAATAGTTTTGGTACGCGTAACTTTGGCCATCATGGTTCTTATTGTGGCTACGCTTTCCGCGCAGGCAGCGGCGCGTTTATGAATGATTTGGATAAGAACGCCCACTTAAAGCCAGACTTCGATAATGCCGAATACGTTATTTTTATTGGCATGTCACCGGCACAAGCGGGTAACCCATTCAAACGTCAGGCTCGTCAGCTAGCCAACGCACGTACCGAAGGCAAACTGGAATACACCATTATCACGCCGAGCTTGCCAGCAGGTTCATCCAGCCTTGCCGCGGGTGATAATAACCATTGGATGCCTATCAAACCGGGCACCGATTCTGCCTTGGTTCTTGGCATGATTCAGTGGATCATCGCCAACGAACGCTACAACAAAACCTTCCTTGCGCAGCCTGGAGCAACGGCGATGCAAAGAGCGGGCACGGCACATTGGTGTAATGCTACTCACCTTGTGATCAGCGATGAATCTCACCCACGTCACGGGCACTTCTTACGTGCATCTGAAATGGGTATGCCATTTGAAGGGGAAGCACTGTCAGAGACAGATCCATACGTGATTGTCGATGCGCAAAGCGGTGAGTTGAGCGTACACAAGCAGGCAGGTGAAGCATCGTTGTTTGTCGACCAAGATGTAGAGCTGGCATCTGGTGTCGTTCGCGTAAAATCATCCTTGCAACGTTTGAAAGAAGAAGCGTTTAAATACGATCTGGACTTCTACAGTGAGCAATGTGAGATCCCAGTGGATCAAATCATCGCGCTAGCAAAACGCTTTACCAGTCATGGCACTAAAGCGGTGGTTGATACTCACGGCGGCAACATGCACACCAACGGCTTTTACAACGCCTTTACCATCATGATGCTTAATGCTCTGATTGGTAATATCAACATGAAAGGCGGCGCAATGGCGAAAGCGGGTGGTTATCCGACATCTGCCGCTGGCCCTCGCTACGACTTCACTCAATTTGAAGGCAAAGTGGGACCAAAAGGTGTGTTCCTTTCACGCAGCAAATTCCCTTACCAGAAAACCAGCGAATACAAACGTCGCGTGGAGGCGGGAGAACCCCCTTACCCGACTCGTGCACCTTGGTATCCGTTTGCAGCGCCTTTGCTTACCGAGCATCTCTCGGCGGCGATCGATGGTTATCCATACCGAGTGAAAGCTTGGATCAACCATATGGCGAACCCAATTTATGGCGTACCGGGTTTAAAAACGCTGCTTGAAGACAAGCTAAAAGATCCAAAGCAGCTTGGTTTGATTGTTTCTGTCGATGCCTTTATCAACGAGACAACGGCACTATCGGACTACATTGTGCCAGATACCGTCACTTACGAAAGCTGGGGCATGGCATCACCTTGGCATGATGTTCCAGTAAAAGCAGTGACGGCTCGCTGGCCAATCGTGGAAGCGCGCACAGAAAAAACCGCCGATGATCGCAGTATTTGTCTGGAGAACTTCCTGATTGATATCGCCAAAAAGATGCAGCTAGGCGGCTTTGGTGACAACGCCATCAAAGACACGCAAGGTCGTTTGCACGGCATTCACTCTGCTGAAGACTTCTATCTTCGCTCAGCAGCCAACCTTGCCTACGTGAAAGGTGGCGTTCCGGAAGTGAGTGCAGAAGACATTGCTTGGTCTGGTCTTGAGCGTCTACTACCAAGCATGCAAAAAGCACTAACACCAGATGAGATGAAGCGCGTGGCGTACATATTTGCTCGTGGTGGTCGTTTTGAAAACGCCACAGAAGCCTACAAAGGTGAGCAAATGAAGTACAAGTGGACGCGTCCAGTCGCGATTTGGAACGAGCGTGTTGGCAGCGCAAGAAACACCATGACAGGCGAGTTCTACAGTGGCTGTCCGACTTGGCATCCACAAAAGCTCGCAGATGGCACACCACTTGAGACTCAGTACCCGAAAGCCGAGTGGCCATTCAGCCTGACCAACTTTAAATCGAACATTCACAGTGCGGTATCCAATTTGTCACCACGCTTGAACTCGATTAAAGGCGTTAACCCTGTTTATATCCATCCAACGGATGCCGCTGCAGCTGGTATTCAAACTGGCGATCATTTCGTGATTGAAACTCCGGGATCCAGCACTACAGCACTTGCAATGGTCATGTCTGGTATTCGCCAAGGGACGCTCGGTTTTGAACATGGCTTTGGCCACACAGAGCTTGGTCAACGTGCGCACTGGATTGGTGATAAACAACAACCAGTCAAAACCAGCGGCCATGATGGCGTCAACATCAACGACGTGGGTTTGATTGACCCTACTCGTGAAGGTAAAGGCGTGATGCTTGATTGGGTAGTTGGTGCGGCAGCTCGTCAATCTCTGCCAGCGAAGATTCGCAAAGCGTAGCGGATTCAGCCACCGTTCATTTGTTAGGCTTCTTCCCTTTTAGGGTGGAAGCCTTTTTTATTTCTGCAGCAAGCCGCAATGCCTCTCCACAGGATTTATGTGGATTTCCACAATAGCCACAACTAATAACAATACTCACAATAATGCGCTCAAATAATAATCAAATGTGAGTCAGCATGTTTCGTAACTTATCTTTGGCTGCGCTTTGCTTGAGTGCCGCCTCTTTCGCAGCCTATTCTGCACCACTCCCCGAACACGGTGAGATCTGTACCGGATGCCATGGTGTCGACGGTAAAGGCCAAGCAGGTATCGCACCTATGCTTGCCGGACTGAATGCCGACTATATGGAAAGCCAGCTCGAGCTGTTCTCGAACGACAAGCGCCACAATGTCATCATGAAAGGCATGGCCGATGAGCTTAGCGACCCGACACTTCGTGCAGAAGTTCTGCAATATTTTGCTCAATTGCCGACTTGGGAATTTACCGACCTTGAGCAGCGCGGTGATCAAGCGGATATCAGTAATCCTTATCGAAAATTGGTTTATCAAGGAGACTGGGATAGAAACATTCCCGCTTGTTCAACTTGCCACGGCGCAAGTGGTATGGGCGTAGATAAATTTCCCCGTCTTGCGAGCCAACAAGCCGATTACTTACAAAACCAACTTCATGCTTGGAAGAACGGCACACGTAGCGGTGATCCGCTCAATATGATGGGCAGCATTGCGAAAAAGCTCACTGATAAAGAAATCGAAAACTTGTCTTACTACTTCGCTTCTTTGCGTTATGAGGAATCGAAATGAAACTGATTTATTCCCTGCTGCTTGCAAGCACCTCTGCCCTTGCACACGCCAGTGATGCAGCAAACCATGAACTGCCAGATCGCCAAACCGAATTGCCAGCGGTACAAAAGCACGCTGACACGCAGTACCTTAAACCTCGCGATTTAAGCACCATCGAAAACGACGAATTTGGTCAGAAAGTAAAATTCGGCTACTCACTGTTTGTGAACTCCCAGCAAATGCGTGGGCGTTATGTGGGTAACGAGCAAAACTGTGTGAATTGCCATATGGAAGCCGGACGTAAAGCCAACGCCGCACCTCTTTGGGCAGCTTATATGGCCTACCCTGCTTATCGCAAAAAGAACGACAAAGTAAACAGTTACGCCGACCGTATTCAAGGTTGTTTCACCTATTCGATGAACGGTAAGCCACCAGCAAAAGACTCGAAAGAACTAGAGGCGCTTAGCGCTTATGCCTACTGGCTCGCAATGGGAGGCTTATTGGACCAATACGGGATGCAAGATGAGCCAGTTCCTGCCATCAGTACTGAACAATTATTGACGGGCGGTAAAGCAGAAGATTTCCCGTTGCCAGAAAAAATCGCTAACGCTTTGCCTGCGGAGAAACGTGGCAACCTAGCAGGCCGTGGCTATCCAAAAATCGATAATCCTGAGCTTGAGCCTTCACCAGAGCGCGGGGCGCAAGTTTACGTCGACAACTGCGCGGCCTGTCATGGCGAAAGTGGTCAAGGTATTCACGATGAAAGCGGCCGCTCTTACATTCCACCTTTGTGGGGCGAATACGCTTACAACTGGGGCGCTGGTATGCACCGCATCAACACTGCGGCTTACTTCATCTACGAGAACATGCCTTTGGGCAAAAGCGTTCAATTGAGTAAACAAGATGCATGGGATGTTGCGGCTTATATCAACAGCCACGAACGACCACAGGATCCTCGCTACAAAGGTGATTTGCAAGCGAACGCAGCGAAGTACCACAACCACCAAGGGTACTACGGCAAAAAAGTGAATGGTCATGTTTTAGGCAGTAAAGCCTTCCCGCCAACTACGGTAGATTAAGGCGTAACTTCAATTCGACTAAAAGCGTGTTCACCTGAGCACGCTTTTTTGTTTTAAAACCTTGATACACCGCCACTATTCTCAATTGGGTGTTTGAGTTCATCCGCTGTGCATTGTTAAATGAAGCAAATTTCAGATCCTGAGTTCCCTATGGCTACCATCAAAGACGTCGCAAAAGAAGCTGGCGTATCCATTGCAACCGCATCTCGCGTCATCAATAACGCACCTCACACCAGTGAATCCGCGATTGTCGCCGTCAAAGAAGCAATGAAGAAACTGGGCTATCGGCCGAATGCCAATGCGCGTGCACTGGTCAGTAAATCATCCAACGCTATCGGGGTATTGGTGAACGACGTTTCTGCGCCCTTTTTTGGCACTATGGTCAAAGCCATCGATACCATAGCCAGTGAACAAGAGAAACAGCTTCTTATTGGCAGCGGCTATCATGATGCTGTGAAAGAGCGCAACGCGATCAACTTGCTGATCAACAGCCGCTGTGAATCTTTGGTCGTCCACAGTAAAGGCATGACGGATGCCGAGTTAACCACGCTTGCCAATGAAATTCCGGGCATGGTACTAATCAACCGTATCGTGCCAGACATCGCTTCACGCTGTATTGCGTTGGATAACCGCAAAGGTTCTTACATTGCCACGGAGCATTTGATTCGCAATGGACACGAACACATCGGCTATATCTGCTCTGGTCATGATATTGAAGATGCAAGAGATCGCCGCGACGGTTACCTTGATGCTCTGCGAGATAACGGCATCAAGATTCGTGAAGAATACATCGAGTACGGCGAGCCAGATGAAACCGGTGGCGAGCAAGCTATGGTGAACCTGATGGCTAAGAACACGCCCATCACCGCTGTTGCTACCTACAATGACTACATGGCTGCGGGTTGCATGACCTTGCTGCAAGAAAATGGCATCCGTATTCCTGAAGACATGTCAGTGATTGGATTCGATGATGGTCATATCGCGCGCTACATTTACCCTCGCCTAACGACCATTCGCTACCCAATTCAAGTCATGGCCAACGAGGCGGTGAAGCTCTCACTTCAGTTGGTCAATAACGAAGAAACAGAACGCACGAAACACAAATTATTCATGCCAATTCTGGTCAGACGCTCTTCTGTTGGCAGCATCAAATAAAGCTCAAACCAGTCTCCGAGACTGGTTTTTCCATCTAAACAGGTTAGAAGCTTGTAAAACATCCCCGCAAAAACAAGCGCCTAAGAAGAAAAAGAGTTATTCTTAGTTATTAAAAGTACGAAATAATAACTGAATGAGCACTCAACCAAATTCACGTCAACTGATCTCCTGTGAGGAGTGCGGCTTGGTCGTTCGTATCCCCGATATTGAACAAGGTCAAAAAGCCCAATGCCCTCGCTGTGAGCATTCGCTAACCAAAGTCAACGCCAAGCCGTATCAAAGCGTTATCGCTGTGTCGGTGGCTTGCCTGATCACCTTGGTTTTAAGTGTCTCCTTCCCATTCATGTCATTCAGTGTTCAAGGTTTATCCCAAGAGATCACCTTGATGCACGCGGCGAAGATGTTGGCGGAATTTCATAACGCGCTACTCGGTGCGTTGCTGCTCGCGACAGTGGTCGTGTTACCCGCTATCTATGTTGGTTTGATCCTCTTTCTTCACCTTGAAGCCTTAAAATCACTCAAACATCCGTTGGGTAAAAAACAAATCCGCATGGCGAAAACGCTGTGTCGACTCTTATTCCGAGTCGAGCCTTGGCTGATGGTTGATGTATTTTTGATTGGCGTTTTGGTGAGCTTGATTAAGATTGCCTCGCTGGCAGAAATCGGTATGGGCAGCTCATTCTGGGCATTCTGTGTGTACACCGTGCTGGTCGTGAAGTGCATTTCGATGGTCGATAAGAGTTGGCTGTGGGGACACTTCATTCCTGCGATTGAATTACCAAACGTGAAAGAAGGTGACACACACCATAACGAAAACCACATCGGTTGCCACACGTGTCATCAACTCAACCCAATTGAAGATAAAAAGCACCAAAAGTGTCTTCGTTGCGATAGCCCTGTGCACAGATACAACCCAAAAGATAACATGCAGAAAGCTTGGGCTTTGCTGTTTGCAGCGGTCATTTTCTACATTCCTGCCAATTTATATCCAATGATGTATACCGTTAGCCTTGGTCATTCAGAAGGTTCGACCATCATGGAAGGCGTGGTTCTCCTGTGGCAACTGGGTTCTTACCCTATTGCAGCGGTTATCTTCTTCGCTAGCGTGTTTATCCCTATGGCAAAAATGCTGGCATTGGCGTGGCTTTACTACAACGCTCAAAAAGCACAGTACTTACCACCGGAAGAAAGCATCTCCCGTTTAAAGGTCTATCGAATTACAGAATTTATCGGTCGTTGGTCAATGATTGATATTTTTGTTGTCGCGATTTTGGTTGCGCTCGTACAGTTGCAAAACCTAATGGCGATTTACCCTGGTCCAGCTGCACTCTCATTTGCTGCAGTGGTCATACTAACCATGCTCTCTGCAATGATTTTTGACTCGCGTTTGTTGTGGCAATTACCACAAAACGAAGCGCAGGAGCCAATGAACAATAACTTAACTGAGAAAGCCAAATATGAGTGATGAGAACAACGCAACCGCTCAAATAAAACCTCAAAAGCAGGTCTCTGCGATTTGGATCATCCCGATCCTTGCGCTAGCGATGGGAGCGTGGATGCTGTTCCAATACATCAACAGCACTGGACCAGAAATCACGTTAAAACTTCCTACAGCGGAAGGCATTGAAGTCGGCAAAACCGAAATCAAAGCACTGAACGTGAAAGTTGGGGTGATCACCGACGTCAAGCTTAGCGAAGACTATGACCACATCATTGCAACAGCGCAAATGAACAAAGATGCCAAACGCATGCTGCGTGAAGACTCGATGTTCTGGGTGGTAAAACCGCGCATCGGCCGTGAAGGTGTATCTGGCTTAGAGACCTTGTTATCGGGTGCTTATATTCAACTGCAACCGGGCAATTCTGAGATAGAGAAAGATCATTTCGACGTACTCGATGTGCCGCCAGTAGCCTCCCCTGATGCAGAAGGCCTGCGTATCGTGTTAACTCACCGTGAAGCCGGAAAACTTGGTGTTGGCGATCCCGTTATCTACAAAGGCTTTACCGTAGGTCGAGTGGAAACAACCAGCTTTGATGTTGAAACTCGTCGTGCACTGTACCAGTTGTTTATTTTCAAACCATACGACAGCTTAGTACGCACCAAAACCCACTTCTGGTTAAGCTCTGGCGTCGATTTACAGCTTAATGCAGAAGGCTTTGAAGTGAAGTTTGGCTCATTAGAAAGCCTCATTACAGGCGGTGTCACTTTTGACACCCTTCCAGGTCAAGGCGCTGGTGATGAAGTCAAAGAAGATATGTTGCACTTCCGCCTTTTCGATGATGTGAAGCAAGTACGCGAAGGCATGTACGACGACTACATTCAATTCGTCATGATGTTTGAAGAATCGGTACGTGGTCTAAAACGCAAAGCACCTGTGGAATATCGCGGCCTTCGTATCGGTACAGTAATGAAAGTGCCAATGCGTATGCCAACACCGGAAGAAGATTTCTCGGCGAAAAAAATCCCAGTACTTGTGCGTATTGAGCTCGGTCGCGTTTATGAAAACCTACCGTCTAGCGAACTACCAAGATTCAAAGAGAAGCTCAAAGAAGAGTTTGCTAAAGGACTTCGCGGTACACTGAAAACCGGTAACTTACTAACGGGTGCTCTGTACATCGACACCGACTTCTACCCAGATGAAGACCCATACGTGCCGAGCAAATTCGAAGACTTTGACGTGTTCCCAACCAAACAAGGTGGCTTTGCTCAGGTTCAACGCCAAGTGAATGACTTCCTAACCAAGCTAAATAGCTTACCAATGGAAGACACGTTGAACTCACTTAACAGAACACTGAAGAACTCAGAAAAAACGCTGGCTTCGGCAGAGCGTGTTGCAAGCAGTGTGGATCGTCTTCTCAACCAAGACGACACCAAAGCGATTCCTGCAGACATTCGCAAGAGCCTAGAGCAACTGCAAAGAACGTTGGATGGCTACGGTCCAAACTCCACCATGTACAGCGAAATGGAGTCAACACTGAAAGAGCTTGAAAAAGTAATGACTGAGTTCAAACCGGTACTAAAACAATTGAATGAAAAACCAAACTCATTGGTGTTTGGTGAAGATGAAGTGAGCGATCCAATTCCAGCGAGAGGGCAAAAATAATGAAACGCGGACTTTTATTGATTTCTGCCCTACTGGCAGGCTGTAGTAGTGCACCTGAAGACACAGGCGCTTTGTATGTCTTACCGGAAGCAAGCTCAGCCAAGGTAAGCGATACTATGATTGCACAACGCCCACAACTTGTGGTTCGCCCAGTTGAATTGGCAAGCTACCTTGCCGACAGTGGCATTGTGTATCGCGCTTCAGAGACTCAGATCATCCAAGCAAAACACAACCAGTGGGCGCACAGTATCTCTGAGCAAATCACGACGCGTGTAATCGACGAACTGCGTAGCAAGCAAAGCCAATACTGGCCGGTAGAAGTAAATAACCTGCTCGACCAAAGTGACGAGAGCAAGCTTCAATTGTCGTTAAGTAAGTTCAATGGCAGTTATGAAGGCAACGCTGAAATCGAAGGTGAATGGCTCCTTGTTGATGCTAACGGCAAAGTGAAGACCAGTGCTCCAGTCAAAATCAGCATGCCTTTACAAGATGAAGGCTACGATGCACTTGTCGATGCACTATCGGTAGGTTTGAACAACCTGACAGATCAAATCGCAGCGCAGCTATAACACTCCTCGCCCATTCAGTTCTCTGAGTGGGCGGCTTTTTCTCCCCTTGTTTTCCCGATACACTGTAACCCTGCCCTTTTAGTGAGTGATAAAGAATGAAAGACATGCGACAAGCGTTGCTCGATGCCGGATTGCATTTGATCAATGAACACGGCTTTGCTGGTGTGGGTTTAATGAAGATCATTAACGAAGCAGAAGGTACTAAAGGGTCGTTTTATCACTACTTCAAATCAAAAGAACACTTCGGTGCGATTTTGCTGCACGACTACTTTGAAACGCACCTTGGGCGTCTCGAAGGCTTTTTGAGTGACGAGTCCAAAGCGCCAAGCGAACGCGTGCAAGCTTACTTTGATGATTGGTGCGTCGTTAAGTTGACCGAAGACTTTCGTATTCAATGCTTGGTCGTCAAACTCGCAGGTGAAGTCTCTGGCCACGACACTGAAATGCAAAGTGAAATGGCAGCCGGCACTAAAAAAATGATTGAGAAAATGACGACTTTCTTTGAGCGCTGCAATCAAGAAGGTACGATTAGTTTGTCTGCACCGGAACAAACAGCAAAAACACTGTTTAGCTTGTGGTTGGGTTATACGTTGCTTGCGGCAATGCAAAAAGATCGCGCAATTTTAGATGATGCGATGCAAACCACCGTCAAGCTGCTAAACGAGTAAGCAGAACCTCTCACATACTCGGCAAAACACAGCGCAGCACATATATCGAGATAAACCATCAAGATAAAGACAACAAAGCCAGCATTTCGCTGGCTTTATGTTTATTAGATGGGTAATGCTAATTTCCGACTCCACCGACGGTTTCTGCAGGTGTTTCTGGCGTCACTGGAGGCCACTTTTTAAAAGTTTCCAAATGCTGCTGAACAGCGGCTTGGGCAGGACCAAAGGCCCACATTTTCTGCCCCATCCATTTTAAGTACATACCGGATTCTTCTTCCGCACGTTCATAAGGATCTTGGCGTAGGTTGAATAACAGTGGCGCATTCAACTCTTCTTTCGGACCACTCCAACCGTGGTTTTGTACCACAAAATGCGCTTTCCAATCCCCTACACGGACGGCTTGCAGTTTATCGCGCTCGTAGTAAAAGATTTCGTTGCGATTAGATTTGCCGTTGTTGGTTAGCATTTCCATTTGGTTGTAGCCATCAAGGTGTGCTTTGTGGCCTTTGTAACCTTTCAGCATCTGCTGTTTTAAATCAGCAGGGCCACCAGCAGCTTCGACCAACGTCGGCAGTAGATCCATCCCATCAAACATACCATTGCTGACTTTATTTGCTGGGATTTTTTCAGGCCAACTGATCAAGAAAGGTGCTCTAACCCCACCCTCCCATGTTGTGCCTTTCTCACCGTGGAAAGGCGTCATGCCTCCGTCTGGCCACGTCATTATTTCAGGCCCATTATCGGCGGTGAAGATCACTATGGTGTTGTCAGCAACGCCGAGCTCTTTAAGCTTCGCAAGCATTTCTCCAACGTGGTCATCGAGGTCTTTCATTACGACCTCTTGCAATCCCCAACCGTTAGTACCAAGCATCGCTTCATATTTCGGAGAGAGATGCGTCCATACATGGCCTCGTGATGGGCAGTACCAAGTAAAGAACGGTTTTTCAGCCTTCACCGCACGCTCAATAAAATCGATCGCATGCTTGTTGACCTCATCATCAAGAGTACGCATTCGCTCAATGGTGAGAGCGCCATCATCTTTAATCGACTGGCCACCTTTTCCATCGGCTTTCGCATGAATGACATTACGTGGCGCAAACTTCTGGAAAGCTTCATCTTTTGGCCAATCAGGGTCTTCGGTGTATTCCATTGCGTTTAGGTGGTAAAGCCAGCCCCAATACTCGTCAAAGCCGTGCATAGTTGGAAGAAACTCATCGCGGTCACCTAAATGGTTTTTACCAAACTGCCCCGTGACGTAGCCAAGCTCTTTAAGTAACTCAGGTAGAGTTGGAGTATTTTGGTTGAGCCCAACAGGACCACCAGGTAGGCCGACAGTGTGCATGCCTGTTCTTACTGGTAATTGCCCAGTTAGAAAAGCAGAACGCCCAGCAGTGCAAGATGGCTGGGCGTAATAATCGGTAAGTAACATGCCTTTTTCAGCAATGCTATCGATGTTTGGCGTCTGGCTACTCATCAACCCGCGGTGATAAGCGCTGACGTTAGAGACACCAATATCATCAGTAAATATCACGAAGATATTGGGTTGGTCCTGCGCTGCAGTTGCAGCGAAGGACATCAATGAAGCCAACCCTAGCGCTATACGACGAAGTATCCCTTTCATAGATTTTCCTTATGCTGTTTGCTCTTCTTTTTTGATCATCTTCAGCCCCACTAAGCCAAAGCCGAACTCCAAAAATAGATACACGACTAACAACCAATGCGGCATTCCGTCTACTAACAAACTCAAGAGCCTTCCCATCGCTAAGCCCCACATAAAAATGACCAAGCTATACAGTGCAGGTAGACGATATTTGGTGCTCATCGCCCCCATTACCCAAAACATGGCGAGCGCTAAATACAATCCCATAACCGCTCGAAAAATGTGACTAACGTTCACCGAGGATGCATCTATCCCAAATAAAAATGAGAGCGAGTCAACCGGTGAAAAACCATAAGAAAGTGCAATTGGGGTAAGACCTGCCGCAGCTAAGAGAAGAAAAATACTTTGAATTTTCATGACATCTCCTGATTCGCTGTTTCACATACAGCGTAGTTAAATTAACAAATTAAACAAGTTGCATAACTAATGCGTTTTTGAAAGAGGCTTGATGAAGCCTGTGTGTCCTTAAGCAAACATCAATAAAGGCGCCAAAATACACAAACCGGATAGCAGGACGTTTTCGATTTTCATCTGGGATTCTCCGTCAAATGTCATTCCATCGACGTTGAATGTTGAGCGTTGCCACGCTCTTCGATGGTTAAAGAATACACAATACAAACCGGTCGGTCTAGTGTTATTTACAAAAAAGATCTTAGCTCGATCATAGAGAATCGGTATCACGCTGAATTGAAAAGAAACTTATCCATAAACCTGAGATTTTGAATTACTGCAATCCATGCTCTACGCTAATTTTGTGCAATTCATTTAATAACGATTACAAACATGGACGTTGATATGGCTAAGATGACCTTCCCTTCTATCGCCCTTATTTCCTCGCTTGCAGTGGCGCCAAACGCAATAGCAGAAGAGACGCAATCCCCACCAAGTAACTGGCAACACAGTGTCGAGATCTACATGCTCGCCCTAAATATCAATGGTGATACCACCATGGGTAACTTCTCTTCCAGTCTCGATGTCGATCCAAAGTTCATCATGGATCATCTCGACATTGGTGCTATGGCAAGACTTGAAGGGGTATATCAAAACAAATGGGGTTACTACATCGATTACAGTTTTATGGACCTCAGTGGTGACGTAAATAACCTGTCAGGTATTCTCCCTAATGTCAGTTATCGTGCTGATTTGGAAATCCGCCAAGGCGTTCTCGAAGCAAAAGCATTTCAGCGAGAAACCTACTCCTTCGGCATGATCGATTACATGTTTGGCTTACGTTGGTGGGATAACGACATCAAGGGCAAGGTTTACCGCAACGATAACCACATTCTGGTGGATAGGCTCAACATCAAAGAAGACTGGGTTGATTTTCTAATGGGTGTTCGATGGATCAATGACCTAACCAAAGATTGGCGCTTTCACGCCAGCTTGGATGCCGGTTTAGGTAAAGACACCAACTTTACCTATGCGACCCAATTTGGTTTGCGTTACCACATTAATGATTGGTCAGACGTTAATCTGGCTTACAAATCCACTTGGGTTGATTACGTAAACGAAGGAACCTTTGAATACGATACCGCTTCGCATGGCTTCTTAATCGGTCTTGGTTTGTACTTTTAATCACTTTAGGGCGAAGTGTTTCGGCACTTCGTACCGGATTCTCCTAAGCTAATAAGAACGAGTGTCATAAGGTGTTGCTTAGATGAACAAATCGGAAGTTATCTGGCCGGATTATTATCATCCCAAACATTCCCACATTCATGTGCGTAGCCAAATCGAAATCCCCGAGCGTCCCGAGGTTGTTTGGCAGCACTTAGTTCGTGCTCATGAATGGCCTGCTTGGCGAGACGGAAAAACCATGGTGCAGATCCTAAGTGGCGACAGCACATTGTGCAAAAACACCATGTTTCGTTGGAAAGCCTCTTGGCTAGACTTCCATTGTACGGTTGTCGAATACACACAGCATCAGCGCTTGGCTTGGAAAGGGAAAAAAGGCGGCGTTGATATGTATCACGCGTGGGTGTTGGAACCAACCAAAACCGGTTGCAGTATTGTCACCGAAAGCACGCAACGTGGTGGCATGACTTGGCTTACCAAATACTTCGCGCCAAAAAGGTTGAGAAAATACCATCTCAAATGGCTAGAAGAGTTATGTCGTCAATCTCATGGTCACTGCGGCAAATAAACACCAATGCCACCTCTTACCGACGGATATGTACAATAAATGCTCCCTCCCTGATCTCAATCATATTTGAGGCACATTGCATGAGATACCCTTAGCGAAAACTATAAAACCCAATCATATGACCACATGGTCAATAGATAAGGCGCTTGAGCAGCAATGTCGATTAACATTTCAGATCTAACCACCGCATTAAGCAAGGTGGAGCACATCCACAAAGTTCAATTGGAAAACGTGCATCAGTTTTTCAAGTCTAACGAAACTTTCTCGGTAAAAGCCTTTAGCCAAATTGTGGCAACGGACTCTATTGATGAACGTTTTAAAGCTATCGACAAAGAATTTGCTTTGTTGGGCGATGCTAAAACTTACCTGCTAGAGGCTTCTTACTTAGTTGCCTAGAAACAAAGCCAACTAAAGTAAAAAATTGCGCTTTCAAACCTTAAATGAGATTTATTTTTAATCGCATTACTGCTAAATTATCAGCAGTTATCGTATGAGGTTTTGCAATGAACGCGAAGAAAGCGCTCAAAAAATTGAAGAAGAAAGCGGTCAAGAAAGTCGCCTCTTCTTCAAACAAACAACTTAATGCATTAAAAAACAATGCACTAGGTCGTTCTGTCACATCTCAATCCCGCACTTCTTCATCACAAAGTGAACTCGTTAATGAGCTAAAAGGCGTAGCAAACCAAGCTGCAATGAGCGCGGCTTATGAACTTGCCGCCCCACTCAATCCGCTGTTGTCTTGGTTTAACGATGCTGGAGGTGTGGTCGATTTCACGACTTCAACTAAAAAAGCATCAACACCACGACCTAAGCAATCTGCCAATGATGCAGCACCTGCATTTTCGGTAAAATCAGTGGGACATTTACCCTTAAAGTCACCACCTTGCAAACGATGCCCTGCTCTTTCTAACGGCATTTGTAAATGTGCAGCTAAAAAGTTTAGGTTGAGCGCATAAATTAACGCGCTAGCAACCACAGATTAGATCAAAAAAGCCCGACATCACGCCGGGCTTTTTGCTATTCATTTTTCGCGGTCATTTATGCCAAGTTCATGATCACTCGGCTGACAGATGGGCCAACAATTCGGGTTAACGCCACCCCAGTTAATCCTTTTACGAGACTCTTCGTTCCACTGACCATCGCTTTCTCAACAAAAGATGGTTTTTCGCTACTCTGCGTCCAATGGTGACTTTCTAGAATTTCCATCAGGCTATCACAATCAAGCTCTTCACTATCAAAACTGATAGCAACCGAACCTGCGTATCGCTTGTGCTTAATTTCGTGTACGGCATCAATCTCTTCCAACTGACAAATCAGTTCCGCAACCTCATTAGGGTGATCTTTAATGTAGTCAGAACGAACTCTAAGTCGCTGATTTGTCTTGTGAATGTAAGTATTCATGCTAGCACCAATCCAAATGATAACTATTACTGTTTGCAACAGTACCACTGAAATTGATTAAGCGCAAAACATTTGTAATTAGTTTGTCACATGATCGTTTTTCCCAATGAATCGCACTTTGCTTACCGTATAATTTTTTTATGAAACAGTACGTCGACCAGGCCTTAAAACTAAGAAAGTGGGTATCGATTGGCCACCATATCCCGGGAAGAGTAAGACTCAAATACAAGCTGAGCATCGTAGCGCACCTTGCCAAATTCCGTAGTGACGACATCGAGAAAGCTATTTCTTCTATTCCTGCGTTCAAAAACTACAAGTTGAACAGTGCGACGGGAAGCATCGTCATCGAATACGACCCAATGACAGTCAACCCTAAGGCGATTGACGCGTTGTTTTCGGATTCAGAACAAGCTGCGGAGCAAGCATGCTATTCGATCGCTGAGCAATTGGACCTAAATGGAGAACGTTCATGAGTGACTCATTGAACAATGCAAATCCATACGAAGCCTACTTCAAGGCCATGATGGAAATGCAAAAGGAAATGGCGAATGCTTACATGGCAAGCATGCAAAACGGTGAAATGCCGCCAATGATGATGCCTCATCAAATGGGTATGATGCCGCATTTCCCACATCCTGCATTTTGTCATCCCCACCAAATGCCACCGGGCATGGGGGCACAATTCCACCCAGGAATGATGCCACCGCCTCCACACTGGCCACATCCGGGGATGATGCAACACCCACCTCAACCTCAACAACCACCACAGACTCCTGAAACACCAGAGAGCGATCCATTATTCGAGCAGGCTCAGGCAATGCTAGAAGGCGCTCTAGGTGAAGAAGCAGGCATGTTTAAAGAGATATTAGGAACTTTCGGTATGAACGATAAAGAGTTTTGGAAAGGCGCTATGGTAGGCGCTGCAGCAGCACTTCTACTTAGCAATGAAAATGTGCGCGGCAAACTAATGGGCTTGGTATCAGGTGCTGGCGATATGCTGAAATCTGGTGGTTCGAGCGTAAAAGAAGGCGCTGTGAATACCGCAAGCGCAGTCAAAGAGAACGTTTCAACAGGTAGCGAGATCTTCAAAGATACTTACGCTGCCGGCAAGCAAGGCTTTCAAGAGTCTGTAGAGCGCCACAAAGAAGAACCTGCAATCAAAGAAGTAGCAGAAAAAGCGCCTCGCGAAGAAAGCGAAGGTGAAGATGGCCAACCCGTTATTAAAGAACATGAGTAATTCAGCCAATAAACTCAGTTCTGCCAATCGCGCTATGCTCGTTGGTGCTATAGCCGGCGGTAGTGCAACGATTGCCAGTCAATGGAAAGAGCACAAAGCTGGCAATATCGACACCAATGAAATGGCGACTAACGCAGCGAAATCCGCGCTAAAAACCGCAGCTATCGCTGGTGCGACAACTTATGTGGCAGAAAAAATGGCGGGCCGCCCTGCACTCTCCATGCTGACGATTCTCAGCGTCGGTGCAGCAGGCCTTTACCTTATGGATCAAGCTTCGGACTCTAAAAATGAACAATAACAACCCATACTACGGCTACCCTTATTACGGATATCCGCAACAACAAAACCAAGCGGCTGAACAACAACCTGCAGAACAACCTTACAAAAAGCAAAACACCAAAACCCATTTTGCTATGGGTGTGGCTGCAGGAGCCGCAGTTGCTTACCTCCTAACCAATAAAAAGTTCCAACAAGGCGTTGCAACGACTGGCGAAAAAGCGTGGTCTGCGGTTCGTGGTGAAGTTGAAGAACTAAAAGAGCGCTTGGAAGACACCCAAGCAGAGCTGGAATACTACCGTAACCTTTACAAAGGCGAAGAATGATCTCGATTCAGGTAAAGCATCACTTTCCCGGTCGAATCCGCTTTAAAGCATCAGCACTGAGACATCACAAAGATGTGGGTACTTGGATTGAAACCAGTTTAATGGCGATCCAAGGCATTAGTGCGGTACGAGTAAACGAGTCTGCCCATTCTGTTGTAGTGGAATACGACACGCAATTGCTGCAAGCAAAAACTGTCGAAGAGCGTTTAAACCAGCTTGATTTAAACGACGCAACGCAAGAAGAAACGGAACATAAGTTCACTCGCGGCGATATTGCAATGAACGTGATTGGCACTATTGCTGCGGCTTTGTTGCCAAACAAATGGGGCGCACTTTCAACGGCTACCTTAATCGCCCCTACGTTGTTTGAAGGTGTGAGCGACCTAAAAGACAAAAACATCTCGGTTGAAGTTTTGGATGCGATTGCGGTTGGTCTCTCAGCTTGGCGCGGTGATTATCGTACCGCAATGATGACGCAAAGCTTGATCAGCCTTGGGGAATACATGGAGCAGAAAACCAGTCGTAATAGTGACCAACTATTGGCTGATTTAATGCGCCCTCAAGAGTCGATCGTTTGGCGTGTCGATGGTTCAGAACGCACTCAAGTCAATTCGACGGAACTGAATGTTGATGACATCATCGAACTGGCGCCTGGCGTATCGATTCCTGTTGATGGCACCATTGTAAAAGGCGCGGCGTTAATCAACCAATCATCTCTTACTGGTGAGAACGTGCCTGTTCGTCGTGAAGAGAGTGCGGTTGTTTACTCTGGTACTAGTGTCCATGAAGGCACTATTCAAGTTCGTGTTGATAAAGTCGGAAGTGAAGCGACAACCGCAAAAATTGCTAAGTTGATTTACGACTCGTTGAGTGAAAAAAGTGAAATTCAACAAGTCACACAAGACATGGCGAATCGTCGTGTAAAAATCACTTTAGGGATTGGTGCAGCTGTCTTCGCACTCACTCAAGACATCAACCGTGTTGCATCGGTGTTTCTTGTCGATTATTCCTGCGCCTTGAAACTGAGTACCCCAGTAACGTTCAAGTCCATCATGTACCGTGCTGCCCAACAAGGCATCTTGTTTAAAGGCGGCAGTGCAATTGAGAAGCTAGTGAAAATCGACACTTGTGTGTTCGATAAAACGGGGACACTCACACATGGTGATATGCAGGTAACGGATGTCATTCCCCTCTGCGACTCGAACTCTGCACGCGACTTGCTAGCGATTGCTGCCTCGGTAGAAGAGCACAGTAACCACCCACTATCTCAGGCTGTGGTAAACGCAGCCAAGCACAACCAACTGCCGCACATTGAGCATGGTGAAGTGGAGTACGTGATTGCACACGGCCTCAAGAGCACAATGAACGAACATGAGTTGGTTATGGGTAGCCGTCACTTCCTAGAAGTGCATGAGGATGTCGACTTCACGCCATTTGAAGATGTGATTAAGAAATACGAGGCGCAAGGTCGCCACCTTATTTTTATCTCTCATCAAAATGTCTTGATTGGCATGATTGGCTTGCGTGATCACTTACGTGAAGATGCGTTAGAAACCCTGAGTGCCCTTCGTCAGTTTGGTGTAAAAGAGCTGATCATGATTACGGGTGATAGCCAATTCAAAGCCAGTATCCTTGGCAATGAGTTGAAGCTAGATCGTATCTTTGCCGAAGCGGTACCTTCTGAGAAATCGACCATTGTCGAAGCGCTTCAAGCAGAAGGTCGCACTGTTATGTTCGTCGGTGATGGGGTTAACGATGCTCCAGCACTCACCGCGGCAGATGTTGGTGTTGCGATGGGCCGAGGAACCGAACTCGCCCGTCAAGTCGCCGACGTAGTTCTGCTTCGTGACCAATTGTATGGATTAGCAGAAGCGCGCGAACTTGCTAACATCGCCATGCATGTTATCAACTCCAACATTAAAATTGCTGAGTACGTGAATAGCGGGATCATGCTTGCAGCCGCACTAGGGTGGTTAAACCCAGCGATGAGCGCCCTGCTCCACAATGGTACGACATTGTCTATTCTTGGTCGCTCTGCGGCGCTAAGACATGGGTAATCCCTGTATTTATCGTCCACTTAGATAGGAAAAGCCCCGACGCAATCAAGCATCGGGGCTTTTTACTGTCTACCTACTAAATAACTAATTCGCTGAAAGCTTATAACGGTCGTCGATAACCGTCACTTCAGGGAAAGATTTACCCGCCTTCATTGCTTTCTCAGTTTCTTCTTTCACTGATTTATCAATCCAGAAGTTCGCAATGTCCATTGGGTGAAGAATTCGTTCAGTATTTTTTGTCATACCGTTTTTCGGGATCTTAACCCAACGCCAGTGCGCATCACGCGTGTAAGGTACCATGTAGCCAGGAACGATCACGTTCGCATCACCCACGTATTTTTGAATCTGACGCGACAAATCGTAACGTTTTTGCTGTTCAAACTCATTATCATACGCTTCAATCAGTTTATCTAACTCTGGGCTACTGTAGTTGGTGTGTGCGTTTGTCTGCGGCTTGTTCGCGTTATCTGAGTGGAAGTACTCCCAGTACGCAGGGATCTCACCAGAACCCATGTTCAAGAACGCCAATTGATGCTTCTTCTCGAGGATGTATTTGAATGCCGAAGAGCCATCAACCAGATTCAGAGTAAACTCCAAGCCTGCAAGTTTTGCTTGCTCTTTTAGGTAAGCAATACGCGGCGTGTGTGAGTTGTAACCGTAGGTAATTGCAAAGCTTAGACGCTCGCCTTTGTCGTTTACACGGATACCATCAGAGCCCACCTTGGCAAAGCCTGCTTTTTCGAAATGCTTAATCGCTTCTGCAGGATCAAACTTCGGTGGCTTGTTGTTTGGATCATCGTAATCACCATGACCGAAACCAAGGCCATGTGGTTTACGAGAGTAGTCACCACGCATGATGTTTTCGATCATACCGTCGTAATCTGTCGCCGCCATGATACCTTTACGCACTTCTAGACTATCCAGCATTGGCATCGCGGTATTCATCCAGAGGCCACCCGCACCTTGAGGTGCTTGGTTAAAGCCCCAGTATTTTTGCACATAGCCCTTCTTGTAGACTTCACTATCTGTTTTATCGTGCCAGAAGTTTGGTAGTACCATCTCAAAGTAATCTAAATTACCCTTCTCAAAGTGCTTCATTGCGATGTCTTCATCACGAATGACTGTGATGCGTACTTTGTCTACGTTGTAACGGTTTTTGTAATAACGGTTGTTGTAGCCCCACCAATCTTCACCAACGTGTTTGAATGTCACGCTCTTACCTTTCTTCACTTTATCAATGTAGTAAGGCGCAGCGGTAGGCTCAGATTTAAAGTTGAACTTACGTACGAAGTTGTCTGGCATACCATCGTTGTTCGCGTCTTTTTCACCCTCGAAGAAGTGCTCTGGACGAGGTTGGAAGCCATTACTTGGCATATTGATCAGAACCATCAACGCATCTTGGCTCTGTTCCACAGCAAGATTTACTTTTATGGTGTAATCATCAATTTTCTCGACACCTAAGATGCTCGTTTTAAAGAAGTCGTTGTACCACGGATCAATGATGTCTTCTGAGGTGTAGTACTTCATCATGAACCCGTAGTCGCCCGCCGTGATCTTTTCACCATCCGACCATTTCGCTGTTTCATCTAATTGGAAGTAAACGGTTTTGTTATCTTCACCAAATGCCCATGCTTTCGCAAGCTGTGGAATCCATTTGCCTGTGTCTGGATGGCGTTGCGCCAGCTTCGGTGTGCCATCCATTAGGTACTGACGAAGACCTGAGTTCGCATCAGGGCCAACACTGCGAAGCGTTTGAGGGAAACTACGGATAGAAGTGCGGTAAGTACCGCCACGAACCGCTTCTTCTGAAGCAAAAAGTGGTTCGTTGTTGTTCGAAGTCCATTCGATATCTGCAGGTAACTCAGCTGCGTTTAGCTGAAAACTTCCTGCAACCAACATTGCCAGTGCCGAAAATGGCAGGGTCTTTATCATTGTTTTCTTCCTTGTTGTGTTTGCGCAGTACGGCAGGAAGAGCGACAACAAGTGAACCTCAGAATGACTGCGCGCGATACACAGCAAAGAAAATAAAGGGAGCGAATACAAAGTGAAGTCCTGTCCACTTCCGTATTAATATCAGAGAGTTTCACTAGGTCATCCTGACCTTACAACGCAGTGAATGCATCCACTCCATAGTATTCGTTACACATTTGTAACGCAACCCATCCATAACACATGGTTGCACATTCCGACTATCACAGCGATTTATGTTAGAGAAGTGTGATCATAACAGTACCATCCGCTAAGCCATTACTGCCCAGCGATATAGTGTCTTTATGTTGAGCATGTTTGTGTTACAGGTAATAAAAAAGGCGAAGTGTTTACCACTTCACCTTTCGTTTTAGCCCCAAACCAGTCTTACATGTTCGCTAGGCTGTCGTTGATAGACTTAAGCACAGCCGCTGGATCTGTTGCTTGAGTAATTGGACGACCAATCACTAAGTAATCAGAGCCAGCTTGAATTGCATCGACTGGCGTCATGATACGGCGTTGGTCACCTTGTTCAGAACCTGCAGGGCGAATACCAGGTGTCACTAACTTGAACTCTTTACCCAATTCATTCTTAAGCAAAGAAGACTCTTGCGCTGAACATACCACACCATCAAGGCCAGAGTTTTTAGTCAGCGTAGCTAGACGAATCACTTGCTCTTGAGGCGCAACGTCCAAGCCAATACCAGCAAGGTCGCTTTGCTCCATACTGGTCAATACCGTCACACCAATCAGCAGCGGGCGGTCTTTACCGTAAGGCTCAAGAATTTCACGTGATGCCGCCATCATGCGTTCACCACCACTCGCGTGTACGTTCACCATCCATACACCCAGTTCAGCCGCAGCGCGAACTGCTTTTGAACACGTATTCGGGATATCGTGAAACTTCAGGTCTAGAAATACAGAGAAACCACGTTGATGAAGCTCACGTACGAAATCAGGACCAAATAGCGTAAACATTTCCTTGCCTACTTTTAGGCGACATGACGCAGGATCAATTCTATCTACAAACGCAAGCGCATCTGCTTGGTTATCATAATCCAGTGCGACAATAACTTTTTGGTCGATCATTTCATCTCCTAACTGTTTTTGGTTCTTATTAAATAAAGGTCAAAAAAATGCAGCGGACAGAAACTCTGCCAGCTGCATTAAAATTATTCACCGTCCAATCCTCGGATTGGCTTGATCGTCCCCCATCCTTTACATGATGGACAATGCCAGTAAAGAGAATGGGTGGAGAAACCACATTTCCTGCATCGGTAATGCGGTTTAACTTTTAACTGTTCACCAACCATCGCTTGTAGCGTCGACAAGCTGTCTTTCGCACGACCATCTTCTGCTTCAGCAATATGGTAGTCGATAAGGCGGTAGAAGCCTTTCATGGTTGGGTTTTTCAATAATTGCTTGGTCAACAGCTCTTGTGCTGCCCCAACGCTCTCATGATGCGCGACAAGCTGCGCTAGCATCAATTCAGACGATACGCCCGCTTTCTTATCAATACACGCACGCAAGAATTCCACCAGCTCGTCTTCTTGGCCTAAGTGGTGATAACACTCTGCAATGGTCGGTAGAACATCACTAATGAAATCTTTATCTTGCTCAAGCACGCCCGTCAGATATTTGATGGTGTGTTTGTAGTCTTCTGACTCAAGATAGATACGACCAAGCGCAATGCTTGCACGCACACATTTTGGATCTTCTGATAGTGCTTTTTTAAAGTGTTGAATCGCTTTACTGGTATTGCCATCGGCTTGATCAAGCATGGCCAGCTCACACCAGAAATGCGCAATATTGGCGCGAATACGAGTGCGCTTCTTACCCATCTTAGCCAGTTGGTTGGCGTAATGAATGGCTTTTTCCCACTCACGCGTTTGCTGGTAGATGGTGACAAGTTGCTGAAGTGCACTTTCACGGTGATCGGGTTCTTCCACCAATTGCTCAAAGATTTTCTCAGCACGATCTAAAAAGCCAGACGCCATGTAGTCCTTCGCGAGCTGTTGAAGCGCTAAGTTTTTCTGATCTAGAGTGAGCCCAGAACGGGAGATGAGGTTTTGGTGGATACGAATTGCACGGTCGACTTCACCACGAGAACGGAAAAGATTACCCAACGCTAGGTGTGTATCTATCGTTTCGTTGTCAACTTGGAGCAATTCAATAAAGTGGTCAACCGCCTTATCTGACTGATCAGATAAGAGCAGGTTAAGACCCGTCACATACTGACGGGATATTTGATGAGATTGCTTCTGCTTGTCTTGCTGAGCGCTGCGATGGCCCATGTACCAGCCATAAGCGGCGGCTATCGGCAATAACAAGAAGAGTAGTTCAAGCATTAAAGTTAAGCCTTATCCTTATGCCTGTTTTTCTACTGCTGGTTTTGCAGGTTTCTCTGCTTCAGCGGGCTCATACTTTTTAAGTTTCTTTTTCAGACGACGAACTTGAAGTTGAGTCTTAAATTGGATGCTAGCAAAGATAACCCACGCTAGACCAAAGCCAGCCACGAATACCACACCCAATAGCGTTGATAGGTGGAACTCGCCTTTCGCCAGAAGATAATTAAAGGTTACGATCTCTTGGTTTTGAGAACCTAAAGCCAGTGCAATTAAAAAGAGAGCTAAAACAGCAATGATTTTTATAATTTTCATGTTACATCACCCTTCGAGGAGTAAGTAGGTAAGATTATGCAGTAAAATGTTTCTTCAGACCATGTATATTACCAATAATCTAGTTATAAAAAAGCGGCATACACGAGAGTATGCCGCTTTTTCAAACTAATAAGAGAGCCTTAGCTATCGATATTTACGCGCTCACGAAGCTCTTTACCTGGTTTGAAGTGAGGAACGTATTTACCTTCCAACTCCACTTTATCACCCGTTTTAGGGTTACGACCTACGCGAGGTTCGCGGTAATGAAGAGAAAAACTACCAAAGCCACGGATCTCGATACGATCACCGCTCTCTAGTGTAGAGGCCATGTGCTCTAAAATATCTTTTACAGCATCTTCTACCTCTTTCGCTGATAAATGTGTTTGCTCAGCGCAGAGTCTTTCAATCAGTTCAGACTTAGTCATAGTTGCCCTCTTTGAGTATCTTTATCACTCATTATAGTAAGTAATACTAATTCCAACAAACACTTGCTATCAATTCTAGACAAATTTTACACAAAATGCGCAATCAAAAAATGTCTTTTTTTAGCATAGTTTATCAACATTAGTATTACTACTCGGAAAGTAGCAAGCATAAAAAAGGAGCCTTGCGGCTCCTTTTTAGCTTAAGCGAGTAAATTATTCGCCTTTAGCAGCTTTGAAAGCGTCAGCCATTGCATTACCAAAAGCAGCTTCGTCTTGCTTGTTGATAGATGCCATTGCTTCTTGCTCTTCAGCTTCATCTTTAGCTTTGATAGATAGGTTGATTACGCGGTTCTTACGGTCTACACCTGTGAACTTAGCTTCAACAACATCACCAGCGCTTAGGATTAGAGAAGCATCTTCTACGCGATCGCGTGATACTTCAGAAGCACGGATGTAACCTTCAACGCCTTCTGCGATTTCAACTGTAGCGCCTTTAGCGTCAACAGCAGTTACAGTAGCGTTAACTAGAACACCTTTCTTGTTGTCAGCAACGTAAGCATTGAATGGGTCGTTTTCCATTTGCTTAACGCCTAGAGAAATGCGCTCACGCTCAGCGTCTACTGCTAGAACAACTGCAGAGATCTCGTCGCCTTTCTTGTACTCACGTACAGCTTCTTCGCCAGCAACATTCCAAGAAATGTCAGATAGGTGAACTAGACCGTCGATGCCGCCTTCTAGACCGATGAAGATACCGAAGTCAGTGATAGACTTGATCTTACCAGTAACTTTGTCGCCTTTAGCTTGTGCTTCAGCGAATGACTGCCATGGGTTAGCTTTACACTGTTTCAGACCTAGAGAAATACGACGACGCTCTTCGTCGATCTCAAGAACCATAACCTCAACTTCGTCGCCAACATTAACAACTTTAGATGGGTGGATGTTCTTGTTAGTCCAATCCATTTCTGAAACGTGTACTAGACCTTCAACGCCTTCTTCGATTTCAACGAAGCAGCCGTAGTCAGTTAGGTTAGTTACGCGACCAGTTAGTTTGTGACCTTCTGGGTAACGCTTAGCGATTGCTACCCATGGATCTTCGCCTAGTTGCTTAAGACCTAGTGATACGCGAGTACGCTCACGGTCGAACTTAAGAACTTTAACTTGGATCTCGTCACCAACGTTAACGATTTCAGATGGGTGCTTAACGCGCTTCCAAGCCATATCGGTGATATGTAGAAGACCGTCAACGCCACCTAGGTCAACGAACGCACCGTAGTCAGTAAGGTTCTTAACGATACCTTTAACTTCAGAACCTTCTTGTAGAGTTTCTAGAAGCTCGTCACGCTCAACGCTGTTCTCAGATTCGATAACTGCGCGACGTGAAACAACTACGTTGTTACGTTTTTGGTCAAGTTTGATAACTTTGAACTCTAGCTCTTTGTTTTCTAGGTGAGCAGTGTCGCGGATTGGACGTACGTCTACTAGAGAGCCAGGAAGGAAAGCACGGATACCGTTTAGTTCAACAGTGAAACCACCTTTAACTTTACCGTTGATGATACCAACAACAGTTTCAGCTTCTTCGTAAGCTTTCTCAAGAACGATCCAAGCTTCGTGACGCTTAGCTTTCTCACGAGAAAGTTGAGTTTCACCGAAACCATCTTCAACAGCGTCTAGAGCTACGTCTACTTCAGCGCCAACTTCAACTTCAAGTTCGCCAGCAGCGTTCTTGAACTGTTCAGCAGGGATAGCAGATTCAGACTTAAGACCAGCGTCAACAAGAACGAAACCGTTCTCGATAGCTACTACAGTACCTTTAACGATGCTGCCTTGTTGGAATTCTGTTTCGTTTAGAAACTCTTCAAAGAGTTGAGCAAAAGATTCAGTCATTTATTTAATCTTCAATAAATTAAACGTCCACGGGTATCCTACCGCATGGGGTTATTAAATTCGCCAGTCATCATCCTTGCGACCAACGCTCTTAGCCTAGCCGAGCGTAATTACTCAGCTAGCTTCGATTCGATATATTGTAGTGCCTTTTCTACTACTTCGTCGATAGTCATCGACGTAGAATCTAGCACAAGCGCATCCTCTGCAGGGCGTAGTGGCGCCACTGGGCGGTTACGATCTCGGTCGTCACGCTCTTGGATCTCGCTCAAAAGGTCAGCAAATCTAACATCTAACCCTTTATCTTGCAACTGTTTAAGGCGTCGATTTGCACGCTCTTCTGCGCTCGCATCAAGGAAAATTTTCGCTTGTGCATTTTGGAATACAACCGTCCCCATGTCACGACCATCAGCAACCAGACCCGGAGCGGTCTCAAATGCACGCTGACGACGCAATAATGCTTCACGAACGCGTGGCAGTGCAGCCACTTTAGACGCTGCCATCCCCGTTTCTTCTTTACGAAGTTCACCAGAGACATCTTCGCCTTCTAGAATCACTTTTACTAGGTCACCTTCAGCAACAAACTGAACGTCTAAGTGAGTAGCCAGTGGAACAAGCGCATCTTCTGACTCAGTGTCTACGCCGTGGTGAATCGCTGCGAGTGCAAGAACACGGTAAATGGCGCCAGAATCAAGAAGTTGAAAGCCTAACTTCTTCGCTAGCAACATACATAAAGTGCCTTTACCTGCACCACTAGGTCCATCTACGGTAACAACCGGAGTTTGAGAGGACATGTTTTTCTCCACGTTGATGTGCGAATTTCGGTGCTTCCACCCAAATTCATTTCATTCTTAATTTTACGGTGCGGGAGTATATACCTAATAGTCTCAGGATACCATTTCTTTGCCCTCTCCCCGGTTCAGAATTTGCCGTTTTCTCTGTTCTGATTCTTTCTCTTTAAAGCGCAATACCAAATGGCAAATTTTCTCTAAGTTTCATTTTTCCGACCCGATCACATATTAGTAATACAATATTATTGTATATTAAATCATCTTATCGACGACCCTATAAAAATTGAGAACACAATATGAAGAAATTAGCGCTTACTTTTCTTGCTGCCAGCATTGCCTCTGCGTCTGCTATGGCTGCAACTTCGTCTAATGAATTAGCGAGCAAATATGAGCTAGATCCGACAAAGGCTCCAGCTCAAAACTTTGATATGACGAATTGGAAAATTACCTTGCCTGAACTGACTAAAGAAGGTGAACGCAAAGGTAAAGCATTAGAAATAGCCAAAGATGAGTTGGGCAATACAGAAACCCCTTATGTTCACCCTGAGTGGTTCTATACCAACAAAGAAACAGGCGCCGTGGTTTTTGTTGCTCCAAACGAAGCACCGACGACTCCTAACAGCAAGAATACCCGTAGTGAACTTCGTGCCATGCTTGCAACGCATTACGGTGAGCCAAAAAACAACTTTGTCGTCGCTTCTCACCCAAATGCCGCTGAGTATGGTGCGATTGGTGGCGAGCTAAACGCGACCCTATCTGTTGACCAAGTCAGTACAAGTGGTAACTACAAAAAGAATGGTGCATTCGCTGTTGTTATTGGACAAATTCATGGTTCTGACAATGAGCCTTTAAAGATTTCTTACCGCAAACTGCCTGAGCATGAATACGGCTCTCTTTCATGGAACTACGAGTTAAACCCAACCAAAGAACTTCAAGACGCGAAAGATGAAAATGGTAAGAAGCTTCGCCAAGACATCCGCCACAACGTGTTCGGACAATACAACTTACGTAAAGGCGACGCAGACCCACAAGACGGTATCAAACTAGGTGAAATCTTCTCATACAGCGTGAATGTGGAAGGTGACATCATGCACCTGACTTTCACTAAGAACCCTGGTGAGAAAAATGAAGTCACTAAGACATTTGATGTGAATCTAGCAGAAGGCAAATACCAAGGTCATGAAGTAGACCAAGGCTATGGTAACGATTGGATGTATTACAAAGCCGGCGCTTACAACCAATGTAATACGAAGAAGAGCAGTTCAGACTGTGAATGGCGCGGCATGGAAGCGGGTGATTATGCTCAAGCAAGCTTCTATCAGTTAGAACTGAAACAATAACGGTTAGAGCTGAACTAATAACCCACCGCTGAAACAAAAAAACCAACTAAACAGTTGGTTTTTTTTGTTATTTCTTAAGCATTACACAATTGGCTTTTGACCACGTTCAGCTAGCTTAAGCACGACACTGTCTGCCACTTTACTTGCAACACCGGCAAGCTTGTCTGCCAGTTTTTTCTTTTGCACGTAGTGCACTGCTAGTACGGTTTTCTCTTTGCATGCTGCGACAACTAGATCGTCGGAAGTACTGATTTCATCTACCAGTCCTAGCTCTTTCGCTTGCGTACCAAACCAGTGCTCACCTGTTGCGACTTTCTCAAGTTCTAGTGCTGGGCGGCGTTCACTGATGAAGTCTTTGAACAGTACGTGTGTTTCTTCAAGTTCTTGTTTGAACTTATCGCGCGCTTTGTCGGTGTTCTCACCAAACATCGTTAGTGTGCGTTTGTACTCACCTGCTGTTAGCTGCTCATATTCGATATCGTGCTTTTTCAACAGCTTGTTGAAGTTAGGGATCTGCGCGATAACGCCGATAGAACCGACAATTGCAAACGGAGCTGAAACAATCTTGTCTGCCACACATGCCATCATGTAGCCACCACTTGCAGCCACTTTGTCGACAGAAATCGTCAGAGGCAAACCGGCTGCTTTGATTCGGTCAAGTTGAGAAGATGCCAAACCATAGCCATGAACCATGCCGCCACCAGACTCTAGACGAAGTAGCACTTCATCGCCTTCACGAGCGACTGCTAATACTGCAGTGATCTCTTCACGCAGTGAACCCACTTCTTTTGCATCAATGCTGCCATTGAAATCCAACACGAACAGATGCGGTTCGCGCTTGCTATCAAGAGAACCTTCTTTGCTCGCTTGTTTGATTTCTTTCTCGCGAGATTTGTTCTTTTCTTTCTCTTCCTTCTTAGCCGCTTTATCACGAGCTTTGATGAAAGCGTCATCGTGTAGGTGATGCTCTAATTGTTCGATTGCATCTTTGTGACGTTCAGAAAGATTAGTGACTTCCAATTCGCCCTTCGCAGCACCCGATTTACCACCCGCTGATTTTGCAATAATCAGCAGCACAACTACTGCCGCAACAACGGTGACAATCTTGGCTAAAAACAGACCGTAATCTAATAAAAATTCCAATGAGAGTTCCTCTATCTCATACCAGTAATAGTCATCAATATGTTACGTAGAAAAATCAGAGAGAAGGCAAGAAAATCGGTAACCTCTTGTTCTGATTGATGGCGTTCAAATAACATACCGGACAACCGTTCTGGAATTGGTATAACACATGAATTGGTGTATTGTAACCAACTTGTCACGATTACCAAGATTTTCCATTGAGAAACAGGCGCATTTCTACACTAAGATGACGTCTGTTCGTCGGAATTAGATACAATAATAAGGATTAACTACCGTGAACTACTCCGTTTCAGCAGATGCCCTAAAAGGTAAAGTCATTCTTGTCACTGGTGCAGGCAATGGTATCGGTCGCCAAGCGGCACTTTCTTACGCTCAGCACGGTGCGACTGTGATTCTACTTGGTCGAAACGTTCAAAACCTTGAATCCATTTACGATGAAATCGAATCTGCAGGTTACCCTCAACCCGCGATCATTCCACTTGATCTGAAAGGCGCAACTAAGCAGCACTACATCGATATGGCAGAAACCATCGAAGGTCAGTTTGGTCGTTTGGATGGTCTGTTGCACAACGCTGGCGTTTTAAGCACGCTGTGCCCGTTTGAGCAAATCAATGAAGAAGACTTCGACGACATCATGCAGATTAACGTGAAAGCAGAAGTCCTAATGACTCAAGCGCTACTGCCTATTATGCGTAATTCAGACGCAGGTCGTATTATCTTTACGTCTTCAACGGTGGGCCATTCTGGCCGTGCTTTCTGGGGTTCGTACGCCATCTCCAAATTTGCCGTAGAAGGTATGATGCAAGTATTGGCAGATGAACTTAGCGATACACCAATGCGTGTTAACGCGATTAACCCAGGTGCAACTCGTACTCGAATGCGTGAAAAAGCTTATCCAGGTGAAGATGCAAACACGCTAAAAACACCACTGGATATCATACCGCTTTACCTTCACTTGATGGACCCAGCGGTTACAGATGTAAACGGTCAGTGCATCGACGCTCAACCCAAGCGTAAGTAACCTCTTCAGGTCACCTCACATAATCGATTGAAAAGGCAGCAAACGCTGCCTTTTTTCGTATTTCTGCCTATAAAAATCTTGCGACTTTCCATCACAGAAATATACTGTACATATATACAGGTATTTTATTTATGCAAGACATCATCCAACACTTAAAAAGCCAACACCTTGTTTGGCAAGCAAATTTGACCAAAGCAGACGAGCATCAGTTCCTGAATAGCTCAGGTTTCCCTGAACTCGACGCCCTGCTTGGCGGCGGCTTTCCTCCTCATGGCGTGGTGGAAATGGAATCTGTTGGCAGCATTGGCGAACTGCGCTTGCTTGCGCCTTATTTAGAAGCGTCTCTTTCGAGAGGGGTGACGGCATTCATTCAACCACCAGCGTTGATGAATTCATTGTTCCTACACAGCATTGGCTTGGACATCAACCAAGTATGGGTAATCACGCCTGAACATCAACGCGATGCGCTGTGGGCAGCAGAGCAATGCCTCAAGAGCGGCGTGTGTACCAACGTTTTGCTATGGCAAGATGAGCTAGAGCTCCACCAGGTAAAACGTCTGCAAGTGGCAAGTGAGCAAGGCTCTTGTCCTCTGTTTATGCTCAAACCTAACATGACAAATCGCTTGTCTTTGCCTGTTTCATTGAGCCTAAAGCTACAAGGTCATGAACAAGGTGTGAGTGTAGAAGTTCTCAAACGAAAAGGCGGTTGGAGCAAAGGCTGCGTTAATATCAACTTCCAGCACCATTACCCGCAATTGGTGATGCCAAACGCAACTCGTATTCCATCCACAGTGGTCAATTTCCCATTGGTGAACCAAGGTTAGTGATATGGCTTTGTGGATATATTTGCACTTCCCTCGCCTACAGTTAGATGCACTCTTTGGTGATAACCAAGAGCAGCCTGTGGTGATTGTAGAAAGCCAACGTTGTCGGATCATTCAATACAACGAGATTGCCGAGCAACAAGGCATTAAGCCAAATATGGGCTTGGGTAGCGCGGCTTCTTTGTGCCGAGATCTGCAAGTGCATCCTTATCATCCGCAAACCGAACTGAGCAAGTTACAAGAAATTGCTCAATGGCTGTATTTGATTACGTCTGATGTCGTATTGATGCCAAACCAAGGCATTCTGCTACGCGCAACCCCGATGCTTAATCTGTATGAAGGGCTACAAAACTATTGGACTAAAGTCAGTGCTCATTTATCGGAGCTGAAACTGAGTTTTCAATTCGGGTGCGGCTTTTCGCCTTTTTCTGCCAAATTGATGGCATTAGCAGGAGCGAACTTCATCAGTGAAGATAAGTCTGTCATGCAACAAGCCTTATCACCGCTGCCACTAACATTGACGGATTTATCAAACACTACCGTAGAGAAACTACAACGTGTAGGTGTCACCACACTGCAAGGGTTACTTGAACTACCACTGCAAGACATTGCGCGTCGATTCGACAGTGACTTGGTGAACTACGTTGGTCGCCTGACAGGGCAATTTAAACATCCTGTCGACTTTTATCACCCAACCGAATCTTTCCAAGTCTATTTAGAACTGTTGTTTGAGATTGAAAACGTCCAATGGGTGGAGAAACCACTGGCTACATTGCTTCGTCAACTCGAAACCTTTCTCAAACTGCGCGATAAAGTCGCGTTTGAGCTGTGTTTAACCCTGCATCAGCGGGACAAACAAGCACAGCACCTTCAACTCACATCCGCGCAAGGCGATTACTTGTGCCAACGCTGGCAACAATTGGCGAGTTTGAGTTTGGAATCCGTCACGTTAAACGGTCCTGTTATTGGCCTGACGTTAAAAGTAGAGCGCCAAGGTGAACCTTTAAGCTCTGCACGCGATTTCTTTGCTGGGCAAAAAGGGCAAATGAACGCGTTAGAGCTGCTCTCTTTACTGCAAGCTAAGTTGGGCAAAAGCGCGGTACTCAAACCCAATATAGCCTGCGATCCAAGACCAGAGAAAGCCAGTCAATATCGCCCAGCCGATGAGCCGGATGTCCCGATTAACACCATCCCTGCTCTGCTGCGCCCAGCGATGCAATTACCCGCACCTATCTCGCTACAAGAGCAAGTCTCTCTAGTGCATGGGCCTGAGCGGATTGTCTCTGGATGGTGGGATGGTGACGAGATCATGCGTGATTACTACATTGCGCACACCAAGCAAGGTCGCTGGTTATGGGTGTTTCGCGATCAGCACAAGCATTGGTTTCTTCATGGCTATTTTTGTTAAATCGACAGTTATTTTTGTTAGGTCGTTATGAGTTACGCAGAACTGTTTTGTCAGTCCAACTTCTCCTTTCTCACTGGCGCTTCTCATGCAGAAGAGTTGGTGCTGCAGGCGGCGTTTTATCGCTATCAAGCCATTGCGATCACCGATGAGTGCTCAGTTGCGGGCGTAGTGAAAGCCCATGCGACCATCGAGCAACACAAACTCGACATCAAACAAATCGTCGGCAGCATGTTTTGGCTCAATGACGAGTGCCAAGTCGTGCTGCTTTGCCCTTGCCGTAAAGCTTACGCTGAGCTGTGCCGTATCATCACCAATGCAAGACGACGCAGCGAGAAAGGCACTTATCAACTGTCGGAGTGGGATTTGATGTCGATTCGTCACTGCCTTGTGTTGTGGCTCCCGACTCATCAAGAGAATGACCATTATTGGGGACGTTGGCTCCAGCAGCATCACGCTCATCGCTTATGGGTCGCGATTCAGCGTCATTTAGGTGGTGCTGACGATGCTTACACCACACACTGTGAATTATTAGCAAACGAGTTCCAATTGCCGATTACCGCTTGTGGTGGCGTTTTGATGCATGCTGTTGAACGCTTACCGTTACAACATGTCCTGACAGCAGTAAAGCACGGTTGTAGCGTTGATAAGCTCGGCTTTGGTCGTTTATCCAATGCCGAACGAGCATTGCGTCCATTGAACAAACTGTCTCGAATTTACAGAGCCGAATGGTTGGCAGAAAGCTCCCATATTGCGAGCTTGTGCGAATTCAACCTCTCAGATCTGAAATACGAATACCCAACAGAGCTCATCCCTGACGGTCACACCCCAACCTCTTATCTGCGTCTGTTGGTAGAGCGTGGTAAAAAACTGCGCTTCCCTAAAGGTGTTCCCGCAGACATTCATCAGACCATCGAGAATGAATTAACCCTCATTGAAGAGCTGGAATATCATTATTACTTTCTGACCATTCACGACATTGTAATGTTCGCTAAGCAGAAAGGCATTCTCTATCAAGGGCGAGGCTCTGCGGCAAACTCGGTAGTGTGCTACTGCTTAGAAATCACTGCCGTCGATCCTAGGCAAATCTCGGTCTTGTTCGAGCGCTTTATTAGCCGAGAAAGAAAAGAGCCGCCAGACATTGATGTCGACTTTGAACACGAGCGCCGCGAAGAAGTGATTCAATATATCTACAAAAAGTATGGCCGCGAGCGTGCCGCTTTGGCAGCCACCGTAATCAGCTATCGCTTTAAAAGTGCCGTGCGTGAAGTGGGTAAAGCGTTGGGGATTGAAGAAACTCAGCTAGACTTCTTCATCAAAAACGTTAATCGCCGTGATCGTAGCCAAGGTTGGCAAGCGCAAATCATCGAGTTAGGGTTACAACCAGAGTCGTTAAAAGGCCAACAATTTATCCAGTTGGTGAACGAGATCATCGGATTCCCACGCCATTTATCTCAGCATGTAGGCGGCTTTGTGATTTCATCTGGCCCTTTATATGAACTGGTGCCTGTCGAGAATGCTTCGATGGAAGATCGCACTATTATTCAATGGGATAAAGATGATTTAGAAAGCTTAAAGCTGTTGAAAGTCGATGTTCTTGCTCTCGGCATGTTGAATGCGATCCGTAAATGCTTTCAATTGGTCGAGAAGCACCACCAGCGATCCCTGTCGATTGCTGAGATCACGCGCCTGCAAGACGATCCGCACGTATACCGCATGATCCAAAAAGCCGATACCGTTGGCGTATTCCAAATCGAGTCTCGCGCGCAGATGAGCATGCTGCCACGCTTAAAGCCTGCACGTTACTACGACTTAGTCGTGCAGATTGCTATTGTCCGTCCGGGGCCTATTCAAGGTGATATGGTCCATCCGTTTCTAAAAAGACGAAATGGTGAAGAGCCGATCAGCTATCCATCGGAAGAAGTGAAAAGCGTACTAGAGCGCACTATGGGCGTACCGATTTTCCAAGAGCAAGTGATCAAACTCGCGATGGTCGCTGCAGGGTTCAGTGGTGGTGAAGCCGATCAACTGCGCCGAGCAATGGCAGCATGGAAGAAGAACGGCGATCTTGCCAAGTTCAAACCTAAGTTGATCGACGGGATGCGTGAGCGTGGTTATGACTTGGAGTTTGCGGAGCGAATCTTCGATCAAATCTGCGGCTTTGGTGAATACGGTTTTCCAGAAAGTCACTCAGCCTCTTTCGCAGTATTGGCTTACTGCTCTGCATGGTTGAAGTTTTACTATCCTGCTGAGTTCTATACTGCCCTACTTAATAGTCAACCGATGGGGTTTTATAGCCCTTCGCAATTGATTCAAGATGCGCGCCGACACGGTGTCGAAGTGCTGCCTGTTTGCATCAATCACTCGTCGTATCAGCATCATTTGGTCAAGCGCCCTAATGGCCGTCTTGGGGTACAACTGGGCTTTCGTTTAGTAAAGGGCTTTAATCAAGAAAGCGCTTCTCGATTGGTTGAGCTCCGACCAACAACTGGGTATCGCTCTATTCAAGAGGTGAAACAGATCTTAAGAAACCGTCGTGATATTGAACTGCTCGCTTCTGCCAATGCGTTTCAGATCCTTTCAGGTAATCGCTATAACGCTCGCTGGGCTGCGATGGATTCGTTATCAGATTTACCCTTGTTCAATCACATGGAAGAACCAATGGCGAACTACCAAGCTCAACCTTCTGAATACGAGAACTTGATTGAAGATTACGCCAGTACCGGGTTGTCACTGAGTCGCCACCCGATAACCTTGCTAGAAGAAGCCGGTAAGTTACCGCGCTTTACTCGGATGAAGCAGTTAGTTGAAAAGGAGCACAAATCTTTAGTGACGGTCGTTGGTGTCGTAACAGGTAGGCAATCTCCAGGCACCGCAGCAGGTGTGACTTTTTTCACTTTAGAAGACGATACGGGCAATATTAATGTGGTGGTCTGGCGAGCAACCGCCCGCGCTCAAAAGCAAGCGTATCTCACATCAAAAGTCTTGATGGTCAAAGGGATTTTAGAAAGAGAAGGAGAAGTGACACATATAATTGCAGGAAAGCTCATCGATTGCACACACAACCTTGCAGAGCTGAAAAGTAAATCACGCGATTTCCATTAAGCCATCATGTTTTGGAGACAGGAAAACACATTTCGCCGAAAAAAGTAAAGGGAGGTAAACCCTCCCTTTTTCGATTCTGCTGAATTAATCCTCAGCCATCGTTTCCGTACGCTTACTCTTGTATTTCCTATACAGTAACAAGGATAAAGTCATAATGACTTTAGATGTTAGCCATATCATTAAACGGAAGTACCCTAGGTTAATAGGTGAAAAGTGACGTGATATACCTACATATTTCATTGTCAGAAATATGTAAAATAGTATAGCAATCGCACTTCAATTAATCACCTACCCTTATGGATTAATTCTTCGCCGATTAATTAACGCCCGTATATAAAACTTGACGCATTCTATCTTGTGAAACTTCGACGAGAAGATCCGGTTGGAACTTAGAAATAAAGCGGTCGCAGCCCACTTTCTGCACCATGGCCTCGTTGAAACTACCACTTAAGGAGGTGTTCAACGTAATGAACAGTTTGGACATTCGGGGGTCAGAGCGCACTTCATGCGTCAGTCTGTAACCGTCCATTTCTGGCATTTCTGCATCCGTGATCATCATCAGTAGTTCTTTCTCGACGTCTTTACCTTCATCACACCAACGTTTAAGGACCGTCAATGCTTCTAGACCATCGCGGCATTCAATGATGTTCAAACCAAGCTGAGACAAGGTATCTTTCACCTGATTACGGGCCGTTGAAGAATCATCAACAATCAGAACATTACGACCAATCATGGCTTGAGCTAGCTCTTGATCTAAAATGCCATCAGAAATGGTGACGTCGTAATGGACGATTTCCGCCAACACTTTTTCTACATCAATGATTTCAACGATTTGTGATGAATCACCGTCCTTCACTTGCGTGATTGCGGTTAGGTAGTTAGAGCGGCCAGATGTCGATGGCGGCGGCTGAATCTCTGTCCAAGCGGTATTGATGATGTTGCGCACGGGCCCGACAAGGAAACCCTGAATAGAGCGGTTGTATTCGGTGATGATCAAATTTTCTTCTTCTGCTTCGCCACGCAGTGGTGGGAAACCAATCGAGCAACGCAGATCAATCACTGGCACAGCTTCGCCGCGCAAAGACGCTACACCACGGATGTTGTAATGAGAGCCCGGGAGTTTAGTCAGTGGAGGCAGCTTAATCACCTCTTTCACTTTAAAAACGTTAATCGCAAACAATTGGCGACTATTCAGTGTGAACAGCAAAAGTTCCAGTCGGTTTTCACCCACTAGATTCGTACGCTGATCAACCGTATTTAACACTCCGGACATACCACTACCTAACTTTGAACGACAACCTATCACTCTTTACAGAAAACCGTGTTGAAACAACAAAGTAAACCTTTTGTATGAGTGCTCTACATTACTTACGAAAATTACATTAATGCTATAGATATAGCAATGAAACAGCGCCCAGATTGGCGTTTTCGGCACTGAGAAGATCAAAAAAGGGCGAACTGTAACGTTCACCCTTTTCTTCAAGTTGAGTTGATGCAAGAAAGATTAACCTTCAATCACCTTCATCAACAGTTGTCCATCGTATAGCGCCTGTTTCACTAGCGCAGCGCCCGGCATCGTCGCTTGCTTATAAAAACGAGATTCCACCAGCTCAAGGTCTTGATGATAAACAGGTAAACTTTGCTCTTCGATACAACGACGAATCGCAGGATAAAGCACATCTTTAGCTTGGTTGATTACCCCACCAATCAAGATTTTCTCTGGGTTGAATAGGTTAATCACAATCGCAATCGCAGAGCCTAAATAGCGACCCAGTTTCTCAATCACATCAACCGCAAGAGGATCACCGTTCGCCGCAGCTTCACAAATGCTCTCGATGCTCATTTCTTCGTGCTCAGCAAGAATAGAAGCTTCACCGTTAGCAATACGAGTAACCACCTCTTCGCGGATTGCCTGAGAACTCGCCACCGTTTCAAGACAACCAATGTTGCCACAATGACAGCGCTTGCCGTTTGGATCGATTTGGATATGGCCAAGTTCGCCGATGTTACCGTGACGACCTTGCAGCACGCGACCATCTAAGATGATACCCGCACCTAAACCGTGGTGGATGGAGATAAGTACCGAGTTATCGTTCTCTTGAGAATGTCCGAACAGCTTCTCTGCCAGCGCCCAAGCACGCGTATCGTTGGCAATAAAGACAGGTAAGCCCGTTGCTTTATAGATTTCAGGGCCTAACGCCAAGTTCTCAACATTGTAGTGCGGCATTTGCAGTACGATGCCCTGCTCTGAGTTCACCAGACCAGGCAAAGTAATCGCGATACTGGTGACACGATCGAGTTGATCAGCGTAGGTTTGGAAGAATTCATCAATTTCGTAGAGTAAGCGTTCAAGTACATCGTCTTGGTCGCGTTCATGGATATCGATTTTGGTATCGATAAGAACATCACCGCCAAGCTCGTGCAGTGCGATGGTTAAATAACCTCGACCTAAACGCATCGACAAGAATTGCCAACCTTCATTATTGACCTGCAAACCCACTGCAGGACGACCACGGCTCGTCGCTTCCTGAACAGTAGTTTCATGAATCAGATGGGCTTCAATCAACTCTCGAGTGATCTTAGTGATACTCGCAGGCGCAAGCTCACTTTGCTTGGACAAATCGATTCGAGATATTGGACCCTTCAGGTCAATTAGTTTGTATACACGACCAGCATTGACCTGTTTGATATGATCAATATGGCCCGGTTGAGCCATGTACATCTTGCACTCCGAAATTCTATAACGGGATAATTTTTTTACTTTGCGAAGTAATTGTGAAGTGAATTGATAAATCCCCGTGACAAGCATCACGTATAAACATGTTTGTTTGTGTATTCAATCAAATAACCAGAAATCTACTCCTGTTAAATTGTTTGAAAAATAACTTATTTTATTCATCAAATTAGGTAACAAAGCCTGCGCCTTAATGTTTTTTCAGCACTTTGACCTAAATGCGAACAATCTGCGCATACTGTGCATATACTTAGCGAGAATAGAATTCGAGTTATCTAGTCCTACACCTGCATTCTTCGGAGAATCTATGACTTCCATATTAAGAAGAACAAAAATTGTCACAACGCTTGGCCCATCAACCGATAAAGACAATGTCCTTGAGGAGATAATCAAAGCTGGAGCAAACGTCGTTCGGATGAACTTCTCACACGGTACCAGCGATGACCACGTTCAACGTGCAGAAAAAGTAAGAGCTATCGCGGCGAAGCTTGGTCGCCAAGTGGCGATACTTGGTGATTTACAAGGTCCAAAAATTCGCGTTTCCACGTTCAAAGACGGCAAAATTCATCTCAACGTCGGCGATAAATTTACGCTAGACAGTGACTTACCAAAAGGCGAAGGCGATCAAGACTCCGTTGGCTTAGATTACAAAGAGCTACCACAAGACGTCTCTCCTAATGACATCTTGCTGCTTGACGATGGTCGCGTGCAATTGCAAGTGACTAGCGTTGAAGGCAACAAAGTCCACACCCGAGTAACGGTCGGTGGCCCTCTTTCCAACAACAAAGGCATCAACAAAAAAGGCGGCGGCCTATCTGCGGATGCACTTACTGAAAAAGACAAAGCAGATATCCTCACCGCTGCCAAAATCAAAGTCGATTACCTCGCTATCTCATTCCCTCGCAATGGCGAAGATATGCATTACGCTCGTCGTTTGGCGCGAGACGCAGGTCTTGAAGCGAAACTTGTGGCAAAAGTGGAGCGTGCTGAAACCGTCGCTACCACAGAATCCATTGATGACATCATCTTAGCGTCTGACGTTGTTATGGTTGCTCGTGGCGACTTGGGTGTCGAAATTGGTGACCCAGAGCTTATCGGTGTACAGAAGAAGCTGATTCGCCGTGCTCGCAGCTTAAACCGTATCGTGATTACTGCGACCCAAATGATGGAATCAATGATGGCTGCGCCAATGCCGACTCGTGCAGAAGTCATGGACGTAGCAAACGCTGTTCTCGACGGCACGGATGCAGTGATGCTTTCTGGTGAGACTGCAGCGGGTCTATACCCAGTGGAAACCGTGAAATCCATGGCTGAAGTGTGTATAGGTGCAGAGAAGATGTCGGAAGCAAGCCTGTCGACTTACCGATTGGACCGCACATTTGCGACCGCAGAAGAGACCATTGCGATGTCGACCATGTACGCAGCTAACCATATGGAAGGCGTCAAAGCGATGGTTTCTCTGACCGAATCAGGCCGAACCGCTTTGATGATGTCTCGCTTAAGCTCTGGTTTGCCGATTTTCGCACTATCGCGTAATGAATCAACACTAAACCGTGCAGCACTATACCGTGGTGTTACTCCCGTATTCTTTGACTCCAAAGGTGGTGCTGGCTTAACCACGGCTCACGCAGCAATCGTAACACTGAAAGAGCAAGGGTTACTGGATGAAGGGGACTTGGTGATCTTCACTCAAGGTGATGTGATGGATGTAGTAGGTTCAACCAACTGCATGCGTATTTTGTCCGCTTAGTACTTTCCCAAAAAACCATAAAGGCTCCAAACGGAGCCTTTTCTTTTTTCAGATACTTGATTTCAATCTAAGCCGTTTCTCGACCATCTATGTTCAATTTGTCATAGAGCTGAATCAAATTGAAACCCGTTTGCAGACCAAGTTGATAATCGTGCTCTAACGCTTCTGGATCGCTCAACAAAGACGATGACTGTAACTCTTCTTTAGGAGCCAATTGCAGAATAAAGGTATCGTCGGGCGGAGCGGTTAAGAACGCTTGTGTCAATTCGAAGGTTTGGTAGTGAATCATCAACATGTCAGCCAAGCCAGAATCGAAGTTTTCACCAATCAGGTGGCTCAAGCGATAAAGATTATCCGCCCCAAACAACCAGCGTCCGCCATTGAGCAGCTTTCTACCAGACAATTTCGACTGATGAGCCGCATTAATTTTCTGCTGCAAGAAGCTATTCCAGTCCTCTTTCCATTGGTGAACCTTGTGTTGCCAAGACTCTTGCACAGAGTTAATAGACTCGCGGTACCATTTGATACCCTCTTCACCAATCTCGGCTTGTACTTTGGCTTCAGCCTCAGAGAAAGGCTCCGTACGAATCACAATAATATTACGCGCATTCTTTCTCCATGCTTCTTGCACAGGAATCGAGGCAGAGACCCCACCATCAACATAAGGATGCCCATTTACATCCACAGGCCCCTGATACAATTTAGGGATCGCGCAAGTGGCAACCATGGTATTGACCCAGTCCCCACCGAGTATCGGCAAGTATTGATCAGAAAGAGTATCGACATTTGTCACCGCAGCAAACGCGCCACGGGCACCTAACGCAGTTTTCCCCATATCGAGGTCAAGTTTATAAGGGTAATCTTGAATGCGCTCTAAGGCCCATTCCAAGCCCAAATATTGCTTCTTGCGGATATAACGGAAAAGATTAAAGAATTCGCTGGAAGTAGTGAGGTCCGTAATGAAAGCCTTGCCCATGCCATGTTGACGACAAAGGTAAGCACACAAATTCAGAGCTCCGGCTGATGTACCGTAGAATTCATCGAATGGATCGAAATTGGAAAGAAGGAATGCATCCAACACTCCAGCGGTAAAAATCCCTCTCTGCCCTCCTCCTTGTGCGACAAGGGCAGTTTTGCCATTTCTATAGCGCTCATACATCTCAATGTCGAGCTCTGCATGACGATCAGTGATAATACCGCTGTTGCGTGTCATAGGCGTATCGCCAATGCATTAAGCCGTAGTAATCGCAATGATGCCGAAAGAGAGTAAAACTGCGAATACTGTAACGACGATGAGTAGGGCTGATTTTAGATCGTGTTCCATAGACACCTCCTTTAGTTGTAACAAATTAATAACACCAGTGTGAATTATGTTCAAGAATTGCCTAATTTAGTCGCACGATTTTGGCTAAGGCATCACAATTAGCTTAGTCATAATAAGGAGATAGCAAATGAACTATAAAATTGGCTGGCTAGTTGGGAGTGTATTATTGAGCTGTTCTATGGCTGCTCAAGCGACGGTTATCGTCACGCCCTATGTCGGCTTTACAGGAGGCGGTAAAGTAGAGGATGAGAATGACCGCACCTACGATTTGGACCCTTCAATCAATTATGCTTTGTCAGTTGAAACCCCTTTTGAGATGGGTCGCATCGGCTTTTTCTATTCCAATCAGTCGTCAGAATTGCAAGACATTAATAACTCTGCAGACATTCACTATCTTCAATTTCAAAGCAGCATTTACTACCCTCTTGCTCAAGGGTGGCAAACCTACGTTGGATTGGGCATAGGCGCGTCATACGCCGACGTAGACTGGGTAAACGACAAGTATGGCTTTTCTGGTAGTGCATTCGCCGGCCTTGAGTATGAATTCTCGAAAACCTTTGCAATGACCGCGCAAATCCGTTGGTTAGGCACAGTTGTAGACAACGACACCTCAGGTGCTTGCGTCGTACCAACGGACGGTTCGTCTTGTATCATCAAGTTTGAAACCGACTGGATGAACCAATTCCAATCCAACATTGGCTTTCGTTTCCGTTTCTAACGACTTTCACTTCTAATGTGTCGTTTTAACGAAATATTCTCTATTGGGTGTGTCTATCGCAGAGATACACCCTAATAGCCAAAAATAGTTTATTTGACCAAGATCACATCGACCATACAGTCATTTATTTCAAAACCTACCCAAGCTTACCGATCAGATAGCCTACCAAATCACTAATTAACAATATTTAAACCAGATAAAATATCGACATTAACATTTAGAATCTATTGCGCTAAATAATGTAAAAAGTTAGTCTGAACACAGAAAGCAGAAGAATATTTCAGCTTTTGCAAACACACATCAAAATTTAAAGCATTTAATTCTATTTCTTGTTAGGTAACACAAAGCAAAACACCGGGATTTTATAACAATACCGAACATCGAGCAGAAAACTGACGGATAACAGTTGCTCTTTGCTCTGCTGGTGTTGCACGTTGCCGAGAAGAGCTTCATTCCTTAGGGAGTTGTACAGGAGTCAAATATGAAGCGAGAACAATGGGGATCCCGCGCGGGATTCATCTTAGCAGCAGTCGGATCAGCTATCGGCTTGGGTAACATCTGGCGTTTCCCATACAGGCCTATGAGAATGGCGGCGGTGCCTTTTTTATTCCTTACCTTTTCGCCATGATCACCGCAGGTATTCCATTCATGATCCTTGAGTTCAGTATGGGTCAAAAATACCGTGGTTCTGCACCAAAAACATTGGCAAAAATCCACGCAAAATTTGAATGGCTTGGTTGGTTCCAAGTTGGCGTTGCTGCCGTCATCGCCGTTTACTATGTTGCGGTTATTGGTTGGGCAATTTCTTACTTTGGGATGTCGTTCACTCAAAGTTGGGGTTCCGATACCAACGCCTTCTTCTTTAGTGAATATCTAAAACTTGGTGATAACTCTCCAACGGATTTAGGCAGCATTCAATGGAAGATCGCCGTATCCATGCTGATTGCTTGGGCAATTACTTATACAGCGATTGTGAGCGGTGTTAAATCAGGTATTGAACGCGCATCTAAGATCATGATGCCTATATTGTTCATTATGGTGATCTTCTTGATCGGTCGCATGATTTTCCTTCCTGGTGCGCTAGACGGTGTGAACTACATGTTCGAGCCAGACTTCAGCAAAATCTGGGACGTAAAAGTGTGGGCAGCGGCTTACGGTCAGATCTTCTTCACACTAAGTATCGGCTTTGCCATCATGCTGGCTTACTCGAGCTATCTGCCAGAGAAATCAGACATCACCAACAACGACTTCATGACGGTATTGATCAACTGTGGCTTCTCTATCCTTGCCGGTATCATGATTTTCTCGGTATTGGGTTATATGGCTCAAGAACAAGGCAAACCGCTTACTGAGGTAGTCTCTGCGGGTGTGGGCTTGGCATTTGTGACGTTACCTGCTGCAATTAACCTACTACCAGCGCCATACATCCTTGGTCCTCTATTCTTCTTTGCTTTGGTTGTTGCAGGCTTAAGCTCGCACATCTCAATCATGGAAGCGGTAACCTCAGCCGTTATCGACAAATTAAAATGGAGCCGTAAAAAAGCTGCAAACGTAGTGATTGGTATTGGATTTGTTGTCTCGATGGCATTCGCGACCAACGGCGGATTGCTTCTTCTGGACCTTGTCGACCACTTCGCAAACAACGTTGGTATTATGGTTGGTGGCCTAGTAGAAATCGTTCTAATGGCTTGGTTGTTGAAACAAGTGCCTGAAGTTCGTAACTACGTAAACGAGCGCTCTGACTTCTCTGTTGGTCAATGGTTCGAAATCTGTTTACGCTTTGTCACACCAATCATGTTAGCAATTATCTTGGCAACCAAGCTGTACGCCCTTCTCATCGAAGGCTACGGTGGCTACGACCTAACGCTAGGTTGGGTAATGATTGCCGCACTGTTTGTGTTTGGCGTATTGATTAACGTAGCGAGCAAGGAGAAAGCATAATGACTACAAGTGCAATCATCATGATGGTTATCGGACTTGGCATCACTTGGGGTGGCGCTGCGGTATGCATCAAACGAGCAATGAATAAACAGCAGTAAAGCTAACTGCCAGAGAAATTAAGGCTCAAAAAACAAAATGCCGGCTCAGTGCCGGCATTTTTGTGTCTATTAGAAATTGTACTTGATACCAAGCGCCCCACCGATTTGCAGATCAGGCCCTTTGTAGAAGTCCACTTCAGGATGGATTTGCGCGTACAGATCCCAGCCTTTTGATAGATCCCAATTTAAACCCAGTGGGACACGAACACCGAATTCATCATCCCACTCGTACCAGCCACCAACACCGACATACCAAGTTAATGGCATGCTTTGATCAAATGTACCGCGCTTCGCTATGTAATCAAACGCCATACCATCGTTACCAATAATACCGCGGTACTTGTCATCAATTTCAACGACAACGCTGAGCTCTTGATCGACCGCCATACCAACAGAAAAATTCTTCGCTCCATCCGCCGCCATTACGGCACTCGGCAGCATTGTTGCCGCCAATAAAATTCGCTTTTTCACAGCCTTCCCCCACTTAAAAAAACAGCGTGCATAATTCAAACATGTTGTCATTTTGTTGTGTCAGTAATGAGTAAGAATGACGTACGAAAAAAGCCACAAACGTAAGGGTGAGCGTGAGATCACGGCTAAAACACCAAAAGTAAGTGCTAGTGAGAAAAAGATTAGAGATTAGAGAAGAATAAATACTGAAGGGAAAGATACAGAAAGCAAAAAGGAGGCCGAAGCCCCCTTTTTCTTATGAATGACTGAGATTAGCCGTGGTTACGAATCCACTCATCCATTTCAGTTTTCAGGTTGTCAGACTTAGTACCGAAGATAGCCTGAACACCACCTGCTACAACTACAACACCAGCAGCGCCTAGTTGTTTTAGTTTGTCTTGGTCAACTGCAGCTGTGTCAGCTACTGCTACACGTAGACGAGTGATACATGCGTCTAGACCAGTGATGTTTGCTTTGCCGCCGAATGCTGCAACAAGCTCACCTGCCATGTCAGAACCAGAAGTTGCAACAGCTTCTTCAGATTCATCTTCACGACCTGGAGTTTTAAGGTCAAGAGCAGTGATTACTGTGCGGAATACTACGTAGTAGATTACTGCGTAAACTAGACCAACAGCTACCATCAGACCCATCTTCTGAGCGTGGCCAGATAGGACTAGGAAGTCGATCAGACCGTGTGAGAATGATGTACCGTGTACGAAGCCTAGAGTGTTAGCAACAACGTATGCAGAACCAGCTAGTAGAGCGTGGATACCGTATAGTACTGGAGCAACGAATAGGAATGAGAATTCGATTGGCTCAGTAATACCTGTTAGGAATGAAGTCAGAGCAGCTGACGCCATGATACCCATTACTTTCGCGCGGTTTTCTGGTTTAGCACAGTGAGCAATAGCGATTGCTGCAGCTGGTAGACCGAACATCTTGAACATGTAACCACCCGCTAGCTGACCGAAGCCATTACCAGCAGCGCGAGAAGCATCATCTGCAACTAGGTAACAAGTTAGTACGCCGTTTTGAGTTTCACCAGCCGCGTTCACACAAGTACCTGCTTCGAAGAAGAATGGTACGTTCCATACGTGGTGTAGACCGAATGGGATTAGAGAACGCTCAACTACGCCGTAGATACCGAACGCAAGTTGTGGGTTTTGGTGCGCAGCCCAGTCAGAGAATGCAGAGATTGCACCGCCGATTGGTGGCCATACGATAGATAGTACAACACCTAGGATGATCGCAGCGAAACCAGTGATGATTGGCACAGCACGCTTACCAGCGAAGAAGCCAAGGTACTCTGGAAGCTGGATTTTGAAGAAACGGTTGAATGCCCAAGCAGCAACACCACCGACAAGGATACCACCTAGTACACCTGTATCGATTTTCTCAACGCCCATGATGCCAGCCATAACGCCAAGCGTTGCTGTCATGATGCCGTAACCAACGATTGCAGCAAGACCTGCTACACCGTCGTTGTTTGTGAAGCCAAGTGCTACACCAACAGCAAATAGAAGTGCCATTTGGCCGAATACTGAACCACCAGCTTGTTCCATTAGGTTAGAAACAACCTCTGGAATGAAGCTTAGGTGGGCAGCACCAACACCTAGTAGGATACCTGCGACTGGCAACACTGATACTGGTAGCATCAGAGCTTTACCAACTTTTTGCAGGTTTGCAAAAAGGTTCTTAAACATGTTTATGCTCCTGATAAATTATAAGTATTATTTGGGCACTAACGGCACACCCCCGTAGCCTAAATGTTAGCACCCAATGAAAATGTAACCACACGTTGCATTATATTTTCCGGCTCTAAATATATATTGATGGCCCTCAAACTTTCCACACAGTTACGAAATTTAGTTTCAAAACAAGCCGCAGATCACACCCAAAAACAGTAGATGAAAAGGTTTGCATTAAACTTATATTACTGTTTTATAACGATTTTATTATCAACATAATTAATTTTAAGGCGTAAATAAAATAAAGGCCGATGTTATTTTTAGTAACAAAATTACATTTGAGAGATTTGATTGCGGTTAAATCAACAAATTTAGTAAACATTAAACTAAATGATCTTTTTGGCGTATTTCTAAACAAAAAAGGGGCAATAGCCCCTTTTTTAAACCGTCTATTGATTTTTCATCGCAAAAAAAGATTTCGGAAGTTTTCGGTTGTTTTTTGCCCTACTTCAGCAATCGAGCACCCTTTTAGCTGCGCAATATAGGCTGCAACTTCGACAACATAAGCAGGCTGGTTCTCTTTTCCACGATGTGGAACGGGTGCTAAGTATGGAGAATCCGTCTCAATAAGCAGCCTTTCTAAAGGCAAAGCTTTCACGACTTCTTTCAATTCTGTCGCCTGACGGAAGGTTACAATGCCTGAAATTGAGATGTAGAACCCTAAATCTAATGCAGCTTCTGCAAATGGTAGATCTTCGGTAAAGCAGTGGATCACACCACCACATTTTTCAGCGCCACCATTGCGTAGAATTTCTAATGTATCTTCACGAGCGTTACGGGTATGAATGATAAGCGGCTTGTTAAACTCCACCGCTAAATCTACCTGCTGTTCAAAACGCTCTTTTTGCAGCGCTGCAGTCTCTGGTTTGTAGTGATAATCCAGACCTGTTTCACCAATCGCTACCACTTTTTCGTGCGAAGCGTGTTGGCGTAAGGTCTCCATAGAGAACGCGCTCTCCACATCAAGCGGATGCACACCGCAAGACGCATAAACGTTGTCGTATGGCGTAATCATTTCCAACATTTTTGGAAATGAATCTAACGTAACGCCTACCGACAGTAGCTCTTTTACGTTCGCTTGTTTTGCTTTGTTAATAACGTCTTCAACATTGATGTGAAGATCATCGTAATTCAGTTTGTCTAGATGACAGTGCGAATCTACGAACATAATGCCTCTCGTGATTCAATTAACCAATTCATTGATAGTAGTTCAAGGTTCAAGCCTGGAAAGCGTTGAATTTGCCCTTTTAGCTCAAGCAGCTTCTTCGACGCCAGGTATAAACCGTCATAACTGTGTGTTGGGAACAGAGTTGCGCCCGGAAGTTGAGCCGCTTCCGCCACCCCAAATTGGGCTTTCTGAGCGTCCGTTAATAGATACCAAGCCCAGTCGAATGCTTTGTCTGGGTTCTTTGCCATTAACGATGCACACTGGAATACATCTGATACCGGCGAAGATAGCGTCTCAATAAAACAACGCTCAAACGCTTGGTACTCATCAAGCTCACCACTTTTCACCGCTTCTAGGGTATTAATTGGCGACCCTAAATTCAGTTTAAGCGCATAAGCTGGTACTTGTGATGCTCCCTGTTCGCTCATCCAATTCATCGCCTGCTCTGTTGATGGTGGTGTCACCACCCATTGTTGGCAACGACTCTGGATAGTTGGCAGCAATCGCTCTTGGTTGTGCGTGACGAGCAAGAACAAGCATTTCTGTCCCGGTTCTTCGAGTGTTTTCAACAACGCATTGGACGCAGACTCATTCATCGCATCGGCTGGCTCTATGATGAACACGCGATAACCGTTTAGTTGTGAAGATTCATGCGCAAGCCGATTACATGCTCGAATCTGATCAACGGTGATCGACTTTCCTTCTTTCTCTGGCTTAATCCAGTGTAAATCAGGATGGCTATGAGATTGAGTCAACTGGCAACTATGGCAGAAACCACACGCTTCACTGGTGTAATTTTGACACAGCAACGAGTGGCTAAAGAGCTCAACCAGTTTCTCTACCGCTAATCCCTTGTCACTTTGCAGCAGCAGTGCGCCCGGAATTCGTTCTGAATCCAAGCTTGTTTTGAGGTTATCCCAAACGGGTAGTAACCATGGAAAGTCATTTAACATGAGCGACCTCAATCCGCATTCTGCTTACAGTGACGCTAGCCATTCGTTTAGCGCAGCTTTGATGTCTTGTGCAACCTCTTCAATCGACTGCTCAGCGTTGATCACCACGATGGAATCATCGGCATTAGCCAACGCTAAATAACGTTCACGCGTGCGTTCAAAGAAGCTGATGTCCATTTTTTCAATACGATCTAGTTCGCCACGTCCACGAGCACGTTCAAGTCCAACTCGAGGATCGATATCCATGTACAATGTGAATGCAGGCTTAAACTCACCTAGAGTGGTATCGCGCAGGTTCTTCATCAGTGATGCGTCGATTTGGCGGCCACCACCTTGGTAAGCTTGAGAAGACAAATCATGACGGTCGCCAACTACCCATTGATCGTTTGCTAGCGCTGGCTTAATCACGTTCTCAACTAACTGAACTCGTGCTGCATAAAGCAAAAGCAATTCAGTCATGTCTTTTAGATCTTCACCTTCGTGCTCTTCTTTTACTAGTGCACGCATCTTCTCTGCTAGCGGCGTACCGCCAGGTTCACGAGTATTAACGATATCTTTGATACCTGCAGCTTTCAGCGTATCTAAAACGGTTTTGATCGCAGTGCTTTTACCCGCGCCCTCTAGGCCCTCAACGACAATAAAGTTTGCTTTCATCATTTGTTCTTTCTTAGTTCTCTTAAATAGGCACGTACAGCACGGTTGTGCTCAGCAAGGGATTTCGAAAACACATGTCCGCCCTTTCCACTTGCTACAAAATATAGGTAATTGCTGTTTTCTGGGTTGAGAGCAGCTTCAATCGATGCTTCACCGGCCATGGCAATTGGCGTTGGTGGCAACCCATTAATGGTGTATGTGTTGTATGGCGTTGGTGTACGCAAATCTTTCTTACGGATATTGCCATCGTACGCATCCCCCATCCCGTAGATAACGGTTGGGTCAGTTTGTAAACGCATACGTTTGTTGAGGCGGTTAACAAATACCGATGCAACACGTTCGCGCTCAGCATCAATTGCCGTCTCTTTCTCAATAATAGAAGCTAGGATCAGCGCTTCGTATTTATCTTTCAGTGGTAACTTCTCCTGACGCGCTTCCCATTGTTCATCAAGAATCTTGTTTAGCTTGCTGTGTGCACGCTCTAAGATCTGACTTTCACTTGCGCCAGCAGTGTAATGGTAAGTCTCCGCAAGGAATAAACCTTCAAGCTTCTCACGTTCAATACCCAGCTTTTCCGCCATTTCTTTTTCAGACAAACCAGTTAAGTCATGTTTTACATGAGGTGCGGCTCTTAGCTGTTCAACCCACTCAGAGAAACGGCTGCCTTCGACAAAAGTAATCGCAAATTGATGCTCTTTGCCGGTATTGAGCTGTTCTAACGTTTGATAAAGCGAAACTTTTGGCTCAAGTTGGTAAGTGCCTGCTCGCACCTGAAGAAGCTCTGGGTAAAGGTGGGGCATTAAACGAATGTAATCAGAAGCTTCTATGATGTCGTCTTTTACAAGATCACGCATCACTCGGTGAAAGCTGGTGCCATTTTCTACGGTAAACAGCTGAGGCTGCTCTATAAGAATTGGCGAGTTAACATATTGCTTAGTCTGTGAAACAACGTAAAAAACACCTGCTGCACCAATAACGGCAATCAGTACAACAAAAGCAAACAGTTTTTTAATCACGAATTTAGATTCCCTTGAAGTCGTCGAGTCAATTTTCCAATTGGAAAGTCAATCTTGTTATCTGGTGTCGAAATACCGCTGACCGGTGCCACACCCAATAGTGAATTACACATCCACACCTCGTCTGAATTAAGCAAATCAGAGAGTTCGAATGTTGCTACCTGCACTGGGTAGCCATTGGTTTGGAGAAATTCCAATACCTTACGGCGCATTACGCCAGCCACACCAGACAAACTCAAATCGGGTGTGTATACCTTTTTATCTTTAACCCAAAAAAGGTTTGCCATTGTAGTTTCAATGACATGATTTTGCACATTTAACGTCACAGCATCGGTAAATTCTGTGCCTTCAATTTCCGCTTTTGCGAGAACCTGTTCGATTCGGTTGTTATGCTTATGACCAGCCAGAAGGGGTTGAATGCCAAGGCGGATTTCGCAAACCCCTAACGGCACGCCATTTTCTTGCCATGAAGAGTAATGAGAAGGAAATACAAAATTCGAAATAGTCACGACGGGCCCTTCGATACCGCTAGGACTATACCCTCGCCCTCCAGTGCCGCGACTGATATGAATTTTGATTCCGGCAAGCTCGTCATTCAAAACCGCTTTCATTACCCAATCGAATACTTGGCTCCAATCAGGAAAAGGGATGTGTAATGTTTTCAGGCACGCTTCCATTCGCTCAACATGCGCTTGCCAATGCTCTAATTCACCCTTCTTAGTTTTAATAGTGGTGAAACAGCCATCGCCATATTGAAACGAGCGGTCGCCAAGCGAAATGTGTGTTTGTGGCAATCCATTGACCCAGAACATTCAGATACCTTTACTTTCCGATCGACATATAAAACAAAACGGCTCAATGCTAAGCATCGAGCCGTCAGAATACAAGTATCGCTTCTCTAAAACAGTGTTAGAGATTTTTACTCAGCGAATTTTTTGAATACTAGCGAACCGTTTGTACCGCCGAAGCCGAACGAGTTACAGATTGCGTATTCCATATCAACTTTGCGCGCTGTATGCGGAACAAGATCGATATCTAGACCTTCTTCTGGATCATCTAGGTTGATCGTTGGTGGAACGATTTGGTCTACCAAAGAAAGAACTGTGATGATCGCTTCAACTGAGCCAGCAGCACCTAGAAGGTGACCAGTCATAGATTTAGTTGAAGATACTAATACTTGCTTAGAGCCATCTTCACCAAGAGCACGTTTAACACCCTTGATCTCAGCCACATCACCAGCAGGTGTCGATGTACCGTGAGCGTTCACGTAACCAACTTGAGTACCAGTGATGTTTGCGTCACGCATTGCCGCTTCCATTGCTAGAGCGCCACCTGAACCATCTTCACTTGGAGAAGTCATGTGGTAAGCGTCACCAGACATACCAAAGCCAACTAGCTCTGCGTAGATCTTAGCGCCACGTGCTTTTGCGTGCTCGTACTCTTCAAGAACCATCATGCCCGCACCGTCACCAAGAACAAAGCCATCACGGCCCTTATCCCATGGACGAGAAGCTTTTTGAGGCTCATCGTTACGAGTTGAAAGTGCTTTTGCTGCACCGAAACCAGCCATACCTAGTGGTGTAGATGCTTTCTCTGAACCACCAGCAACCATCGCATCAGCATCACCGTATGCAATCATACGCGCTGCGTGGCCGATGTTGTGTAGACCTGTAGTACATGCCGTAGAGATCGCGATGTTTGGACCACGAAGACCACGCATGATAGATAGGTTACCTGCAACCATGTTTACGATGGTCGAAGGAACAAAAAATGGGCTAACTTTGCGAGGACCTTTTTCAACAAGCGCTGTATGGCCTGTTTCGATTAGGTCAAGACCGCCGATGCCTGAGCCGATTGCTACACCAACTCGAGCTGCGTTTTCTTCGGTAATTTCTAAGCCAGAGTCATCCAGTGCTTGGATACCCGCTGCAATGCCGTACTGGATGAATAAATCCATTTTACGAGCATCTTTCTTAGACATGTACTCTGTGCAATCAAAATCTTTCACAAGACCAGCAAAACGAGTCGAGAAGTTCGTTGCATCGAAATGTTCGATGTTCACGATACCGCTTTGACCTTCTAGCAGGGCTTTCCAAGATGATTCTACTGTGTTGCCTACCGGTGACAACATACCCATGCCTGTGACAACTACACGACGCTTGGACACGATATAATTCTCCGGGAATTGAATGTTTCTATGAGAGGATAGAAGAAGTTAGAAAGAACACAGGCGGTCTAGGAGACCGCCAGGGAGAGATAATTACTGAGCGCTGTTTACGTAGTCGATTGCAGCTTGAACAGTAGTGATTTTCTCAGCTTCTTCGTCAGGAATCTCAGTGTCGAATTCCTCTTCTAGAGCCATTACTAGCTCTACAGTGTCTAGAGAATCAGCACCTAGATCGTCAACAAATGAAGCTTCGTTTTTAACTTCTGCTTCGTCTACACCTAGCTGTTCAACAATGATTTTCTTTACGCGTTCTTCGATGTTGCTCATTTTTCTTTTCCTTTACAGATTTCGCCTAATGCGATGATTCCGTAGTTTATTCGAACTATTGAAAGTTGCAAGGGGGTCCTTGCTGGTCAAACCACAAAATTAGCGAATTTAACCGAATTTCAATACATTTTTGACTTAAATCATGCACAAATCTTGCGCATAAGCATGACAACTTAATGACAGTTAACAGCAACTATAGGCTATTTTTCACAAAGTAAAACAGCTTATTTTGCACGAACTGTGCATTAAACCATGTACATGCCACCATTTACATGCAAAGTTTCACCAGTAATGTAAGCCGCTTCAGGTGAAGCTAGGAATACAACTGCTGATGCAATTTCACGTGGGTCACCTAGACGACCTGCCGGCACGTTCGACAACGTTGCTGCACGTTGGTCATCATTTAGCGCCTTAGTCATGTCAGTTTCGATGAAACCAGGTGCGACTGTGTTTACTGTTACGCCACGCGAAGCCACTTCACGAGCCATCGATTTAGTGAAACCGATAACGCCTGCTTTCGCTGCTGCGTAGTTAGTTTGACCAGCGTTACCCATTGTACCAACAACAGAACCTACGTTGATGATGCGACCAGCGCGTTTTTTCATCATGCCGCGTAGAACCGCTTTAGACATGCGGTAGATTGGCGTTAGGTTTGTGTTGATGATGTCGTTCCACTCGTCATCTTTCATACGCATTAGTAGGTTATCGCGTGTGATACCAGCGTTGTTTACTAGAATATCGATTGCGCCAAACTCATCGTTGATGGTTTTTAGGGTTGCTTCGATAGACTCAACGTCAGTTACGTTAAGTGCTAGACCTTTACCGTTTTCACCTAGGTATTCGCTGATAGCCGCTGCGCCACCTTCTGAAGTTGCAGTACCGATTACCGTTGCACCGCGCTCAACAAGAAGTTCAGCAATCGCACGGCCAATGCCACGGCTCGCGCCTGTCACTAGAGCGATCTTACCTTCTAGATTCATCATGTTGTGTTTTCCTTTTCTTATCGTGAACGAATTACTTCGCGGCTTCTAGCGACGCTACGTCGTTAACTGCTGCTGCGCTTAGTGTTTTCACGATACGTTTAGTCAGACCTGTCAGTACTTTGCCAGGGCCAAGCTCAAGAAGATTTTCTACGCCTTGTTCGCTCATTAACTGCACGCTCTCAGTCCAACGAACTGGGCTATGAAGTTGACGAACAAGTGCGTCTTTGATTTTTGCCGGATCAGTTTCAGCCGCCACATCAACGTTGTTGATAACAGGAAGTTGTGGTGTATTGAATTCGATAGACTCTAGCGCAACGGCTAGTTTCTCTGCTGCTGGCTTCATTAGTGCGCAGTGTGAAGGTACTGACACAGGAAGAGGAAGTGCACGCTTAGCACCTGCTTCTTTACATAGTGCACCAGCACGTTCTACCGCGTCTTTACTACCTGCGATAACAACTTGACCAGGTGAGTTGAAGTTTACTGGAGAAACGACTTCACCTTGTGCTGCTTCTTCACAAGCTTTTGCAATTGCTTCGTCATCTAGGCCGATGATCGCGTACATTGCGCCAGTACCCGCAGGTACCGCTTCTTGCATCAGTTGACCACGTAGCTCAACCAGTTTGATTGCTTCTTTAAAGTCAATCACGCCAGCACACACAAGCGCTGAGTACTCACCTAGGCTATGACCCGCTAGGTTTGCTGGTTGCTCAAGACCAAGCTCTTGCCATACACGCCAGATAGCAACAGATGACGCTAGCAAAGCTGGTTGAGTACGGAAAGTTTGGTTTAGATCTTCTGCAGGTCCATTTTGAACAAGCGCCCATAGGTCGTAACCTAGTGCGTCAGATGCTTCTGCAAATGTTTGTTTTACTACGTCATATTGTTCGCCTAGATCAGCAAGCATACCGACAGCTTGTGAACCTTGACCTGGAAATACGATAGCAAACTTGCTCATGTTGTTTTCCTTTAAGCAAAGTAAAAAGAAATAAGATGCACCGTAGCGCATCTTAAATTTTGAATCTTGTGAAACTTAGAATTTCACCAGGGCAGAACCCCAAGTGAATCCGCCGCCAAACGCTTCAAGAAGTAGAGTTTGACCACGTTTAATACGACCATCACGTACCGCCTCATCCAGTGCTGTTGGCACGGTTGCAGCTGATGTGTTGCCGTGTTTATCAAGTGTGATCACGACTTGGTCTAGTGACATCGAAAGCTTTTTCGCTGTCGCTGAAATAATGCGGTAGTTCGCTTGGTGCGGAACCAACCAGTCTAGTTCAGACTTGTGCATATCGTTCGCTTCAAGCGTGTCTTTAACCAGCCTTGATAGCTGAGTAACGGCTACTTTGAATACCTCGTTACCGGCCATATGAAGCCATTTATTTGCATCTTTACCACGTTCAGGAACAGGAAGGCTCAATAGATCACCAAACTGGCCGTCTGAATATATGTGCGTAGAAATAATGCCAGGCTCTTCGCTTGCACCAAGAACAACGGCACCCGCAGCATCACCAAACAAGATGATGGTTGAGCGATCCGTTGGGTCACATGTTTTCGACAATGCGTCTGCACCAATCACAAGCACGTTTTTGCACATGCCAGATTTGATGTGTTGGTCAGCAACAGATAATGCGTATACAAAACCTGAACAAGCAGCGGCTAAGTCGAATGCAGGACAACCTTTAATGCCAAGCTTTCCTTGCACCTGACACGCAGATGAAGGGAAAGTATGGCTACTGCTAGTAGTAGCAACGATAATTAGGTCGATATCATTTTTATCAATGCCGGCCATATCGATAGCGTTTTCAGCTGCGTAGAATGCCATGTCCGCAACAGTTTCATCTTCTGCTGCAATTCGACGCTCTTTAATACCAGTACGAGCTACGATCCACTCGTCACTTGTATCTACCATTTTCTCTAGGTCTGCGTTAGTACGCACCTGAGATGGCAGGTAGCTGCCAGTACCTAAAATTTTGCTATACATGAAGACTAATAATGCCTCTCGAGTAAAACCGCTTCCAAACGATCGCTAATACGGCTTGGTACTTGTCGTTTGACCTCGTGTACTGCCTCGCCAAGTGCATTGACAATCGCAGATACATCCGCACTTCCATGGCTTTTTATGACAATGCCGCGCAATCCTAGCAAACTTGCGCCGTTATACTGGTCGGGGTTCAGTGTTTTTAGTTCATTAAATAGCCGAGAAAACAGTTTTCTAGCAATCCATCCCTTTATCGTTGATGCCATCATGCTGGTTTTTAGTTTTTCGATAAAGAGTTGCGCTGTTCCCTCGCTGGCTTTTAAGCATACGTTACCGACAAAGCCATCACAAACAATGACATCGGCAACGTCATGCAAAATTTGATTACCTTCAATATAACCCACAAAATTAATTGCGTCGGTTTGAGAAAGCATTTCTGCACAGCGTTTGACTAAATCGTTTCCTTTAATTTCTTCAGCACCAATATTCAGCACCGCCACACGAGGTGGATGACCGAGGTGTTCCTCGGCTAACGCACTGCCCATCACTGCAAATTGAAATAAGCTGTCTGCATCGCAAGATACATTCGCACCAAGATCTAACATCCAAGTACGTTTGCCACTAATGGTGGGTAATGCGGAAACTAAAGCAGGACGCTCAATACCAGGAAGCAGTTTAAGAATGAATCGTGAGAGCGCCATCAAGGCTCCGGTGTTACCACCGCTCACACACGCATCTGCTTCGTTATCAGAGACCAGATCAATGGCCATACGCATGGAGCTATTTTGGCTATTACGTAATGCTAAAGACGGTTTTTCTGAGTTAGAAATTACTTTCTCGCTATGAAGAATGCTTAAACGAGAACTGGTAGAGGCACCTAGTTGAGATAATTGAGACGTGATCAGAGGTTGATCACCTATAAGAATCACTTTTAGCTCTGGGAAATGAGACAGTGCCTGCACGGCGGCAGGCACTGTTACGCGTGGACCGAAATCCCCGCCCATTGCATCAAGTGCAACGGTAATACTTTGCAAAGGTTCAACCTTACTTGTTGATAACCTTTTGACCACGGTAGTAACCTTCAGCAGTTACGTTGTGGCGTAGGTGAGTTTCACCAGAAGTCGCGTCTACAGATAGTGCAGCTGTAGTTAGCGCATCGTGTGAACGACGCATACCGCGCTTAGAACGAGTTTTACGGTTTTTCTGTACGGCCATTGACCCTACTCCTATACTATTGGGTTAAAAACCTAAAGAAGAAGCGGCTACCACACCAGTTACTTTTTCAGATTTTTCAAAACGTCGAATGGATTCGGTTTTTCTTCCTCAATTTCTTCAGGAATCTCACCAAAAACCATGTTATTTGAATCAACGCTACAATCCGCTTCATCGTGCATTGCGATTTGAGGTAATGTTAAGATGAACTCGTCTTCAACTAGTTGTATAAGGTCTAATTCACCGTACTCATTTAGATCTACCAAATCATAAATTTCTGGTGCTTCCTCTTCTGTCTTCTCACCGTAGTAAGGAGTGTAAAGGAATTCAACTTCACACGGATGTGTGAATACCTCATTACAACGCTGACACTCTAAATCGACTTCGATGTTAGCTTTACCAGAGATAACAACAAGTCGCTGTTCATCAATATCAAATGACAATGAGACTTCTGCGTCGCGTTTTACGCCTTCAGTTGTTTCCGCTAAGCGCTTGAAAAGACTAGCTTGGATGATGCCATCGTAATCTAATCGTTTCTGTGCGGACTTCGCCGGATCAACCGTTCGCGGTATTTTTACCTTTTGCATAGGGCGCGAATATTATCTTCCAAATCAAAATTAGTCAAAGAAAAAGGCAAAAAAGTTGTACTTTTTTACGCTTAATATAGAGAGCATTAGCCAGAATCGATTTTGATCGATTATCCTATTGGAAATGCTTGTGCGAATTGTAATTCAAAATGAAAAATTACCAACTGGTTTTAGCCTCAACCTCCCCTTTTCGTAAACAACTGCTGGAAAAACTAGCAGTACCTTTTACTTGCTTGTCACCCAACTGCGATGAGACCCCTTTAGCTAACGAAACACCTTTAGAACTGGTACAAAGGCTTGCTATTGGTAAAGCCACTTCTTGTGACACAACCCATGACAGTTTGGTCATTGGCAGTGACCAAGTCTGTGTCATTGACGGCAATATCGTAGGTAAACCGTTAAACCGAGAAAACGCCATCAAACAATTATTGGCTCAAAGCAGTAAAACCATCACTTTTTATACCGGACTAGCTGTCCACAACACAGTAACTAATCATACCGAAGTCAGCTTCGATACTTTTGAAGTGCACTTTAGAGATTTGACGCGTGAACAAATCGAACGTTATGTCGACAGAGAAGAGCCTTTTTACTGTGCTGGTAGCTTTAAAAGCGAAGGGATGGGAATTTGCCTGTTTAAGAAGTTAGTCGGCAAAGATCCGAATACGTTAGTCGGCCTGCCACTTATTGATTTGATCGACATGCTGCAAAAACAAGGGTTAGAGGTTTTGTAGGGAATACAGAAGACTCCAAAGGGCTGATATGGACGGTTTAAGCAGTAACATCAAGCTAGTGACTTTGCATCGCAACCAGAGATTCCCGATATCGCTCCTTCGTCGCTTTCGGGAATGACGCCGTATAACCTCATCCATCAAAAAGTAAGTCATAACCCACTTAAATTCAGAATTCACTGCACGTCATCCTCAAGATTGAGGAACGAGCGAGTTGGGGATCTCTTTCAACGGTACTGCTGAGCACAAAGTTCTCATAACTCAACAGACAAAGCTGCCGCCACTCTCTAAAAAGCTTTCTACGATCAAAAAAGCCGATGTCTTAACATCGGCTTTTACATAGCTTTTTGCAATAGCGAGGGATGTAGATACGCTTGCCTCTACTTTTTACGCAAACCCGCCAAGACTTTCTCTAATTTCGCTTCCATCGGCGCGTTGATTTCCATCCACTCATCATTCGACGGGTGCTGAAACTTGATGTTCGCTGCATGTAGGAACAAACGATTCAAACCAACCTGACCCGTGTACGCATCAAAACGACGATCGCCATAGCGGTCATCCCATGCAATCGGATGCCCTGTGTATTGAGTGTGCACACGAATCTGGTGAGTACGTCCCGTAATTGGACTTGCTTGAATTAACGTTGCTTGTTCGAATTTCTCCAATACTTTAAAACGCGTCTCAGACGGTTTGCCGTTTGGATTCACTCGTACAATACTGTTCACTTCGTTTTTAAGCAGTGGCGCGTTAACGACTTTGCAGCTGTTTTTCCACTCACCCATGACAAGCGCGAAGTAGAACTTCTTCACTGTCTTTTCACGGAACTGTGCTTGTAAATGACGTAACGCAGAACGCTTCTTCGCAACCAGCAAGATGCCAGATGTATCACGGTCGATACGGTGAACGAGTTCAAGAAAGCGAGCTTGTGGTCGTAATGCTCGGAGCGCTTCAATCGCACCAAACTTTAAACCACTACCACCGTGCACTGCTGTGCCAGATGGCTTGTTGAGAATCAATAGATGATCATCTTCAAAAATGATCTTGTCTTCCAACTCTGCCACTTTATTTAGCTTCGTGCTCGGCGCGACGTCGTCTTCTTTCTTTTCTACCGTGACCGGAGGAATACGGACAAGATCGCCTGCTTTTAGTTTGTACTCTGCCTTAATGCGCTTTTTGTTTACGCGCACTTCTCCCTTGCGCACGATTCGATAAATCATGCTCTTTGGGATGTCTTTTAATTGGTTACGCAAGAAATTATCAATGCGTTGACCCGCCATATCTTCGTCGATATCAACGAACTGGACTTGTGTTCTTATTTCGCTCATGGGCGCTATTGTAAACTCAAATCTGTACGACTTCACATTATTCTTGCTGCAAAAGAAACACTTGTTGCCATAAATAGTTCCAAAACACGCCAAGCTTTTGTTTAGATTATTAAAAGTCTTTATCAACTTCTCTATTTGTTTCTCGTCTTTCTCAGTTTGCGAGACTCAAGTGCTTATGAAACAGCCAGTTATAAATTACAAAATTTGAATTTAGCGCCAAATTTTCCATCGTTTGCGCTAAAGCAGATTGCTGATATCAACCTGCGCTGCTATAGTTCACAGCTGCTAAGGAAGGTTTGGTTACATTTTGTTCATTACCAATCATTTATCCCCAAGCAATGTGAGTAGGTTGTTGAATGTCAGGTGCAGCATTGGCGTAAGACACATTGAGTTCAACACACTTGTCACTCTACTCCTCGCATATTCACGTTGAGTATCTACCGCCCGATATAGCGGGTCACAAGTTTCCGTTTCCAACGAAACCCAAAAGAATTTGTGATGACTGAAGTGCCCTAGAGCATCCCCTTCCAGCCGGGAGGCTGCAAAATATAAGCCATGGGATCAGGCACCGTGAAAGAGCGAAACAAAAGTGGCAAGTTGCAAAGAAATATAAAAGAAAAGACAACGAGAAATTTTCAATGAAAAGAATGTTAATTAACGCAACTCAAAAAGAAGAGTTGCGTGTCGCTCTGGTTGATGGCCAGCGACTTTTCGATCTTGATATCGAGAGTCCAGGTCATGAATCTAAAAAAGCGAATATCTACAAAGGACGTATCACACGTATCGAACCAAGCTTAGAAGCCGCATTTGTTGATTACGGTGCTGAGCGTCACGGTTTCCTCCCTCTCAAAGAAATTGCCCGCGAATACTTCCCAGAAGGTTACACTTACCAAGGTCGCCCAAGCATTAAAGAAGTGCTGACTGAAGGTCAAGAAGTAATCGTACAAGTGGAAAAAGAAGAACGTGGTAGCAAGGGCGCAGCTCTTACTACTTTCATCTCTCTTGCGGGTAGCTATCTTGTTCTTATGCCTAATAACCCTCGTGCCGGCGGTATTTCTCGTCGTATCGAAGGTGATGAGCGCACTCAACTAAAAGCCGCTTTAAGCACGCTAGAACTACCGCAAGGTATGGGTCTAATCGTACGTACTGCTGGCGTAGGTAAGAGTGCCGAAGAACTTGAGTGGGACTTGAACGTACTACTTAACCACTGGGGTGCGATTAAGGGCGCGGCAGATTCTAACCCTGCTCCTTTCCTAATCCACCAAGAAAGTAACGTAATCGTTCGTGCGATCCGTGACTACCTACGTCGTGATATCGGTGAAATCCTAATCGACAGCAACACCATCTATGAACGTGCACGAGAGCACATTCAATTGGTACGCCCAGATTTCATCAGCCGCGTTAAAAAATACGAAGGCGAAGTACCGCTATTTAGCCACTACCAAATCGAAAGCCAAATTGAATCCGCTTTCCAACGTGAAGTGCGCCTACCATCAGGCGGTTCTATCGTAATCGACCCAACAGAAGCTTTAACTTCTATCGATATCAACTCTGCTCGCGCAACAAAAGGCGGCGATATCGAAGAAACAGCACTGAACACTAACCTAGAAGCAGCAGACGAAATCGCTCGTCAATTGCGTCTACGTGACCTTGGTGGTTTGGTTGTTATCGACTTTATCGATATGACGCCAGTTCGTCACCAACGTGAAGTAGAAAACCGTCTACGTGAAGCCGTTCGTTTAGACCGTGCTCGCGTTCAGATCGGTCGCATTTCTCGCTTTGGTCTTCTAGAAATGTCACGCCAGCGTTTGAGCCCTTCTCTAGCAGAAGCAAGCCACCATATCTGTCCTCGTTGTAGTGGTACAGGTGTTGTTCGTGATAATGAATCTCTAGCTCTGTCTGTTCTTCGTCTAATTGAAGAAGAAGCACTGAAAGACAACACAGCGCAAGTTCTTGCCGTTGTACCTGTTCCAATTGCATCTTACCTTCTGAACGAAAAACGTCGCTCAGTGAACCACATTGAACGCATCCAAGAAGTGAAGATCACGGTTGTTCCTAACTCTGATATGGAAACACCACACTTCGAAGTGATTCGCGTACGTGAAGGTGAAGAGTTCGATCTGCTTTCTTACCTACTTCCTAAGAAACTGGAAGCAATGAAAGAAGCAGAAGGCAAAGAGCCTGCAGAAGCTGACATCAAGCCTAAACGTATTGAAGAACCAGTTCTAAAAGGTTTCGCTGCACCAGCTCAAACTGCGCCAGCTCCTAGCGCGACTTCTAAGCCTGCTCCGGCAGCGAAGAAGAAAGAAGTGGCTCAAGAAGAAAAGCCTGGTCTATTTAGTCGTCTATTTAAAGCGATTGGTAGTTTCCTATTCGGTGGTTCTGAAGAAGTAAAAGAAGAGCCTAAGAAAGAAGAAGAGAAGAAACCAAGCCGCGATAACAAACGCAACAAACGTGACCGCAACGACCGTCGTCGTAACAACAACCAACGCGATAATCGCGAAGGTCGTGACAACCGCGACAACAAGCGTCGTCGTAAGCCACGTGAAGAGCAAGCGACTGAGCAAAACGAAGCGCAGCAGCAACCTAACAAGCAGCAAAACCGTAACCAGAAGCGTAAGCCAAAAGCTCAGCAAGCTGAAAAAGCACATGAGCCAAAAGCAAATGCTAAGGTAGCGGAAAAAGGCCTGCAGCTTGCTGCTGAAGCACGCACCGGTTCAGAAGCGAAGCCTGAAGAAAGCAAAGCGAAGCCAAGCGCAAAAGCAGAGAAAGTGAAAGAGCGTCGTCAACGTCGCAAACTAAACAAATCTGTACGTGTGAAAGACCAGCAAGCGGCTGAGCAAGCTGAACAGGAAACACCAGTACAAGCAATTGAAGCAGTTGAAGCACCTGTTGAGAAGCCAGTAGAGGCGGCAGCAGAAGCGCAACAAGACAAAGCTGAATCGAAACAACGCCGCAACCGTCGTTCACCACGTCACCTACGTGCAAGTGGTCAACGTCGTCGTCGTGGTCGCGATCGTCGCCCTAACCCATTCCGCCTGCGTAAAGGTGGTGTAGCCTCTCCTGAGATGGCTATGGGTAAAGTGATGCCACGCTACATTCCAAAACCAGCGCCTAAAAAGGAAGAGCGAGTGAAGGAAGAAGTAGCAGTAACAGCGACATCTGTACCTGCAATGCAAGGTGGCTTTGCTTGTCCAGAAATGGCAATGGGCAAAGTGATCATTCGCCGCGAGCAACCTGCAGTAGTTGAAGCGCCAGTGGTTGAAACAGTCGTTGCACAAAAAGCGGAACCTGCAGCAGTAGAAGCAGCGCCAGTAGAGCCAATCATTGAACCGGTTGAAGCACCTGTCGTTGAAGTTACAGAAGCAGCTCAAGAGCCAGTGGTTGAAGTGGTAGAAGACACTGTAGAGCAAGTTGCAGTAGAAGCGCCAATCGCTACACCAGCTCCTAAAGCAGAAGTTATCAAAGTCGCAGCTAAGCCACGCGCTAGCGCTCCGATGACTAAAGCGCCAGGTCCTCAAGAGCTTCGTGAAATCACGGTTTCAGCAGCACCGTTTAAAACAGACCGCTACGCTCCAAAAGGCGCAGGTAGTCAAGTTGCAACAAACCGTGCATCAGCACAGATGACAAAACCAAACTTTAGCTAAGCTAGAATTTGTCCTCGCGAACGCGAGAGTTAAACGAAAGGCTGCCAATTGGCAGCCTTTTTTGTTGCTGTGAGTGTTAACTATAATTGTTCATATTAATATCAACGACTGATCACATTTGTGCGTCAATATCCCCTTCATTGTTGAACTTAATCACACTTTTCGGTAGCATTCGCCGACTTAAGTTTTCGACACCATTCTGCTGCTGCTCTTTTTTTACTACTGTTTGTGCTGATAAAAGTAAAGACACTTTGCCCTTCAGCGCTCGTGCAAATACGAATATGTGTCGGGAGAAATTCATCGCCAAGAGAACTCAATACAAAACATGTTCGAATTTCCTCAATTTTCTAAGCACTCCGTAAAAAACGATGTGCTATCAGGTCTTACGGTTGCGCTAGCACTGGTTCCTGAAGCTGTAGCGTTTGCATTCGTTGCTGGTGTAGACCCTATGGTTGGTCTGTACGCAGCCTTTATCGTCGGTCTTATCACCTCTATCTTCGGTGGCCGTCCAGGTATGATTTCTGGAGCAACGGGCGCTATGGCTGTTGTAATGGTGTCGCTAGTTGCGACTCACGGCGTTCAGTACCTATTCGCGGCAATCATGTTAGCCGGTATTCTTCAGGTCGCAGCGGGTCTATTCAAGCTGGGTAAATTCATTCGAATCGTACCTCATCCAGTAATGATCGGTTTTGTAAACGGTCTGGCTATCGTTATCTTCCTTGCCCAGTTAGGTCAGTTTAAAGCGCCTGACATCAACGGCATGCTGACTTGGCTACCACAAGACCAAATGCTGCTAATGCTTGGCCTAGTTGCGCTAACAATGGGTATCATTCACTTCTTACCAAAAATCACCACAGCTGTACCATCTTCACTTGTTGCGATCGTGACAGTAACAGCTCTAGTGGTTGGTTTAGATCTAGAAACACGTACGGTAGTCGACTTCCTACGTACTATGTCTGGTGACGAAGCAGCGACTTTGGCGGGCTCTCTTCCGACCTTCTCAATTCCAGCGGTTCCTTTCACTCTTGAAACACTGCAGATCATCTTGCCTTACGCAATCATTCTTGCAGCTATCGGTCTGATTGAGTCTCTACTGACGCTAACGGTACTAGATGAAATGACCAACACTCGTGGTCAATCAAACCGTGAATGTATTGGTCAAGGTATGGCAAACATGACATGTTCAGTGTTTGGTGCAATGGGTGGTTGTGCGATGATTGGCCAGTCAATGATCAACGTAAACTCAGGTGGTCGTGGCCGTCTATCAGGTATCGTTGCAGCTATTGCACTATTGATGTTCATCCTGTTTGCATCTTCTTTGATTGAGATGATTCCACTTGCTGCGCTTGTAGGTGTGATGTTCATGGTGGTTATCGGTACGTTTGAATGGGCAACATTCAAACTTGCACGTCGTGTACCTAAACAAGATTTCTTCGTTATCGTTCTAGTAACGGTAGTGACGGTTCTGACTGACCTAGCGGTTGCTGTAGCGGTTGGTGTTATTGCCTCTGCACTTATGTTCGCATGGCAACACGCTAAACACATCTACGCAGACACGCGCCTAAACGAAGAAGGCTCAAAAGAGTACAAAATCCACGGTCCTATCTTCTTTGGTTCTGCGGCTAACTTCTTAGAGTTGTTCAACGCACACGACGATCCAAAAGACATTATCGTCGATTTCGCGGACTCTCGTGTAACAGACCACTCTGCGATCGAAGCGATCGAAACGCTGGCTGAACGTTACGCTGCACTAGGTAAAACGCTTCACCTACGTCACTTGAGCCCAGACTGTCGTAAGCTACTAGACAAAGCAGGCAGCTTGGTTGAAATCAACGTGAAAGAAGACCCAAGCTACAAGGTTGCGACTGACATACTTGCTGGCTAATAAAATTAAAAAGGGATGAGCATGACTCATCCCTTTTACTATCCAGCTTTCGGGCTCTTCGCCCTATCTAAACTATTTGATTAAAGCTTCTTTAGAATCGTTTCTGACGCGTCTTCAATCAAATCCAATACCAATTCAAAACCTGCATCACCGCCATAGTATGGGTCTGGGATCTCGTCATAGTCGGAATCACCGTGACTTAAAAATAACGATACTTTATGGCGATGTTCTACCGGGCAAATATCCAATAGATCGGCAAGATTCGCTTTATCTGCCGCTAACACCATATCAAATTCATCGAAGTCCCCTATCGTTACCTTACGAGAGTGCATCCCTTTGAACGAATAACCTCGTTGCTTTCCTGCTTGCATGGAGCGTGCATCAGGCGGATTTCCGGCGTGGTAACCAATCGTTCCTGCCGAGTCCACTTCCACTGAAATACCCAACTCTTTAGCTTTTGCTCTTAATACTGCTTCACCAGTTGGCGAACGACAAATATTTCCCATACAAACAACGAGTAGTTTCTTCATTTTATTCCCTGAATTATCGATGGTTTTTCTTCACGATATGTTGGTCTATCATAGCGAGATAATTCGATGAACCCAAGTTAGCACGGGCAAAGCACACAACGGAATTGAGGAAGTACTATGTCTATCGAAGAAAACAAAGAAGCACGCCATAAGGCTCGCCAACAAAAAGTAAAAGAACAGGTAGACGCAAAAATCGCGGCCGCCCAAGAAGAGAAGGGCCTACTGCTGATCATTACCGGCAATGGTAAAGGCAAATCGACTTCAGGTTTTGGCACGATTGCTCGCGCTGTTGGTCATGGGTTGAAGTGTTCCGTTGCTCAATTTATCAAAGGCACATGGGATAATGGTGAACGCAACCTACTCGAAAAACTCGGCGTTGAGTTTCAAGTAATGGCAACAGGCTTTACTTGGGAAACGCAAAACAAAAGCGCAGATACCGAAGCCGCACAACTGGTTTGGCAGGAATGTAAACGCATGCTTGGCGATGAATCGATTGATGTCGTCTTGTTTGATGAACTGACGTACATGGTGAGCTATGGTTACATCGACTTGGATGAGGTCGTAGAAGCCCTAAACAACCGTCCTAAAATGCAGTCTGTTGTGATCACTGGCCGCGGAGCACACCGCACTCTGATTGAAATGGCCGATACCGTATCGGAAGTAAAGAACGTCAAACACGCTTTTGAATCTGGCGTAAAAGCGTTAAAAGGTGTGGATTGGTAATCTATTCATCGTGTAATGAGTAATAAAAAGGGTTGGCACATGGCCAACCCTTTCTCTTTTGGATTTAGACCGCTGTTAATTGAACAAGCCTTTCAATAGACCATCAACGGCCTCTTTGGTCTTCTCATCTTTGATCTTGTCCGTTAGCTTCTCTACGCCACGATCAATTTCTTTCTGTGCTTTTTGCTTCAACACATCGTCAAAGACCAACTTAAATTTAGGCTCAGCCCATTTGCCAGAAACGTTGATAGGAATAGTGATGTCTTTAAGCTCATCGATATTCTTACCGCCCTGACCTTCCAGTGAACCTACAATCGAGGTGCTGATGGTAAAGTCGACCGTTTCGTTTAGGTAGTTCGCTTGACCTTTACCACGAATGCGAAGAAGTGGAGACTGCGCTTTCATGTTATCGGTAGAAACCACACCTTTGTTCAACTTCAAGGTCGCTGTCATCGCGCTGAAGTCCGTTTTCTTGACTTCATCAGTGCCATCTACGCTCTGGCCTTTGAATCGCGCGTAGTTTTCACGGATAAGCTGAGCGACGTTAATGCCATTAACAGCGCCATCCGCAAAGTTAATCACAACCGTGCCTGTTAGATTTTTCTTGATGCCTGTTGGCGTTAGGCTCTTACCACTGACGTTCACATCAATGTTACCTGTGCCCTCTAGCATGTCGTTATTTGCTACATCAACAAGTAACGGTTGGACTTGCACGCCTTTGATAGATTTCTTCGCAGAGTAAGTGGCTGGCGATTTACGCGCATCCAGTTTGGCTGTTGCGGTGATCGTGCCTTGGTACAACTTAGAGCTGAATGAAGTAAGATCAAATACACCACGATTAACAGAGAAGCTTGCTTTTACCGCTTCCATCTTCGCGTTCGCTGCTTTGAACTTATCAATCGTAATATCACCCTTCACATCAAGCGTTTTTAGTGCCGATAAGTCTGGTTCAACTTCTGGCCCTGCTGCTGGTGCTTTGCTACCACCTGATGCTGGTTTATCACCCGCAGACGCTTGATTATTCAAGCCTAGGAATTCATCCAAATCGATATTAGGACTATGCACTGCAAAACGTACTTTCGGAATATCACCCAGAGTGACATCCGCTTTACCATCTAGTGCGATGGCGTTCGCCGTCAGCTTCTCCAACACAAAGCTCAGGTGGCTCTTAGTTAGGTCGAACGAAAGATCCGAAGCCATATCCACTTTCATTGGTGATTGCGGCAGCGCATCCCCCTCAAAAGTTGAGTTGAGCGTCAACTTGTTCAGCTGCACTTTGCTGATGGCTTTATCGACCGTTAATTCACCGCCACCCTGCATATCCAACTTCATACCACCAGCTTCGCCTTTCAATGCATAGCTTAGGTTGTTTACTTTATCGAATTCAAACGTTTCCAAACCAATCGTTGCTGATTCAATCTTGTTTGTCGCATCTGAATAGGTTGCATCGAAGTTGATGTTTTTCAAAGCGTAGCTTGCAAGGCCTTTTGCCAATTTGAAGTCTGCTTTACCTTGCGCGGTGAAGGTTTGCTCATTCATCTCACCTTTCACACCAAAGTCTGCGGTTGTCCAGTTATCGAAAGCAAACTGAGAAAGGTTTAGTGAGATATCAGAAAGCTTGGTGTAGCTTCCGGCTTGTTTATCTTGGATTTCAACATAGCCATTTGAGATGCTGACACCGGCAAGATTGATCGTCCAATCAGAAGCGGCGCTTTGTGAGTCTGCGGCTTGCTCTGGTGCTGCATCCGTCGTTTGTTCTGCTTGTTGAGTTTGTGCTTTGGTTAATGCATCAATGTTCTTGGTGCCATCTTTCAGTGTTTCAAGGTAGAACTCTGCACCATCAAGGGTGACGTTACCAATTTCTAGCTGTTTGCTTAATAGCGGGGTAACCGAGACATCAACACCGACCGTCTCGACTTTAAATAGATTTGGCTGGCTAAAACCTTGTGGGTTTCTTAGCTCAGTACGACCCAATTCGAAGCCAATCGATGGGAAAAACTGCCAACTAATATCCCCTTCAATGACTAATTCCAAACCGGTTTGCTTTTGCGCTTGCTCCACAATAAGTGGTTTAAACTGGTTTGGATTGACAAAAATCACTAACCCTAAAATAACAGCCAAGATCGCCACAATTGGGATGGCAATGATTAAGAGCAGTTTCTTCATTCGCTTTTTCCTTGCTCGAGTGTTTTTACAATTATAAGCGCAGACTTGTTTTATCGCCGACAGTTCCACAAAAGCGTGAAAAATGTCCGGTTTTCCGTTGCAACTGACTAATTTAAAAACAAAAAAAGAAGTGGCACCTAAGGTGCCACTTCTTCATACAAAAATAAAGCGATATAGCCGTCTAAAGGCTTAAGCTTTCAGAAGTTTTGCAATGTGCGCTTTAAGAACGTCGATTGCGATACGGTTTTTACCACCGCGAGGAACGATGATATCCGCGTATTGCTTAGAAGGTTCGATAAACTGCATAAACATCGGACGAACAGTCTGTTGGTATTGCTTAAGAACAGACTCCATAGTACGACCACGTTCTTCAACGTCACGCTTAACACGGCGTAGTAGACAGATATCAAGTGGTGTATCCATAAATACAGTCGCGTGCATTAAATCACGTAGACGAGGGTCGGTTAACAGCAAGATACCTTCAAGAATGATTACCTTTTTAGGGGTCATTGGAGTGGTGTTGCTTGTACGAGTGTGCTCTGTGTAGCTGTATTCTGGAACTTCTACAGCTTCTCCACGCACCAATTTCTCTAGGTGTTCACAGAGTAGGTCGTGGTCCAACGCGCTCGGGTGATCGTAGTTAGTCTTTACACGCTCTTCCATGCTTAGGTTGCTTTGGTCGTTGTAGTAGCAATCTTCCGTGATGACACCGATTTGATGATCGCCCACTTTCTCGCGAAGCTCATTGTAAATTGTGCTCGCGATCAGACTTTTTCCCGAAGCAGAAGCGCCAGCAATACCGACGATGACGCATTGATTATTATCAGACATTAATTTGCACCCGATGATGATTTTCTAGTCACATAAAAAGATAAACTGCCTGATTATAGGGAGTTCACCCCCTCGTGACTAGCTGGAATTAGGGTTTCGTTATAAGTTTCTGTCAGCTCAGAGGATTAACCTCCGAGCAAACGTTTAAATGTGTAATATTCAACCAGCGTTGATATTAAACTCAGTTCACCATAGTAAAACTGATTGCATCCGGTTTGGCTTTACCCTGCCAATACATGGTGCCACAAACTCGGTCAGCAAGCTGTTTGTAGTAGCCCGCATGCTCACTATCAGGGCGTCTCGCCACTGTTGGGATACCGGCATCGATATCTTCTCGCATAGAGATATGAAGCGGAATTTGCCCAAGCAGCGCCAAGCTAAATTCTTGTGACATTTTCTCTGCACCACCAGTACCGAAAATATGCTCAACAGCCCCACACTGACTACAAATGTGGTAACTCATGTTCTCAACGACACCAACAACTGGCACGTTAACTTTATGGAACATAGCCGCACCTTTACGTGCATCCGCTAACGCAAGATCTTGTGGTGTAGTAACAAGGACAGTACCTGTTACTGGAATCTGCTGTGACAACGTTAGCTGAATGTCACCCGTACCCGGCGGCATATCGATAACCAGATAATCAAGCTCCGGCCAATCCGTTTCGGTTAGCAGTTGTGACAGCGCTTTAGAAGCCATAGGGCCACGCCAAATAGCCGCTTCCGCTTTATCCACCAAGTAACCGATAGAATGAGTATAGATGCCATAAGCAAAAATTGGCTCCATCCATTTGGCGTCACGAACTTCAGGCTTTGCGTCTTCTTGACCTAACATCATAGGAACCGATGGGCCATAGATGTCAGCATCTAACAAGCCAACTTTTGCACCCGACTGTGCAATAGCTAAAGCAAGGTTAACCGCGGTTGTCGATTTACCCACACCTCCCTTTGCTGAGCTAACTGCGATAATGTTTTTCACGCCTTTGACAGCATTGGTAACTTGCGTCTCGAGCGCTTTGATATTCTGTTCGATGTGAAAATCAAACGCTGGAACATCACCCGATGACTGCTGCCCTTTAATCCAACTGCTCAACGCCACTTGGAGTTCGTTGCTCGCAAACGGTAAGGTAATTTGAATACCACCTTGTGCGGGGATCGTAACCATACCATTAATATCTGCCCAGTTTTCCACCAACTGTGGATGTTGAAACTGGTTAAGCCAATGACAAAAATCTTGTTTTGAAGTGAACTGATGCATGAGGCCTCCTTTATGCATCTAATCGTAGCACCCAGCGGCGAGATTCAGAACCCCAAAAAAACTAAGGCAATCCATGGTTTGATGCCTTGGCGTTAGGGAACTCATGGGGTAGTATTAGTCTCTATTTTTTATACCTATCAAAAAGCGATTATTAAGTATGGCAAACGATCCAAGAAAACTGCTGGTAACTTGTGCCCTTCCGTACGCTAATGGTTCGATTCACCTAGGTCACATGCTTGAGCACATTCAAGCTGACATCTGGGTTCGCTACCAACGCCTACGTGGCAACACTGTAAACTTCATCTGTGCTGACGATGCTCACGGCACGCCAATCATGCTAAAAGCACAACAGATGGGTATTACGCCAGAAGAGATGATCGCTGCAGTGAGCGAAGAGCATCAAAAAGACTTCGCTGGCTTTGATATTAGCTTTGATAACTACCACAGCACACACTCAGAAGAGAACCGTGAACTGGCTTCTCACATTTACCTTGAGCTGAAGAAAAACGGTTTTATCTCTAGCCGCACGATTTCTCAACTGTTCGACCCTGAGAAAGAAATGTTCCTACCGGATCGTTTCGTAAAAGGTACTTGTCCTAAGTGTAAGTCGGAAGATCAATACGGCGACAACTGTGATAACTGTGGTGAGACGTACAGCCCAACTGAACTGATTAACCCGAAATCAGCAGTATCTGGCGCAACTCCAGTAATGAAAGACTCTGAGCACTTCTTCTTCGATCTACCTCAGTTCGAAAGCATGCTAAAAGAGTGGACTCGTTCAGGTTCTCTACAATCTGAAACGGCTAACAAGATGCAAGAGTGGTTCGAATCTGGTTTGCAACAGTGGGATATCTCACGCGATGCACCTTACTTCGGCTTCGAAATCCCAGGCGAGAAGAACAAATTCTTCTATGTATGGCTAGACGCACCGGTTGGTTACATGGCTTCTTTCAAGAACCTATGTGACAAGACTGAAGGTCTAGACTTCGACGAATACTGGAAGAAAGACAGCACAACCGAGCTTTACCACTTCATCGGTAAAGACATCGTTTACTTCCACTCTCTATTCTGGCCAGCAATGCTAGAGGGCAGCGGTTTCCGTAAGCCAAACAACGTATTCGTACACGGCTACGTAACGGTAAACGGCGCGAAGATGTCTAAGTCTAAAGGTACGTTTGTTAAGGCAAGCACATACCTGAATCACCTAGATCCAGAGTGTCTGCGTTACTACTACGCGGCAAAACTAAACAGCCGTATCGACGACCTAGACCTTAACCTTGAAGACTTCACTCAACGTGTTAACGCTGACGTAGTAAACAAGATTGTTAACCTAGCTTCTCGTAACGCTGGCTTCATCTCTAAACGTTTTGAAGGCAAGCTTGCTGAAAACTTTGCAGAGCCTGAGCTATACAACGAATTCGTTGCAGCAGCAGACCGTATCGCAGAGCTTTACGAGACTCGTGAGTTCGGCCGTGCGATCCGTGAAATCACAGCACTAGCAGACAAAGCAAACCAATACGTTGACGAAAAAGCACCTTGGGTTGTTGCAAAAGAAGAAGGTAAAGATCAAGAACTACAAGAAATTTGTTCTGTAGGTATTAACCTGTTCCGCGTTCTAATGACTTACCTGAAACCAGTTATGCCTGCACTAGCAGCGCGTACTGAAGCATTCCTAAACGAAGAGCTAACTTGGGAAGGCATTGCTGCACCACTGACCGGTCACGAGATCACTAAGTTCAAAGCGCTGTTTAACCGTATCGATCCTAAGAACATCGAAGCGATGATCGAAGCATCGAAAGAAGACGCTGCGGCAGAAATGGCAGCAAAAGAGAAAGCGGAAGCAGAAAAGAACAAAGCTAGCCAAACTGAGCTAGATAAAGATCCAATCGCTGAAGAGATTGAGTTCGATGCTTTCGCAGCGGTTGATATGCGTATTGCTCGCATCATCTCTTGTGAAGAAGTACCAAAAGCAAACAAACTGCTTAAGTTCCAACTAGACATCGGCGGTGAAACTCGTCAGGTGTTCTCTGGCATCAAGTCAGCGTACAAACCTGAAGAGCTAGAAGGCAAGCTAACGGTAATGGTAGCGAATCTAAAACCTCGTAAGATGAAGTTTGGTATGTCTGAAGGCATGATCCTAGCCGCTGGCCCTGGTGGTAGCGACCTGTGGATTCTTGAGCCACACGAAGGTGCTCAACCAGGTATGCGTGTAATGTAATTCGTTACTTCGCAACGAAATTAAAAAATCCCTGCCCGATTCGGCGGGGATTTTTTTGACCAAATTCACACTTTTGGGGAGATTACGCACCAAATTTGTACAGCTTCTTTTTCTAACTAAATATAAGTTATTGTTTTAATTAACTTTGATTATTGGCATCAAAACTGCTCTTTCATAGTTGCTAGGTCAAAAGCACTAACAAGGAGTTGGTTATGTTTGTTTTGATTTCTACTTTGATCTCAATTGCCATTCTGGCAGGGATCTACCATTTAGCTGCGAAGCGAGAAAAGCAACATGCTCGCAAATATCAATTACTCACCTTATTACGCGATGTGGTTCACCTACTGCGCCGTCACCGAGCGGTGACCCACTACTCTATCCAATACCAACAACATCATGAAAAAGAGATAGAGCAAATTCATCAGGAGTTAGGCTATAAATTGCATCAGCTAGTGGAAACTTCTCGCTTTGAGAACAAACCCATGTATCGCGTGCTGCAAATCAAAATCGATAAGTTGATGGAACAATGGCAGGACAACACGGTAGCGCGAAATCAGATGGAGCATGGCAAACTGATCCGTCATAGTTTGTTCTTAATGGATGAAGTTACCATCGCATGGCTCGCTATTGCCCAGAGAGACGAGTTACATGACGAGTACCATATGAACTGGCAAACCGTGATTGATAGCTTAGAAACGCTGACACAGCTTCGTATCAGCATTCAAGACTTGCAAGACAGAGGTGGACCTGAACGGATGAGAAATTACGCATCGGTAATGATTAGAAGGCTTAATCAATTGGCAGTAATTAGCCCCTTGAGCGTTGCCTCTCCGATGTCTGCAAGATCGATTCAATCCCTAAATGAATATATAGAAGGTGAAATACTGTCACTGAGTGAAGAGGAGTTATACGACATTACCTCTGACTTGTCCCTTACTGTGTTCAATACCTATGACCAGATGCTATCAGACATCATTGAGACCCTTTACCTACCATTACCCAGACTGTCCTTAGCCTAAATCGAGCTTCGGAAAAGCAAACACAAAAAAACCGCAGGGTGATACCTGCGGTTTTTATATGAAATCGTTGGACTTCAACAATCGATTAGCTGTCGTCTTCTGTAAAGTTCGTTGGCAGCTGTTGTTTCATCTCATTCCAGATTTGCGCACTTTCCATACCGTAATGACGAATCACGACTGGAAGTTGCTCACGCTGGCCTGTTTCACAGGTTTCTAGAAGCTGGCGGTAAAAGCGTAGTGCTAAATCACGCGATGCAGGGTTCGAGAAGTAGTAGCTACCTACACGGTCGTATAGCTTTCTCAAGCCGTTAAAAATCAAACCGTAGATCTGGTTGCCTGAGTGGAACGCCAAGCGTTGGAACAGCATGTAATCGTAGAAGTTGAACGTCTTAGCAATCAGAATTTCCTGACGCTTGGCTTCATCCTTCTCGTTGTCTTCTTTCACGCTTTGCAGAATCTTATCGGCATAAGGAGATGCTGCAATAAAGTCATCCCATGAAGGTGCTTTCACTAGCGCTTCACATGAGTCGATAACATTTTGAATGGTACGCTCAGACGCCTCTTTATTCGCTTTAAACGCGTAACGCATAAAGATTGGGCTGATGTTAGTACGTGCAGCAAGCAAATCTTCCACAATGTTCGTTGCATTATCAACATCAAGTGTCATCAGTGTATCCAAAATATGCAGACCTGACGTCTCCATGAATTGGTTCACTTTAGTTGGCTTACCGTGCTGGATGGTCAACCAACCGTCGCGTGCAAGGCGCTGAAGCACTTCACGTAAAGTCGTACGGGTAACACCAATAAGTTCAGATAGCTCACGTTCAGCGGGTAATATTGAGCCAGGTGGAAAACGGCCGTTCCAAATGCTCTCGATTATGTATTTTTCTGCGAAACCCGCAGGGCTTTTAGCCTTAATGACCATTCTGTTTTTATCCAATATTGATTTCTAAGGGTCGATGCGACTCATCATACCACTACTTAACGATTTGCGAAAATTAACGATCAACAAATGAAACGAAATCTCAATATAGAGTTAATACTCTACATATATCCTTAATTTAAAACCCTAATCACTTGGAACCAAACGCGCAAAATTTATATTTTGCAAAAATTGGAACAGCCACAAACTCGCGGAAAATAAAGCCTACCCCGTCACATTTTTCTGCTCAAAATATGCAAAATAAATTTGTGTTTTACGATTAATATTCTTTCTTAATTTATCTTTTCTCGTAATTGACTTTGTTTTAAATTCCAAGGTGATTTTTTTTAATCTTTTCGTGGTATAGTAACGCCGTTTTGATCGCGTTATTACAAATAAAAAGCAGTTTTAGTCGGCAGCATCACGTTTTGTTATTGACTATAAAATGCCGAGGTGTAGAGTTGCGGTCGAAAGTGAGCGGTGCTTAAGTTCAGGGGAAGTAACTTGGCAAGACTACAGTAAAACAATGGATTGTTGTTTTTCTAAGTTATTGTTTTAAAAGACTAGGTAATAAGTCTAACAAACAGATACTTAAGCACTATTGTAGTGTCTATTCATAATTTTGTTATAAAGAGAATTATCATGCCGATGTCGCTCGGAAATGCCTTTATCAAGAACTTCCTTGGTAAAGCGCCTGATTGGTACAAAGTTGCCATTATAGCCTTCCTAATTATTAACCCGATTGTATTCTTCCTAATTGACCCATTTGTTGCAGGTTGGTTGCTAGTTGCGGAATTTATTTTCACGCTAGCAATGGCGCTGAAGTGTTACCCACTTCAACCAGGCGGTTTGCTTGCAATTGAAGCGGTTGCTATCGGTATGACCAGCCCTGCCCAGGTGAAGCACGAGCTGGTAGCGAATATCGAAGTACTTCTACTGTTGGTATTCATGGTTGCGGGTATCTACTTTATGAAACAGCTTCTGCTGTTCATTTTTACAAAGATCCTGCTTGGTATTCGTTCGAAAACGTTACTTTCACTCGCATTCTGTTTCGCAGCGGCGTTTTTGTCAGCATTCTTGGACGCGCTGACCGTTATTGCCGTTGTAATCAGTGTTGCAGTTGGTTTCTACTCGATTTACCACAAAGTGGCTTCTGGAAACCCTATCGGTGACCACGACCACACTCAAGATGACACCATCACTGAGCTAACGCGTGATGACCTAGAGAACTACCGCGCATTCCTACGTTCATTGTTAATGCACGCAGGTGTTGGTACAGCACTAGGTGGCGTTACTACCATGGTTGGTGAACCGCAGAACTTGATCATCGCTGACCAAGCGGGCTGGTTCTTTGGTGAGTTCTTGATTCGTATGTCTCCAGTAACTTTGCCAGTATTCATCTGTGGCTTGATCACGTGTGCGGTTGTAGAGAAGCTAAAAGTGTTTGGCTACGGTGCTCAACTGCCTGATAACGTTCGCCAAATCCTAGTCGACTTCGACCGTGAAGAACGCAAGACTCGTACTAACCAAGACGTAGCGAAACTATGGGTTCAAAGCCTTATCGCTGTTTGGTTGATTGCCGCACTTGCACTTCACTTAGCAGCAGTTGGCCTGATTGGTCTTTCTGTAATTATCCTAGCGACTTCGTTTACTGGTGTTATCGAAGAGCACTCGATGGGTAAAGCGTTTGAAGAAGCTCTGCCATTTACAGCACTACTTGCAGTATTCTTTGCGGTGGTTGCCGTTATCATCGACCAAGAGCTATTCAAACCTGTTATCGATGCAGTACTTGCTGTTGAAGATAAGGGCGCTCAACTTGCTCTGTTCTATGTTGCTAACGGTCTGCTTTCGATGGTTTCGGATAACGTATTCGTGGGTACAGTTTACATTAACGAAGTGAAGACAGCACTTATTGAAGGCCTTATCACTCGTGAACAGTTCGACCTACTAGCCGTTGCAATCAACACAGGTACTAACCTACCTTCAGTTGCAACGCCAAACGGCCAAGCTGCGTTCCTATTCCTACTGACATCAGCACTAGCACCTTTGATTCGTCTATCATACGGTCGCATGGTTATCATGGCGCTTCCTTACACGGTTGTATTAGCGCTTGTTGGCTTGATGGGCATCATGTTCTTCCTAGAACCAGCAACAGCATTCTTCTACGATGCGGGCTGGATTGTGCCAAGTAGTGGTGATCTAACTCCAGTTGTGTCAGGTGGACACTAAAAATTTGAGTTGATTAGGAAACTTATCCAAGTTAAAAAGCTCTGAGTAATCAGAGCTTTTTTATATTTTCAGACAGGATTGTAACCGTGAGTATTTTTGCATCACTTAACCAGTTTTCGAAGGGACGCTTATCTTGGCTCCTACTCCTTTTGGCCATCGTCTTTTTTGAAGCTTGTGCCCTATTCTTTCAACACGTCATGATGCTAGCACCATGTGTTATGTGTATCTATGAACGTGTCGCTATGATGGGAATTGGTGTCGCGGCAATGATTGGTCTTATTGCACCAAACAACCCTCTCGTGCGCTGGATAGCGTTAGCTGCATGGGGAGCAAGTGCTTATAAAGGTTTGATGCTGGCGATGCAGCACGTCGACTATCAGTTCAACCCATCACCATTCGCAACGTGTGATTTATTCGTGACTTTTCCAAGCTGGGCACCGCTTAACCAATGGGCGCCTTGGATGTTCGAAGCGTATGGCGACTGTGCGAAGATTGTTTGGCAATTCTTTGGCCTTTCAATGCCTCAGTGGTTGGTTGTCATCTTCGCAGGTAACTTGGTTGCACTTGCATTCATCGTGATTGCTCAGTTCTTTAGTGGTAAGCGTAAAAATCCAATTCAGTAATCGGTAATAACTTTTCACGCTGAATACCGATCAAGTAGATCAAAAAAGCCGACCACAAGGTCGGCTTTTTATTTATATTGCCATTACTTACCGCAACACTGTTTGAACTTCTTACCACTTTCACAAGGACAAGGGTCGTTACGGCCAACGTCTTTAAACGGGTTCAAGCTCTTAGATTTTTTGCCTACCATCAACTCATCAGCACCAAGCGCGACTTCGTTAATCATGAGATCAAGTTGATCAACAAAATCGGCTAACGCTGGCGGGTTCTCAATACCTGCATCACGCATTTGCTGTTGTGTTTGCTCTTCATCAATCGCCAACATCATGGTGGTCAATAATGCTTGCAGCATACGCTCTAGACCATCGTTGAGCACAACCTCGTGCCATTGCTCTTCAATCATTGGCCACACAGACATAAAGCCTTCAGCAAAGTCTGCGAGCTGCTCTGCGTCACTATTGGTCAGCGTAAGAATCGAGTACTCATTACGCAGAATGTAGTTATGCTGTTTGTGAATCTGCTCTTCAACAGCTGGCTGAATGGCTTTAAAACCTTCACCAAGTAGTGGCTCTAGCCAGCTTTCTGGTGTTAGCGGTTTTGTCATCAGGTTTGCAGCAAATACTGCACCTTCCAAAAACAGTGAAGATTCGTCTAGCTGAACTTCACCTTTCTCAATTAATGTGTATTGCATGACATCTGGTTTCCCATGAATTTGGCGGCATTATACCCTAGAGCTAATAAGATGCTAGTTGATGTCGCTCGATGCTGATGAGTCTTTTAATGACAAACTTCACTCACATCGCTACAATCGCCCTCCTTTTTACCACCAAACTGTATTAGGCAAGCTATGCGAGTTGTATTAGGCCCGATGGAAGGCGTTTTGGACCATTTGATGCGCCAAATCCTGACCGAGATAAACGACTATGATCTGTGTGTGACAGAGTTTGTTCGAGTGATCGATCAGCTGTTACCTGATCACGTATTCCATCGTCTGTGCCCTGAGCTTCTTCAAGGCTCACAAACTGCATCTGGCGTACCTGTTCACGTACAATTACTTGGTCAAGAACCAAATTGGATGGCAGAAAACGCAATCAAAGCCGCTGAGCTTGGTGCGCGCGGTATCGACCTTAACTTCGGCTGCCCGGCTCGCTTGGTGAACAAGAGTAAAGGTGGCGCGGCACTTCTTCAACATCCAGAACTGATTCATAACGTGGTAAAAGCATGTCGTGACGCTGTTCCAAACGATATTCCTGTTAGCGCTAAAATTCGTCTCGGATGGGAAAACCCTGAAGACTGTTTTGAGATTGTTGATGCCATTCAATCTGCTGGGGCAAACGAACTGACGGTCCATGCCCGTACAAAACAAGGCGGCTACAAAGCCTCTGAAATCAAGTGGGAATACATCACCCAAATCCGTGAACGCTTTGACATTCCATTAATTGCGAATGGTGAAATTTGGAACTACGAAGATGGTCAACGCTGTATTGAAACCACAGGCGTTGATTCCCTGATGGTGTGTCGCGGTGCATTCAATATTCCAAATCTGGGTAATATGGTGAAATACAACCATAAGCCAATGGTTTGGGAAGAAGTCGTAGAGCTACTGATTTACTACTCTCAGTTTGAAATGAAAGGTGACAAAGGTTTGTATTATCCGAACCGCGTAAAACAGTGGTTCTCTTACTTACGCCAAGCTTACCCAGAAGCAAATGATCTGTTCCGCGAGATCCGCACGTTCAACAAAGCGGCACCAATCGTTGAACACATTCAGCGTTATCGTGACGAGTTGCAGTCTCGCGTCGCGTAAAGCAAGTTAGAGCAGTTTTAAAGATCAAAAAAGGGCGATGAATTCGCCCTTTTGTTTTATCTGCGTCTTAGTAGCAAATCTTATTCTTGCCGGTGCTCTTTGCTTCATAGAGCTTTTCATCGGCCACTTTGAACAGTTCGTCAAAGCTTTCCAATTGAGAAGAAGACTTGAACTCGACACCGCCTGATACTGTAAAACCACCAGCAACCACCCTTTTCGAGTTTTTACTAATCGCACTTCTAACGCGCTCCAATATACGTAACATGCTATCGAAATCTTCATCGTAGATGGCAAGAACAAACTCTTCACCACCAAAACGCGATGCCACATCCGAATGACGAATATTGTCACGAATACACTTAGCCACAAGACGAATCGCATCATCACCGACATCATGCCCATAGGTATCGTTAATCGCTTTAAAATCATCGATATCAAAAACGGCAAGCGCGACGTGCTTCTTGGTCATTTTGTTGCGCCATACCGCTTGCATGCCACGTCGATTCAGTAAACCCGTCATCGGGTCTTTCGCCGCCAACTCTTTGAAGTAACGGCGCTCTGTTTGTGTATTGACCAAGAATAGAGCAACGGTACTCAACACATAGATAAAGAATGCAACCGCAACGCTGTATTTCTCGAACGCCAACAGATTCTTGAACTCGCTCCACAGTTTGTATTCGTAATAAATGCTGTGGTCAGCACTTAAACGGTCGTGCTCCACAGGTTGAATTCGCATTGCGTTTTGAGGTATCGGCGTGACGTTAGAAATGATATGCAGCTTACCCGCGAGATTCTCATTGGTCTTAAGTAGTTCATCAACATCAAAATCAATGGATAGAACCCCTTGATGAACAGCCTTCTCATAAATAGGTACTGTCAAGCTGATGACTTGACCATCACGACGAGCCAGCATTGGCGCAGGACCTGACATGGTGACTTTTACGGTTTCTTGAGCTGTTTTTTGCCAAAATGGTCGCGCTTTTAGCGTATTCCATAGCTCTTGGGAAAAGTTTTCAGCATAGGTATCTGGCGATGAGATAACGTAGCCACGCTGGTCGATATAGTGGATACCTATAATGTGCGATTCAATATCGTGCAAAAACGACAATGACGGCGCAAAACCCGCTTTCTTTTCTGCCAAATTAAACAGAGCGGAGCCTTGCTCACATAATTCTTTTTGACCAACAATCATGTAATCCAGTTCGACCGCAGGTAAACCTCCCGAATGTTTGTTTTCTAAGAGCAATACGTCAATGGGCCATACGTAACACATGCCATTTCTTATCATATGGTTGTGTTCTTGAAACAAAGGATGGGCTGGATTTGAATAATTAACAAAGCTGTAGTCTAAAGCGGTAAGCACTTTAATCGCTCGGTTCAGCGCACGATCAATCTGCGCATACTCCAACGTGATGTAATGATTCATCGCATCGTAATAGTTCTTCGCAGTCACGATCATAACTGCGACAAACAAAAATAGAGGGAAGAAGATGACAAACTTGAGGCTAAATCGCCTTTTATTACCCATTGAACACCATTGGCTTTTAATAATTTCAGCCCTTCGAAAGTACTGATTATCGAAGGGCTATTTATAGTTTTTCACTTATGTATTCATAAATTTTAATAAATAAGGCATCAGGTGTCACTTCACTTGCCATATTTTGCAGTTCAATGCTGGGATATTGACAGAAAAATGACGTTCAGCCACCTCGACTTCACCTTTGTCTAATATTTGATGCAAGTGTGTTGCATTTAAGCCAAGTTGCCATAAAGGCAGGTTAACATTTTGTTCGTATTTACTTAGGTTAAATGCCACAACTATTGTTTCTTCTTTCCATTGTCGAGCGTATACCATGACCTGCTCATCACAGTGTAGCCATTGCAAACTACCGGACTGTAGTGCCTTGTATTGCTTGCGAATTCTTATCCAGTCACGATACAAAGGCAGCCACTCAGACTCGGCAACCTGATCCCACGGGAAGCAGCGGCGGTTGTCAGGATCAAGCCCACCTTCTAATCCCACTTCACTCCCGTAATAGAGGCAAGGCGTACCTATGTAAGTCATGAGTAAAGCCAGTGCGATTCGCATTTTTTCGTTATCGCCGTCTAAAAGCGTCAGAAAACGGGCGGTATCATGACTATCTAACTGATTAAGCTGAGACAATTGGTTTGCAAATGGGACTTTGGCTCGCGCCTCATCCATCCACTCTTTAAAATCTAAAGCATCGATGTCAATCGGGTCATACATGATGTCTTGCTTAGCAATCAGAGCACGAACTGGATGAGCAAAGCCGTAGTAGTTCATTGCGCCATCTTCTTGCCCACCTTGTAACCATTGTGTCGCCTCAAAGAAATGCTCACCTAACACATAAGCACTAGGGTTGATCGCTTTGGTTGCTTTGCGGAACGCTTCCACATAATGCGCATTGTTCTTTGCGCCATCGCCTTCACCCAACATGTGAATAACGTCAAAGCGCCAACCATCGACAGAATATGGTGGTTTGAGCCAGTGTTTAATCACCGCCTCTTCACCTTGGTAGATGTGATCGCGAACTTGCTCGTTCTCAAAGTTCAGAACCGGCAAATTGCCAATGCCTTTCCAGCCAATGTAATTGTTGGTTTGTCCCTCGAAGAAGTAATAGTCGCGAAAGTCCGAGTCCGGATTGCCGTAAGCCCCCTGACCTTCTTGTTTAATATCGAACCATGGGTGATGAACGGACGTGTGGTTAAATACGGCATCCAAAACAATCTTCATCTGTTTGCCACGAATTTGCTCACACAACTGCGCAAACTGTTCGTTAGTGCCAAACATTGGATCAATATTAAGGTAGTCTTTCGTATCGTACTTATGGTTGCTTGGCGCCGTGAAAATAGGATTGAAATACAACGCAGTCACACCTAAGTCATCTAAATAATCGAGTTTCTCTTCAACGCCTTTCAAATCGCCGCCAAAGAACTCGCGCGCGCCCGTATTTTGATGAGAACCTACCGCCTCTCCCCAAGATTTCACCATGGTATCTGGGTTGTATTGCGCATAAGCATTTCGAATTGCTTGCTCATCTTGGCTAGCTGCAAAACGGTCTGGGAAGATTTGATAGAAGACTTGTTCTTGCACCCAACTCGGTGGCTGAGACTGCGTGTTCAGCTTAAAGTGGAATTCTTTTGGTGGCATACGTTTATGTACACCTCGCCCATCCAACCAAAGTTGCTGATTGCCTTTGATGAGTTTGAATACGTAATGAGTGACATCACGATCTCGGTTCGCCGCGAACTGTGCTTGCCATAGTTGAAGCTCACCAGCCTTGCCGCAAGGTAGCATTTCAATTAGATATTCTTCGTTGTCAGGCTCACAGCGTACGTGCACGCTATCAAACTTAACGTTTTCAGTTTTCAGAGTGACGGTCAGCAGTTCACCATCAAATACAAAGCCATCTTCAGTCTGGCTATGGAAGATAAATGGAAGGGTCATGGTAAGTGCTCTTAGTATTGGAATATTCTACTATTTTAATAAAGAGTATTTACCGAAAAATCCTCCTTTCGACATTGCCTTAAATGCAATTTTCTCAAGGAGGATCACGTTTGGTAGGCGTAGTTTCGCGCTTTCTTTAAGTTAGCTCAGTAACAAGCTGTCATCTGCCAACTCTTCACCACGCACTTTAGAGAACATTTCTAGTAAGTCTGGGACTTGCATATTGGCACGTTGCTCACCTGCGACATCAAGAACAATCTCACCTTGGTGCAGCATGACCGTTCTGTCACCGCAAGCCAGCGCGTCTTTCATTGAGTGCGTCACCATCATTACTGTGAGGTTGAACTCGCTGACGATACGCTTTGTTAGATCGATAACAAAAGCCGCCATGCGCGGATCTAACGCAGCGGTATGCTCATCTAACAACAACAGCTTACTGTCTGCTAGTGTTGCCATGACCAAACTGACCGCTTGTCGTTGTCCGCCGGAGAGCAAACCAATACTGTCACCAAGACGATCCTCAAGCCCTAACCCAAGAGTACTAATGCGCTCTTGGAAAAGCTTGCGACGTTGAGAAGAGAGCGCCATTCCCCAACCACGACGCTTACCCCGCATGTAAGCTAATGCCATGTTTTCTTCAATGGACAAATCCCCACAAGTACCCGCTAAAGGGTCTTGAAATACACGAGCACATTGAGTCGCTCGTTGCGCCACGGTTTTCCGGGTTACATCTTGCCCATCAATGATCACCTGGCCGCCAATCATCGGCGTTTCCCCAGTCACCGCCCCGAGCAAGGTCGATTTCCCTGCGCCGTTGGAGCCAATGACGGTGAGAAACTGATGTTCGGGTACTTCTAACGAGACACCTTTCAAGGCTCTGTTTTCCAAAATGGTTCCGGGATTAAAGGTCACTTGGATATTGTTTAATTCAATCATAGCGCCTCCTCCGAACCATTTTTTGATGCGGCTTGTTTCGCACTGGTCGCGCGTTGTTTTGCTTTCATTCTCTGTTTCAGTTTTGGCGCAATCAACGCCACTGCAACGAGCACAGCCGTCACTAAGTTTAGGTCCGATGCTTGTAGACCAAACATGCCGGAGCTCAACGCAAAGGCAACAGCCAGACGGTAAAGCACTGAGCCGATTATTACCGCACAAACCGCAACCCAGATTTTGCGCCCTGGTATCAGAGTTTGGCCGAGGATCACTGCAGCTAAACCAACTACGATTGTACCCACACCAGAAGTGACATCAGCAAAGCTGTTGGTTTGAGCAAATAGAGCACCAGCAAAACCGACAAAGCCATTAGAAAGCGCGAGGCCAAAGTAGGTATAAAAAGCGGTACTTGCTCCTTGTGCGGCCACCATTCGAGCGTTCACACCCGTCGCTCTTAGCCCTAAACCAAAGTCACTGTTAAGGAGACGTACGACAAACAAAGCAGAGAGCAAGACTAGTACACCGACAACTAACGGCCGGATGTACATAGAATCTCCCATGGCTTCAAACGGAGTAAGAATGGTGTCCTCCCCTAGCAGGGCCATATTGGGCTTACCCATGATGCGAATATTGATAGAGAACGCCGCAATCATGGTAAGAATAGAAGCCAATAGGTGGAGAATTCCGCATCGAACCGCAAGAAAAGCGGTCACCCACCCAGTCATCCCACCAGCAATAACAGCCATTCCGGTTGCGATCCAAGGGTTGATGCCGGCGACGATTGCAGTCGCGGCAACGGCGGCGCCCATCGGGAAACTGCCGTCGACACTTAAATCAGGAAAATCAAGAACACGAAACGTAAGGTAAACGCCCAAAGCCACTAAGCCGTAAATGAGGCCAATTTCGAGCGCACCAAAAAAAGCAAATGCAGACATAACTGCTCCTTTCTGCACAAATCAGGTCGGCATTACGCCGACCTGAACGTCACTCTTACTGCATGCTGGTCGCACGTTTTACAACTGAACTTGGTAACTGAATACCAAGCTTGGTTGCCGCTCCTTCATTGACAACAAGGTCTGAGCCCGTTGCGACTTTTACGTCTAGCTTGCCCGGCTCTTGTCCTTCCAAAATAGCCGCAACATACTCAGCGGTTTGAACACCGACTTGGTAGTAATCAAAGCCCAAGCTTGCGATCGCGCCTTTTTCTACATAAGACGTCGCTCCACCAAATACTGGTTTCTTAGCTTGATTTGCAGCCACGATCATGCCCTCTATCGCACTGGCTACCGTGTTATCTGTCGGTGCATAAATCACATCTGATTTAGCAGCAATGGCTTGGGTCGCGGATTGAACATCTGCGCTTTTCAGTGCCGTCGCTTCAACCACTTTAAGTCCATTTGCTTCTGCACTCTCTTTTAACAGTTGCACCAAAGTCACTGCATTGGCTTCACCAGGGTTGTAGACCACGCCAATGGATTTCGCTTCTGGCAAGATCTCTTGAATCAAAGCAACATGTTGAGCAACCGGAGATAAATCAGAAAGACCCGTTACGTTTTTGCCCGGTTGATGCATGGATTTCACAAGCTTTGCGCCCACCGGATCCGTTACCGCAGTAAACACCACTGGAATAGAACGCGTTGCGGACACCAAAGCTTGAGCCGATGGTGTGGCAATACCCACTAGCACATCAGGACTCTCCCCCACATACTGACGCGCAATCTGTACTGCTATAGCTGGGTTACCTTGTGCGGTTTTGTAGTCAAATTCTAGGTTCTTCCCTTGCTCATATCCTTTCGCTTTCAAGCCATCTAATAAGCCTTGGCGAGTCGCGTCGAGCGCAGGGTGCTCCACGATTTGTGAAACAGCAACCGTCGCAGTGTTAGCAAGCACATTAGCTGAGGAAAAAACCGTGGTCGCGGCAAGAATAGCAGTGGCGAGTAAACGTTTCGTTTTCATCATGACTCCTTGATGTCTCTTCGTCCTTGAACTGAAAGCCTCATCGAAAATGAATGCTCAACAGAAATAATGCGGAAGATGGGATGTTGTGTTTATTGCTGCGCACTTTTTGTGCATCTAATTGTCATTATTAACGCTAAGTGTTGGGAAAGAAAAGTAAGATTTAACAACAAAGTAACATTTGTGATCTCGCAATCGGTACGAGAGGCGGTTATTGCAAACTAAGATAAGGGCGAAAAGTCATGTTGCAGGCATAAAAAATGGAGTGGCTAGAAAGCACACTCCATTTCAATGAGTTAATTGTAGATTTGAGGAGTTAGAACCAACGCTCTAATGCAGTCTTATCCAACTGGCGGAACGCTCGGTTTAGGATCACCGCAAGTTCTTTGTATCTTGGACGAGCTTTTGCTGGCTCTAGTGCAAATCCTGATTCCGTAATTTTTTGGTGCAGTTCGCGATACCAAGAGGCCAACGCTGGCGGCAATTTGGTGTTGGAACGACTGCCTAACCACCACATACCTTGCAGCGGCATGCTGATTGCGAACAGCGCAACTACGATCGCTTGAGGAAGTGCGTCATAGTTATTAAATGCCATTTGAGTGAGCACACCGATCGCGGCGACCGCTGGCATCACTTTAATGCCAAAGCGCGTTGCTTTAATAATGCGTTGTTCGGGAAAAATGGCGTTCAGCTCTTTACGAACCGGCCAGATCTCCATGTAACTTTGGCCGTCTTTCAGGCTATGGATCAATCCGACTTGTTTGCTCATACCGCTCTCTCACTAAAAAATAGTTGAACATTTCAACTGAAGGCGCAAAAAATTGATGAAAGTTAATATTCTTTCAAAATTTTTTTGTTATCATTGCCTATTATCGCTATCCTTTGCAGACCCTCAATCTCATTGTTGCTGTTATTTACAATTTAAGCAACTCCGAGATTTTATTCTGCACGGATCGCTTCATAGTGGTGGATGGGTTCATCACTATTCATTTATACGGAATTAGAACAATTTTTGACCAAGATTAGTACGCACCCTTGGCGGTATCGTCTATTCTTGTGATTAATTTTTCATCCTTTAACTGATTTTGATCAGACGAATAACAGGTAGTCACACATGTCTAAGCTAGTTTTAGTTTTAAACTGCGGTAGTTCTTCTCTTAAATTTGCTGTTGTTGATGCAGAAACAGGTGCAGAGCACCTATCAGGTCTTGCTGAATGTCTTCACCTTCCTGAAGCACGTATCAAGTGGAAACTTGACGGTAAACACGAAGCTCAACTAGGTAACGGTGCAGCACACGAAGAAGCACTAGCGTTCATGGTTGAAACTATTCTTGCTTCTAAGCCAGAGCTTAAAGCTAACCTAGGCGCTATCGGTCACCGTATCGTACACGGTGGTGAGCAGTTCACTCAATCTGCACTAATCACTGATGACGTACTAAAAGGTATTCAAGACGCTGCGACTTTCGCACCGCTTCACAACCCAGCGCACATCATCGGTATCGAAGCTGCTAAGCATAACTTCCCAGAGCTTCAAAACGTTGCTGTATTCGACACTGCGTTCCACCAAACTATGCCTGAAGAGTCTTTCCTATACGCTCTTCCATACAAACTATACAAAGAGCACGGTATCCGTCGTTACGGCATGCACGGTACTTCACACCTATTCATCACTCGTGAAGTTGCAGGCCTACTAAACAAGCCAGTTGAAGAAGTAAACATCATCAACTGTCACCTAGGTAACGGTGCTTCTGTTTGTGCAATCAAGAACGGTAAATCTGTAGACACTTCTATGGGTCTTACTCCTCTTGAAGGTCTAGTAATGGGTACTCGTTGTGGTGATATCGACCCAGCTATCGTATTCCACCTACACGACGCTCTAGGTTACTCTGTTGAAGAAATCAACAACATGCTAACTAAAGAGTCTGGTCTTGCTGGTCTAACTGAAGTGACTTCTGACTGTCGTTTCGTTGAAGACAACTACGGTGAGAAAGAAGAAGCAACTCGTGCAATGGACGTGTTCTGTCACCGTCTAGCTAAGTACGTAGCGGGTTACACTGCTTCTATGGAAGGTCGTCTAGACGCAATCACTTTCACTGGCGGTATCGGCGAAAACTCTGGTCCTATCCGTGAAATGGTTCTAAACCGTCTAGGTATCTTCGGTATCGAAGTTGATGGTGAAGCTAACCTTAAAGCACGTTTCGGCGGCGAAGGTACTATCACTACAGCTAACAGCCGTATCCCAGCAATGGTTATCTCTACTAACGAAGAGCTAGTAATTGCTGAAGACACTGCACGCCTAGCAGGTCTTTAATAGATTTAACTGGCTAGCCACTCGGCTAGCCAGTTTTTCTTCCAAAAGAATTTCTTAGGGGCTTAACTCCTATTCTCTGAATTATTCATGGAATAAGAGTTGAGCTTTTATCCCCCAATAGCTAAAGGTACTCTACGAATGTCTCGTACTATTATGCTTATCCCTGCAAGTGCTGGTGTTGGTCTAACTAGCGTAAGCATGGGTGTTCTTCGCGCAATGGAGCGCAAAGGCGTTAAGGTTTCTTTCTACAAACCAATTTCACAGCCACGTTCTGGCGGTGATCAACCTGATCTAACTTCAACTATCGTTGGTTACAACAGCGATATGAAGATCGGTCAACCACTAGCGATGTCTGTTGCTGAAAGCCTAATCGGTAACGACAACATGGACGAGCTGCTAGAAACTGTTGTTGAGCGTTACAACCAAATCAACAAAGATGCAGACGTAACGCTTATCGAAGGTCTAGTACCAACTCGTAAGCACCCATTCGCTAACCAAGTGAACGCGGAAATCGCAGCAACTCTAGGTGCGGAAATCGTTCTTGTTGCAACTCCTGGTACAGACAACCCAGCTCAACTTAAAGAGCGCATCGAAGTAGCATGTTCTAACTTCGGTGGTACTAAGAACAAGAACATCTCTGGCGTAATCATCAACAAGCTAAACGCACCTGTTGACGAAGCTGGCCGTACTCGCCCTGACCTATCTGAAATCTTTGACGATGCAGACAGCGCGAAGCAAAACGAAATGAAAGTGATGGAAATCTTCAACACTTCTCCAATTCGTGTACTAGGTTGCGTGCCATGGAGCATCGATCTTATCGCTACTCGTGCAATCGATATGGCTCAGCACCTAAACGCTGATATCATCAACGAAGGTGACATTGCAACTCGTCGTATCAAGAGCATCACTTTCTGTGCACGTTCTCTGCCAAACATGATTGAGCACTTCAAACCAGGTTCTCTACTTGTTACTTCAGCAGACCGTCCAGACGTAATCGTTGCAGCAGCACTTGCAGCAATGAACGGTGTTGATATCGGTGCAGTTCTATTGACTGGCGGTTACGACATCCCTGAAGAGATCACTGGTCTTTGTAAGCCAGCGTTCGAAACTGGTCTACCGATCTTCAAAGCACAAGGTAACACTTGGCAGACTTCTCTAAACCTACAGAGCTTCTCTATCGAAGTACCTGCAGACGATAAAGAGCGTATCGAGTTCATCAACGAGCACGTTGCAGGTCACATCGACGGTAACTGGATCGAGTCTATGACTGAAGGCACTCAGAAGTCTCGTCGTCTAAGCCCACCAGCATTCCGTTACCAGCTAACTGAGTTCGCTCGTAAAGCTGGCAAGCGTATCGTTCTTCCTGAAGGTGACGAGCCACGTACAGTTAAAGCTGCGGCTATCTGTGCTGAGCGCGGTATCGCTGAATGTGTGCTTCTAGGTAACCCAGACGAAATCCGTCGCGTTGCTGCACAACAAGGCGTTGAGCTAGGTGCTGGCGTAACTATCATCAACTCTGATGAAGTTCGTGAAAACTACGTTGCTCGTCTAGTTGAGCTACGTGGCGCGAAAGGTATGACTGAAGTTGTTGCTCGTGAGAAGCTACAAGATTCAGTATTCCTAGGCACAATGATGCTTGAGAACGACGAAGTAGACGGCCTAGTTTCTGGTGCTGTTCACACCACAGCAAACACTATCGTTCCTCCGTTCCAAATCATCAAGACTGCACCTGATGCGTCTATCGTATCTTCTGTATTCTTCATGCTGCTACCTGACCAAGTATTGGTTTACGGTGACTGTGCGATCAACCCAGATCCAACAGCGGAACAGCTTGCTGAAATCGCTATCCAATCTGCTGATTCTGCAGCGGCATTCGGTATCGACCCTCGCGTTGCTATGATCTCTTACTCTACTGGTGAATCTGGTAAGGGTGCAGACGTAGATAAAGTACGTGAAGCAACTAAGATTGCTCAAGAGAAACGTCCAGCTCTAGTGATCGACGGTCCTCTACAGTACGACGCAGCGATCATGGAGAACGTGGCAGCTTCTAAAGCGCCTAACTCTCCAGTAGCAGGTAAAGCAACAGTATTCGTATTCCCAGACCTAAACACTGGTAACACGACTTACAAAGCGGTACAACGTTCAGCTGACCTAGTATCTATCGGTCCAATGCTGCAAGGTATGCGCAAGCCTGTAAACGATCTATCTCGCGGTGCACTAGTAGACGATATCGTGTACACAGTTGCTCTAACTGCGATTCAGGCAGATCAAGCTGACCAAGCAAAAGAAAAAGCAGTTAACTAATTAACCGCACCTTTCTGAATGAAAAAACCTCGCCGTGGCGAGGTTTTTTATTTCATGTTGCTAGACAAGAATCGGGTCCATTGGACGATTTAATTGATACTGCACGTTCAAATTCGTATTACTCGATCCAATATCCCTATACTTCCAACGAACACCTTCATTGAGCTGGCGAGCAACGACGGACTCTACGGTAAGCAAGTTATCATTTTCTATGATGAGCCTATCGCTATCGCTGCCACTTGAGGCTGCGCGATAGTGCGTCATGAACCAATCTCGTTTCAACATGTATTGACGCGCGTGACCAAACTCATGAATAAGTCCAACTGCTGGTGACTGCGTCCCTCTAGATACATTTTTGTTTGGCACACGACTGCGCCCAACGGGTTTGTTGCGCTTAATGTCGTTTACATTCAAGCTATCAAAAGGATTCCAAGTCACTAAACTGCCGCGAACATTGCAGCCTGCTTGTTTTACGATTTCTGCAGGAAAAAAGCTGCTGGTTGTGTCAGTTGTACAAAGCAACGTGACCTCTTCGCCTCCCGAAAGAAAATCTAATAGTGCTGCCGCCGCACTAGATTGGCGTAAATAGGCCACAGCGTCGTTATATTTAGTAATAGGTTGTTCCACGGTTTTCCATTTAAAGCCCGTACCTTCGACCACTCCTGGAAATACAGTAATCATATCGTTTCTTCCTTGTTCAGATTCCTAGCGCTTAGCACGAAAGCTCAGCACTTGGTGAATCAGTATAGAAAAAGGAATGAGTTTTACTTGATTGATAATTACAGATTGGAACCTAGCTCGCGACCTAATAAATTGTTTTTGCATCAGACGGTTATTTGTTCTAAAGCGCCAAATAGACAAGCCCACCCAAACAAACCGAACTCAACATGGGTGGAACAACCTTAGCCCACAGTTGACGAGCGCCTATCATAAGTACCATCCCCATCTTAACAATGGTATTCACTGAAGCCGCGATAAATATCCCGAGCACAGCAACATCGATCGCCAAAGACTGAGTACTTTGACGCCCTAAAGTCAGTGAAATGGCGTCAACATCCGTAATCCCTGACACCGCAGATAGAACTAAGATACCTGCACTACCAAACCAATCTGAAAGTGCATGAGATAACAACATAATGATCGCCAACACAACACCAAAGAACAGTGCTGATTGAAGCGCCAACGGGTTAGTCTGTTTGTTTGATTGCTCTATCTTCTCGACTTCACTTCGACGCCATATCCACCAAGCCGGCAAATAAAGTGCAATCATCATGACTAAGACAATCGGCCATAACAAACTAACTAATTGAGGATTGAGAACAGATAGGACAATCAACAAGCGAGGAAACATAGTGCCGCAACTCAATAAGATTCCGCTTGCCAGCAGAGGACTGATGCCTTCCTGCTCACGTGAAAGATGAGAGAACTGCAACGTCAGTGCGGTAGAAGAACTTAAGCCAGCGAAGACAGACGTAAACAATATGCCCCGCTTCGCTCCGCCGATCTTAATCGCGAAATAACCGACAAATGAAATACTGGCGATCAGTACCACCATCCACCAAATCTCATAAGGGTTCAGCGCCTTCCAAGGACCGTAAGCTTGGTTGGGTAAAAGAGGCAATAAAACGATGGAAATAAGCAGTAGACGCAAAGCTGCATCGAGTTCGTACTCTTGAAGGCGCTGCAAAGCCTGATGAAGCTCTTTCTTGTTATCCAGCACGACAGCTGTGATGACTGCTGCTGCCGCAGCCAGCACCGCTTCACCTGAAACAGCCAGACTGCCAAGTACAAAGGTGATCACCAAACTGACCACGCCGGTGATGCTGATATCCTCGCTCTTTTTTTGCTGAATAACAAATGCAATGCAAGCAAGAATAACCAAAGCAATAAGAGCAAAGCCGAGTAGCAAAGGCGTATACAGATTGGCAAGAATACCAACCAAGCCACCAAGCAAACCGACTAAAGAAAAGGTGCGAATACCTGCAACGCGACTGCCTTCGACACTGTTACGCATCACCCAGCCACGTTGAGTTCCCACAATCGCCCCCAAAAGCAGAGCAACAAACAGATTCCAAATTAGATGCTCGCCACTGACAAACTCATTGATATCCATACCCCACCTCAGTCAAAGTTCGGTTGTTATATCATCAGTTTATGTGATCGGTAGGAAGAAGCTGTGATGGTGAGAAGATATTGAGAAAAAAGAAAAGCGCCACATCAAGTAGCACTTTTCTTAGCGGTTTGAAACTTAGATAGATTCTCGACCATAAGGCGAATCCAAATCTAATTCAGGGCCTTTTGGTACCACTTGTGTTGGGTTGATACCAGTGTGACTGAAATAGTAGTGACGCTTAATGTGGTAGAAGTCTGTGGTTTCTGCCACGCCTTCTACTTGGTATAGCTCTTTTAAATAACCCTGAATATTTGGGTAATCCGCAATGCGTTGTTTATTACATTTGAAATGACCTACGTATACCGCATCAAAGCGAACAAGGGTCGTAAACAAGCGCCAATCCGCTTCGGTGATTTTATTACCCGCTAGATAACGATGCGTTGCAAGGTGAGCATCGATTTTATCCAGTGCGGCAAACAGTGAATCAAACGCCTCTTCATAAGCTTCTTGCGTTGTCGCAAAACCACAACGGTATACGCCATTATTCACGTTCGGGTAAATGTAGTCATTCCACTCATCAATCACGCTTTGAAGTTGCTCTGGGTAATAATCATCGTTATTACCGGTGAGTTCGTTAAACTCAGAGTTAAACATACGGATGATTTCAGACGACTCATTCGACACGATGGTGTTGGTCTTTTTGTCCCACAAAACCGGAACGGTAACGCGACCAGTGTAATCGGGCTTAGCTTGAGTGTAGATTTGGTGCATACGAGTATGGCCAAACAGTGGCTCAGGTAAGCCCATCTGCCAACCTTCGCTGAGCATGTCTGGGCAAACGACCGTGACATCGATGTGATTTTCCAAACCTTTGAGTTTGCGGAAGATCAGCGTGCGGTGCGCCCACGGACAAGCAAGAGAAACGTAAAGGTGGTAACGGCCCGTTTCAGGCTGGAATATCGCATCGGGTTTGTTCTTTATCCAATTACGAAAGCCTGCATCTTCACGAACGAACTTACCGCCATTAGATTTAGTCTCGTACCATACATCGTGCCAAACGCCCTCAACTAACTTACCCATGACTGCTCTCCTCATAATTTGTTTTCCACTATATTAGCGAATCACGCAAAGCTTATAATCCGGCCACTTAGTCCATCTTGTTCAAGAATTTCGAATGAACTAATTCCGGCCAATATCGTAGGCATAAAAAAAGCGCGACCCTATAAAAGGAGCCGCGCTTAAGCCCGTCACAGGCTGAATTTAATTACACTGCTACGTGTAGACAAGATACCGCGTGAACGTCTGAACCTTCGATGTGTGGTCTGGTCTTCGCACACTCATCCGTCGCTTGAGGACAACGAGTACGGAACACACAACCAGAAGGAGGATTAATTGGTGATGGTAGATCACCTTCTAGCATCTGAATCTTCTTGCTGCGTTCAATTTCCGGATCCGGAATTGGAACCGCTGACATCAACGCACGTGTGTATGGGTGTTTTGGATCGGCAAACAATGCTTCCGCCTCACCCAGTTCAACAGCGTTACCTAGGTACATAACCAATACGCGGTCAGAGATGTGTTTCACCACTGACAAATCGTGCGCGATGAATACCAATGAAAGACCAAGCTCTTTCTGAAGCTCTTTCAATAGGTTAACAACCTGAGCTTGAATCGATACGTCCAGTGCTGATACCGGTTCGTCACAGATGATCATCTTCGGCTTTAGAATAAGCGCACGAGCGATACCAATACGTTGACACTGACCACCTGAGAACTCGTGTGGGTAACGGTTGATAACGTTTGGCAGTAGACCTACCTTCGCCATCATCTCTTTAACGCGGTCTTTCACTTCTTGCTTAGTCAGTTCTGGGTAGAACGTCTCTAGCGGCTCAGCGATGATGTCGCCGACTGTCATACGCGGGTTCAAAGAAGCCAAAGGATCTTGGAAAATCATTTGGATTTCTTTGCGTGTTTCACGACGTTGGACGTCTTTCATCTTCGTTAGGTCTTGGCCTAACCAAACTACTTCGCCATCTGTTGCTTCAACCAAACCAATGATCGCGCGAGCAAACGTCGACTTACCACAACCAGACTCACCTACTACCCCAAGAGTCTCACCTTCGTATAGACGAACGTTTACGCCGTCTACCGCTTTTAGGCTTGAAGGTTTTGCCCAAGGCCATGCAGATTTTGATGCAATGCTGAAGTGAACTTTCAGATCAGATACATCCAGAATTAGTTTTTTGTCTGTACTCATTTGCTCCAAGCCTCCCATTCAGAAAAACATGCACGCTGACGACCATCACCAAACGGCGTCAGAATTGGTGCTTCACGCTTACAACGATCCATCACGCGGTGGCAGCGATCTTGGTAAGGGCAGCCAGGTGGTAGACGAAGCAAGTTAGGCGGGTTGCCAGGAATCGTCGGTAGAATCTCGCCTTCTGTATCCAAACGAGGAATCGCCTTCAATAGACCTTCCGCGTAAGGGTGGCTTGGGTTGTAGAAGATTTCGTTCACAGTGCCGTACTCCATGGTACGACCTGCGTACATCACCAGTACTTTGTCACAAGAACCCGCTACGACACCAAGGTCGTGCGTGATCATGATGATTGCAGTGTTGAACTCAGATTTCAGTTCGTTCAGCAGATCCATGATCTGCGCTTGAACCGTAACGTCCAATGCCGTCGTTGGCTCATCCGCAATAAGCAGTTTTGGACGACACAGTAGTGCCATTGCGATCATTACACGCTGACGCATGCCGCCTGAGAACTCGTGTGGGTACATGGTGATACGCTTACGAGCTTCTGGGATTTTTACTGCTTCAAGCATGCGAACCGACTCTTCGAACGCTTCTGCTTTGCCCATACCTTTGTGCAGCATCAGTACTTCCATCAGCTGATCGCTCACTTTCATGTATGGGTTAAGAGACGTCATCGGGTCTTGGAAGATCATAGCGATCTGTTCCGCACGAACCTTGTTCAGCGCTTTTTCTGGAAGGTTAAGAATCTCATTACCTTCGAATTTCGCACTACCAGAGATAATACCGTTCTTAGCCAGTAGACCCATGATTGCGAATACAGTTTGTGACTTACCTGAACCAGACTCACCTACGATACCTAGGGTCTCACCTTGATTCAGAGAGAAGTTCAAATCGTTTACTGCGGTTACGATACCATCTTGCGTGGTAAATTCGACGCGCAGATCTTTGACATCTAATAAACTCATCATTGCTTCCTTTATTCTTTCTATTTTTAATTATCTGTCTTTTGGATCCAGCGCATCGCGCAGACCGTCACCAACGTAGTTGAAGCAGAATAGAGTCACAACCATGAATGCTGCTGGGAACGCCAGCTGCCAGATTGCCACTTCCATTGTTTGCGAACCTTCTTGTAGAAGTGCGCCCCAACTTGTCATTGGTTCCTGTACACCAAGACCAAGGAATGAAAGGAATGATTCAGTCAGAATCATGCTTGGGATAAGTAGAGTTGAGTAAACCGCTACGATACCCAGTACGTTTGGAACGATGTGGCGAGTGATGATCTTCCACTTGCTCACACCACAAACGTGTGCCGCTTCAATAAATTCTTTACTACGTAGACTTAGCGTTTGACCACGTACGATACGAGCCATATCTAGCCACGCAATAGCACCGATAGCGACGAAGATAAGAACGATGTTACGGCCAAAGAATGTTACCAGTACGATAACTAGGAACATGAACGGAACCGCGTATAGGATTTCAAGAATACGCATCATGATACGGTCAACTTTACCGCCGATAAAGCCAGAAGCCGCACCGTAAAGCGTACCAATCACAACCGCAACCAACGCACCTAGAACACCAACCATTAGAGAGATACGACCGCCAATCAGCGTACGTACGTAGAGGTCACGACCTAAGCTGTCAGTACCAAACCAGTGCTCAGCACTTGGACCAACGTGCATAGCGTACCAGTCTGTATCGTCAAATGTGTAAGGTGCCAGCATTGGCAGGAAGATTACCGCAAGGGTCATCAATGCAAGAATGAACAAGCTCACCATCGCCGCTTTGTTACGCATAAAGCGGATGCGGGCGTCTTGCCACAAACTACGGCCTTCAACTTCCAGGTTCTCTGCAAATTTCTCGACCGCTTCAAGATTCTCTTTTTTCGTTAACATAACCATACTTCCCTGTTAGTAGCGAATTTTCGGGTCAATCATTGCTAGCAGAATATCAACGATAGCGTTGAACAAGATGAATAGGAAACCAATCAAAATGGTTACACCCATTACTAGCGAGTAGTCACGGTTGAAGGCTGCGTTTACAAACAGCTTACCAATACCTGGCAGACCAAAGATGGTCTCAACAACTACCGAGCCGGTGATAATGCCGACAAACGCAGGTCCCATGTAAGACACTACAGGAAGCAGGGCTGGTTTTAATGCGTGTTTCAGGATGATGTAACGGTAGCTTAGACCTTTCGCACGGGCAGTACGGATAAAGTTACTGTTCAATGTCTCGATCATTGAACCACGGGTGATACGAGCAAACGTGGCGACATAAAGCAGTGACATTGCAATCACTGGCAGCACCAAATATTGCCATGAGCCATCATGCCAACCGCCTGCAGGGAATAAATTCCAGTGGAGCGAGAACAAGTAAATCAAAGCTGGCGCCAACACGAAGGATGGCATTACTACCCCAAGCATCGCCGTAGACATAATGGTGTAGTCAAGCCACGAGTTTTGTTTGAGCGCGGCTATGGTCCCGATCGTCACCCCGAGAATGACCGTGAAGATAAAGGCAATGAAACCTACCTTCGCCGATACTGGTAGTGCTACCGAGATTAGCTCGTTTACTGTGTAATCTAAGTATTTGAATGAAGGACCAAAGTCGCCTTGGACAACGTTAGTCAAGTACGTGGTGTACTGCTCAAATACTGGCTTATCTAGGCCGTATTTGGCTTCAATGTTCGCCATAACTTCTGGCGGTAATGGACGCTCGCTCGAGAATGGGTTACCCGGTGCGAAACGCATAAGAAAGAAAGATACGGTGATCAAAGCCAACATTGTTGGGATCGCCTCAAATATCCTTTTTGCGATGAATTTAAGCATAAACTCACTCTTTCAGTCTGTGACAGTTAAAAAAATTGATGATAGGCACCGCACGTCCCGTTGTTGGGACGTGTGGGCCTTATTCTTATAGTCTTGAAGCGACTTTAATTAGTCTGCTTTGATGTAAAGATCTTTGGTGTAGATCTTTTCTTCCGCGTTGTTAGCAGGGAAACCACCAACGTGCGGGTTTAGTAGACGAGAACGAACGTACTGGTAGATAGGCGCGATAGGCATATCTTGAGCCATCAGTTGCTCAGCTTCTAGGTAGATCTTGGTACGCTCCTCTTCTGAAGTTGACTTGATCGCTTTGTCGATCAGTGCATCGTACTCTTTGTTACCCCAGTGCTGACCACCAGTTGTGTTCGAGCTAACCATAAGGGTTAGGAATGAAGATGCTTCGTTGTAGTCGCCACACCAACCAGCGCGTGCTACTTCGAAATCACCTTGGTCTTTCGTAGATAGGTAAGTTTTCCACTCTTGGTTTTCTAGTGTTACGTCTAGACCTAGAGTTTTCTTCCACATAGAACCAAGCGCTACGGCTAGTTTCTTGTGGTTCTCATCTGTGTTGTATAGGAGAGAGAACTTAAGAGGGTTGTCTTTGCCGTAACCCGCTTCTGCCAATAGGCGTGCCGCTTCTTCGTTACGCTCTTTTTGCGTCATCTTGCCGTAAGCTGGTAGCTCAGGGTTGAAGTGCGCAGTGATTTCAGGCGTTAGGAAGTAAGCAGGCTTCTGACCTTGGCCAAGAATCGCGTTTGCTACGATGTTACGGTCGATAGCGTAAGAAATCGCTTTACGAACGCGAACGTCGTTGAAAGGCTCTTTCTTAGTGTTGAATGAGTAGTAGTAAGTACACAGGCTGCCTTCAACCGATACTGACTCTGGGTGCTCTTTCTTCAGACGCTTAAAGTGCTCAGTCGGCAGTTTAGACGTGAAGTCGATTTCACCAGATAGGAAACGGTTCATTTCAGCAACGCCGTTTTCGATTGGAAGGTACGTTACTTTGTTGATAACAGTTTTGTCGTTATCCCAGTACTGTTCGTTACGAACAAGCTCTAGACGCTCGTTCACAACCCAGTTGTTTACTACATAAGCGCCGTTACCTACGAAGTTTTCTGGTTTCGTCCATTGATCACCAAACTTCTCAACTGTCGCTTTGTGTACTGGTTTCATTGTTGTGTGACCAGCCATCATTACAAAGTAAGGAACCGCTGTGTCTAGCTCAACCACAAGTGTGTGGTCGTCTGTCGCTTTAACACCTAGCTCGCTCTTGTCTTTCTTGCCCGCAACGATGTCTTTCGCGTTTTTCATCTTGGTGTATTCCATGTACCAAGAGTATGGCGAAGCGGTTGCAGGATCGACTGCACGCTGCCAGCTGTAAACGAAATCTTGTGCTGTTACAGGATCGCCGTTAGACCATTTAGCGTCTTTACGTAGGTGGAAAGTGAAAGTTTTGTTGTCTGAGGTTTCCCAGCTCTCAGCTACACCAGGGATAGTGTCGCCGTCTGCATTTTGGTTCACTAAGCCTTCAAGGAGATCACGAATCACATGCGACTCTGGAACACCTTGAGATTTGTGCGGGTCAATTGTTGCAACTTCGGTACCGTTACCGCGAACGATTTCTTGTTTCTCAGCAAGTTTAGTGCCTGCTGGAACGTCAGCAGCGAAAGCGGTAGTAGAAGAGGCAGCCACTGCCAGACCAGCACCTAGAAGAAGGGCTTGGGTGATTTTGTTCTTATACATGCGTAAAACTCCAAGTTTTTCATTAGCATCCATGACTTCTCTGCAAGGGACTGGAACGGTCAGAATTTTAGAATTTTTTAGCGCACTTTTTGAGCACAAAACACTAAAACCTTACAAAGACTGCGGCACACATTAGCAACCATTGAAGTAATTTGCCATAAAAATGTAGCAAAAAAACTAATAATTCTGTAAATAGTGCCCATATTTAGCAATAAATACCGCACAAAAAGTATTGAGTAGAGAAATACAGATTCGCATGGTCATTTGACAGGCAAAACTTTCGATAAATCTAAATTCAAACTCTTTGATAGCATCTTATGCTAGATATATGTACAAAAATTAACATTTATGACACATTGAGTCTAATTAATAATTGCATATATCTCGTTCGATATTTTTTATTGTGAACAAGGTCACCGAGAGGAGAAAGAGAGGAAAAATGGTGGTTTTGACGGCAAGTGAGAGTAGAAAATGAGCTCGCTTTTTATGCTAAAAAAACAAAAAGCCAGACGCTATTAACATCTGGCTTTGAACGATTTGCTAGCAGAATAAAAAACTACCCTACTTTTCCCAACGCTGTGCAGCTTGATGATCGGTATCGCGAGACTCAATCCAGCGGTTTTCACTGGTGGTGCGCTCTTTTTTCCAGAATGGTGCTTTAGTCTTTAGAAAGTCCATAATGAACTCGCAAGCATCAAATGCCGCACCACGGTGTGCACTAGACACACCAACAAAAACGATTTGGTCACCAGTATCGAGATCACCAATACGGTGGATAACACGAACGCCTAACAAAGGCCAACGTGATTCCGCCTCATCACAGATGTCGATCAGACTTTTCTCCGTCATACCCGGATAATGTTCTAGGTGAAGACCAATCACGTTATCGCCAAGGTTCATATCACGAACTTTACCGATGAAGGTCACTACGGCACCAGAAGACGTGCCTTCTGATAGGCGTTGGTACTCTTGATCGACCGAAAAGTCTTCAGCTTGTACAGAAACGCGAGGATCCATATTAGCCCCCTGTTACCGGTGGGAAGAAGGCAACTTCATCACCCGCTTTCACAGCTGTATCTAAAGGCACGATAGACTGATTTACCGCTGCCAGTAACTTACCTGGTTCTAGCGCTAAATCCCACTTGCCTTCTTTGTCAGCACCTGACTCAACAAGGTGAGCTCGAATGGCTTCTACATTATCAAACTGGCCTTCAAGTTCTAGACCATCCATACCAACTAGCTCTCGCGTTTGAGCAAAGAAAAGTACTTTAATCATTATTCCTCCTTGAAGTGTCCAGATTTACCGCCCGTCTTCTCTAGAAGACGAACTTGTTCAATAACCATGTCTTTCTGCACCGCTTTACACATATCGTAAATCGTTAACGCCGCCACTGAAGCCGCCGTCAGCGCTTCCATTTCCACGCCCGTTTTACCCGCTAGCTTACATACAGATTCGATACGTACTTTGTTTTCTGCTTCGATAGCTTCCAGTTGAACTTCAACCTTAGAAAGCAACAGAGGATGACAAAGAGGAATCAAGTCCCATGTTTTCTTAGCTGCTTGAATACCAGCAATACGAGCCGTCGCAAACACATCACCTTTGTGGTGTTGGCCTGAAACAATAAGTTGCAGTGTTTCTGGAGCCATGTGCACGAACGCTTCAGCACGTGCTTCACGAACGGTTTCCGCTTTTGCTGATACGTCCACCATGTTAGCTTCGCCAGACGCGTTGATATGTGTAAATTGGGTCATTGTTTTTCCTTCGCTTTTAGGAAAGGTTATACAGATAGGTGTGGCATGAAGTTACAAGGACGATGGCTTGCATCTAGCTGTTGCTTGATGATCTTCGTCCAACCAGTACGGCACGCACCAGTAGAACCTGGCATTGCAAAGATAACAGTGTGGTTAGCGAAACCAGCGATCGCACGAGACTGAATGGTTGAAGTACCAATCTCTTCGTAAGAAACCAAGCGGAATAGCTCACCGAAACCTTCTACTTCTTTATCAAATAGTGGCTTAAGTGCTTCTGGCGTGCTGTCACGTGAAGTGAATCCCGTACCGCCAGTGATCATGATTGCTTGTACATTTTCGTCAGCAATCCATTGAGAAACGATCGCACGGATCTTGTACATGTCATCGATAACGATCTGCTTATCTACTACGTTGTGACCCGCTTCTTTTGCGTGTTCAACTAGGTAACCACCAGAGGTGTCGTTTTCTTCAGTACGAGTGTCAGATACCGTCAGAACGGCAATGTTTGCAGGTTGAAATTTGCTTTCAGCGTGACCCATTAGTTCACCTATTCTCTATTTTTGCTTTGATACGCAGAGTATCGATTCTGGAAAAATCATCGAAAGCCACGTCAGCTCCCGATGTGAAATCTGATTGGAATTAACCGCCGATAGACGCGAGATGTGGCGTCATACCTGTGTTGCCATCGTGCAAGAAGTGACTCACGGATTTCGTTTGCAGCTGCGCTTGAATACGTTCAATCAATTCATTTTCTTGCTCGTCACGCTCTAGTAGGTCACGCAGTTCCACGCCATGGTCACCGAACAGACACAGATGCAGTTTACCCAAAGCGGAGACACGAAGTCGGTTACAGCTCTCACAGAAGTCTTTTTCGTATGGCATGATCAGGCCAATTTCACCCTTATAATCTGGATGAACAAATACCTGTGCAGGACCATCATTATGAGAACGTACTTTGAGTAACCAACCATTGGCAATTAATTGATTGCGGATAGCGACACCAGAAACATGGTGCTTAGCAAACAGATCATCCATTTCTCCCGTCTGCATTAGCTCGATAAAACGCAGTTGTATAGGACGGTCTTTAATCCAGTTGAGGAAAGCAGGTAGCTCGTTGTGGTTGAGGTCTTTCATTAGTACCACATTAACTTTAACTTGCTCATAACCCACTTCAAATGCACGTTCGATACCATTCATCACTTCAGTGAACTTATTTTCACCTGTGATTTGATGGAACATACGCGGGTCAAGGCTATCCACACTCACGTTGATGTTGGTCAAGCCAGCTTCACGCCAGTCAGCAACTTGTTTTGCCATACGGTAACCATTGGTCGTTGTCGCGACCTTTTTGATACCCGGCGTGGTTGCTACTGAGTGGATAATGTCAGTAAAGTCTTTGCGTAAACTCGGCTCACCACCTGTGATACGTACCTTTGAGGTACCACAATCTGCAAACGCTTTTACAACACGTTTGATCTCTGGGAGAGAAAGAAATGACGAGTTTTTATTGCCCGATGGCTTGTAGCCGTCAGGAAGGCAATAGGTACATTTAAAATTACATACGTCAGTCACTGACAGACGCAAGTAATAGAACTTACGATGAAATTTGTCTTCGAATTGTTGCGCCACGGAACACCTTTCCAAACACGGGAGGCATAATCATTTCCAAGTATGCCCTTGTGACAGTATGTCACTGGCTCAAGACGCTTATCCTAGGACTTAGCATAGTGAGCTCGGAGTTATGGCAACCAGAGGAGATAAACCCCTGATAGCTTTGCCGTGTAAAATACTTAATATTTGTAATGGAATCCAGACTTGAGTGATAAAAAACTCTCTAGAAACACAATTTACCGCTTAGTGAGTACCCCTTTGGCACTCATTAAGTTAAATTGTAGTCGTTTTTTACAAGATTATTAGAAGAACGTAATGAATATCTACACCGATAAGAAAGTGGTCGCAGTTGGCGGTGGTCACGGTTTGGGCCGTATGTTGGCGGCGTTAAAAGATTTTGGCAGCAATGCAACGGGCATTGTGGCCACAACCGATAACGGCGGTTCAACTGGCCGTATTCGTCATTGTCAGGGTGGCATTGCTTGGGGTGACACGCGTAACTGTATCAACCAGTTGATCACCGAGCCATCGATCAGTTCGATGATGTTCGAGTACCGCTTTAAAGGTACTGGTGAACTCGACGGACACAACCTCGGTAACCTAATGCTGACCGCACTGGATAACCTATCGGTACGCCCTCTCGATGCGATCAATCTTATCCGTAACATGCTCAAAGTGGACGTTCACATTCTTCCTATGTCTGAGCACCCTTCCGATCTCACCGCGTTGTCAGTGGATGGGCAGTGGGTGACAGGTGAAACCAACGTTGATGAGATGGACACCGATTTACGTCGCCTCGATCTGTCGCCAGAAGTTCCTGCAACGAAAGAAGCGGTGACTGCACTGGCAGAAGCAGACGTAATTATTCTTGGCCCTGGTAGCTTCTTAACGAGCATCATGCCGCCACTACTATTGCCAGAACTTGGTAAAGCGATTGCCGCTAACCAAAAAGCAAAAGTCATTTTTGTAGCGAACTTAAGCCCGGAATATGGCCCTGCAGGTCGAATGACGATGAAGCAAAAGCTTGAATGGTGTGAGCGCGCTTGCCAAGGCAGAAAAATAGATGTCGTATTAGCCGAAGAGACCGAACAAGAAGTTCTAGATAACTGGAACGTTGTCACTGAATCATTGGCGTCGACTAACCGCGATTGGCGTCACGACCGCGAAAAGCTGAAGCTTGCAATTGAGAGCCAGTTACTCACTGATTAATCATCATTAAGCAAAGTTCATAAAAAAGCCCTTCTACATCGGAAGGGCTTCTTGTTTATATACAGCTGTTATTGCTTTATTTGGTTATCTGAGTTGGTTACTTTGTCCAAGAGCGGTAAGTCTCGCGAGTCACATGCAGTAAATCGAGCATCTCACCAACTTCACTCCCCTGCTCTGCCAACTGATTTGCTTTGGCTTGCTTATCAATGGCAATAGCCAGTTCACACAATCGATCAGCACCAAAACTTGCTGCACTGCTCTTCAACGCGTGGCTTATCTCTTTTAAGTAAACCAACTGCTCAGTACCTACAAGAGTGGATAGGTTGCTGATGTAGGTATCCATTTCCCCAAGAAAAATATCAAGCAAAACAGGAACATTATCACGGCCAATTTCGGCAGAGAGTTCTTCAATTTTTTGCTGATTTAATACGTCCGTACTCATACGTTCTGTTTTTCGTCCTTGCTATTCCAAGCTTGCAACTTGCGATAAATCGTCGATGGGCTGACATCTAAGTAGCCCGCAGCGCGTGGAATGTTGCCTTCACACGCCTGAATCGCCTGCTCGATGGCCATTTTTTCAGTCATCCAAAGCGGCATAATGTCTGACACCGTCATGATTTCAGGTTCAATAAATTTTGAAATCGATTGACGAACCACTGGTTGATTCAGTGGTGGTGGCAGCATGTCCAACGTAATTTCTTTGCCGTTGTTCAGTACCACTATATTGCGCAACACGTTTTGCAACTGACGAACGTTACCCGGCCATTCGTAACTGTTGAAACGTTCAATCACATCTTGTGCAAAACGGATAAAACTCTTGCCTTCCTCGTGAGACATATAGCCCAGTAGCGAATACGCAATTTCAATCACGTCTTCGCCACGCTCACGCAGCGGTGGAAGGTGCAATGGGATCACGTACAAACGATAGTACAAGTCTTCACGAAAACGCCCTTCTTGCACTTCCTTCCAAGGGTCGCGGTTCGTTGCGCAAACAAAACGTACGTCCACACTCTTCATCTTCGAAGAACCGACTTTTTGGAACGTCCCCGTTTGAATGAATCTTAGTAACTTTGTCTGGAGGTCTAGGTCCATCTCACAAAGCTCATCAAGAAACAAAGTGCCACCGTCAGCAAGCTCAGCCGCACCTTGTCGGTCATTTGCCGCGCCAGTAAATGCACCTTTTACGTGACCAAATAGCTCGCTCTCAATCAGATCTTTAGGGATGGCAGCACAGTTAATGGCGATAAACGGCTTATCACCACGTTTGCTTTCTGCGTGAATTGCCTCGGCACACACCTCTTTACCAGTACCACTTTCACCCGTGATGAAAATACTTGCTTTACTGCTCGCCGCCGAGTCAATAGTGCGGTAAACCTGCTGCATGGTTTGGCTACTGCCGATAAAGCCTTGGTAATTTTGGTTGCCCGGATTATCCGCTTCATTTTTAAGCTTGGTAGCTTTACGGATCGCATTATTTACCGTGACGCGTAAACGGTCAGCTTCACATGGTTTAATTAAGAAATCTTGAGAACCATGACGCATTGCTTCTACCGCAGTATCGATAGAGCCATGGGCAGTCATAAAGATAATTGGCACGTCTGGGTGACTTTTCTTCACTGCGTGCAATACATCCATCCCCGTCATATCAGGTAGACGAAGATCGAGCAGAATAAGATCAGGAATACGGTGGTTCAGACTTTCGATTGCGTCTCTGCCTGTACCAACAATATTGATATCGATGCCGAGTGGCGTTAGGTAAGAACGGTACAATGCCGCGACAGATGCGGTGTCTTCTACCATTAGTAGATAACGAGACTTTTGACCTTCTGTTATTTGTTGCATAGCCTAGCCGATTTTTTGTTGTGTTTTAAATAATAATCGCATTACGCTTTGCATTTTGCAAATAATCATTCGTAAGATTGTGGGTATTCTAAATAAACTAAACCGAATATCAACAGGTTAAATTATGGCACAAACCATGCTCTTAAACTAATGACCCCTCGGGTCACCTAGCCAACTGACGTTGTTAGTGAACGATATGTTCACAAAACGAGCCAATAGATCCGACTGCCTATTGGCTTCTTTTTTGTCTGTTGAGTAAGGGGAAAGAAAGTGCCCAAGCGATTTATGTAAACACAAACACTTGGGCATGGAATGAAGCAATCAATCAACTGTTAGCGATGAACTGCTCGCGTAACTTCTCAATCTCGTCACGCTTTTGCGCTGCTAATTCAAATTCCAGATCTTGAGCATGTTGGTACATCGCCGCTTCTAGACGACTGATCTCTTTCTCCAACTGCTGTGGAGACATAATTTCGTAGGTTTGCGAAGGCTCTGCCACTTTCGATAACGGAACTTGCTTAGTGTTCCGTTGACGTTTGGACTTAGTGATATCCCCCAGCTCCATAATGTCTTTGATATTGCGCTTCAAGGCTTGAGGTTCAATGCCCATCTCTGCGTTATATGCTTTTTGCTTCTCACGGCGACGATCCGTTTCGTCCATTGCTTTCTTCATCGATTTAGTGATCGAATCTGCGTAAAGAATCGCTTTACCTTTGATGTTACGAGCTGCACGCCCAATGGTCTGAATCAATGAACGCTCTGAACGCAAGAAGCCTTCTTTATCTGCATCCAAGATCGCCACCAGCGATACTTCGGGCATATCGAGACCTTCTCGCAACAAGTTGATCCCTACCAACACGTCGAACTCACCTAAACGAAGGTCGCGAATAATTTCGACACGCTCAACGGTGTCGATATCTGAGTGAAGGTATCGAACTTTTACATCGTGCTCGTGAAGGTATTCGGTCAAGTCTTCTGCCATGCGCTTGGTTAACGTTGTCACCAGAACGCGCTCATCTTTCGCCGCTCGAATGCGAATTTCAGACAACAAGTCATCAACTTGAGTCGATACCGGACGTACTTCCAATTCCGGATCGAGCAGACCCGTTGGGCGTACAACCTGATCAGCAATCTCATCGGCTGATTTTTCCAGCTCGTAGTTACCTGGTGTCGCTGATACAAATATCGTCTGTGGAGAAATCGCCTCAAATTCTTCAAACTTCATCGGACGGTTATCCAATGCTGAAGGTAAACGGAAGCCAAACTCCACCAACGTCTCTTTGCGCGAACGGTCACCTTTATACATCGCACCAATTTGTGAAACCGTAACGTGCGATTCGTCGATGATCAGTAAACCATCATGAGGTAAGTAATCGAATAGTGTTGGGGGCGGCTCACCCTCCGCTCGACCACTTAAGTAACGGGAGTAGTTTTCGATACCTGAACAGAAGCCTAGCTCGTTCATCATCTCAATATCGAACTGAGTTCGTTGGCTGATGCGTTGCTCTTCTAGAAGCTTGTTGTTATCTAGCAACTGCTTCTTGCGAACTTCAAGCTCATCTTTGATGCTTTCAATCGCATCAAGGATACGCTCACGCGGAGTCACATAGTGAGTCTTTGGATAGATGGTATAACGTGGTAAGTCACGCTGTTTCACCACTCCAGTCAGAGGGTCGAATACGCTAATGCAATCCACTTCATCATCAAACATTTCGACACGGACCGCATCTTGGTCTGATTCTGCCGGAAAGATATCAATCACTTCACCACGAACGCGGAACTGACCGCGTTCGAATGCAACGTCATTGCGAGAATATTGCAACTCTGCAAGACGGCGCAGCATATCACGCTGATCAATCACATCTCCACGACGCAGGTGCAACATCATTTGCAAATACGATTCCGGATCACCCAAACCATAAATAGCCGATACCGACGCTACGATGATCGCATCTTTGCGTTCTAGTAAGGCTTTAGTGGCCGATAAACGCATTTGCTCAATATGAGCGTTAACTGAAGCATCCTTTTCAATAAAGGTGTCCGTCGTTGGAACGTATGCTTCGGGTTGGTAGTAATCATAGTAAGAGACGAAGTACTCTACGGCATTATTTGGGAAGAAGGCTTTCATCTCACCATACAGCTGAGCTGCCAGCGTTTTGTTGGGTGCAAGGAGGATGGCAGGACGCTGCGCTTGCGCAATCACATTTGCCAACGTGAATGTTTTACCTGAGCCAGTTACACCCAATAGCGTCTGATGAGCAAGACCTGCGTCTAACCCTTCCAATAACTGTTTGATAGCGGTTGGCTGATCACCGGATGGTTGATACTCAGAGACCAGTTCATAAACTTTACTCATACCCTTCCTCAAATTTACTGCACTTTGGCTGTATATATATACACCTTATTAGATGAAATCTACGTCTATTTTAGATTTATAGCTCATTGTTACTAATTTTTGTGCTTTCTCTATTTTGATCTAGCCTTAGTCTGGTGACTCTGTTATAGTCTTTCGCCCTACTTGGTGATACTCCCCAAATCATCACAATTTAATTTCCACAACTTTTCCCCAGAAAGACCTAATATTATCCTTTATCCCCAAAAGGCTAAATTTTATCCACTTTAACTAATTCTGCGTCAATCTAAATAAATCACTGTTTTATTTGCTTATTCAGTGCCTATTTCTGCTTAAAAATTCAAAACAAAACAACACTGTTGCATATAAAAGATCTTTACTCAGATCTCATCAACATAGTTATCCACAAATTTGGTGGATAAGTAACTCCAGCCCTTTACTGGCAAGGATTACAAGAAAGTAAAGATAAAATTCCATTATTTTTTACTAGAAATGTGTTTTTTAGGTGTTGACAGAAATATAGGTGCTCGGTAAGATTCGACCCGCTTTCAAGCAAAGCAATTCCTCCTTAGCTCAGTCGGTAGAGCGACGGACTGTTAATCCGCAGGTCGCTGGTTCGAATCCAGCAGGAGGAGCCAAATTCCAGACAAAGCCGTGTCGAAAGACGCGGCTTTTTCGTATCTGCTCCTCTAGAATCTCAGCACAAATAAGCTTAGTAAATACAGTTACACAATCTCTTCATACACACCGCTTCTTCCTAATTCGAATGACGGCAAATCTGCTCATTACTCTGTTTTACTTTTAATTCGCCGATAAATTCACGATACCAAGCATTAAATGTGTGGTTCCAAAAGCAAAAGCCAACCATAAACCTATGATTTAAATATTAATGCATTTTAATCATTTAAAAAATGAAAAGCATTCATTTTACTCATAGATGGTAAGTCCATACGATTGAAAGGGTTAAGAATGGTTCCGTCCTACTCGTCGCCTCCATTCTATTTATCAATAACTTAGGGATTTACTAATGACTATTCCGACGACTGATATGCTTGACGCATGGACTGGATTCGCTGCTGGTGAATGGCAAAATGCTGTCAACACTCGTGACTTCATCCAAAAAAACTACACCCCTTATGAAGGAGACGAGTCCTTCTTAGCTGAGGTAAGTGAATCTACGTCAGCATTGTGGAACCAAGTGCTTGAAGGCATTAAACAAGAAAGCCGCACACACGCGCCTGTTGATTTCGATACCGATCTGCCATCAACGATTACTTCTCACGATGCGGGTTACATCAACAAAGATTTAGAAAAGATCGTTGGCTTACAAACCGAACAGCCACTCAAACGTGCCATTATCGCCAATGGCGGCATTCGTATGGTGAAAAACTCGTGCGAAGTGTACGGTCGAGAGCTAGACCCAACCGTAGAAAAGATCTTCACCGAATACCGCAAAACTCATAACAAAGCGTGTTTCGATCTGTACACCAAAGAGATCCTAGCGTGTCGTAAATCAGGCATCATTACTGGTCTTCCAGATGCTTATGGTCGTGGACGTATCATCGGTGATTACCGACGTATCGCCCTTTACGGTATCGAATTCTTAAAAGCAGATAAAAAAGAGCAATACAACTCAACACAAACTTTCCTAGAGCGTGGCAGTGATCTTGAAAAGACACTTCGCCTGCGTGAAGAGATTGCCGATCAAGTTCAAGCACTTGAAGACATTCGTCAAATGGGTCTGAAATACGGCATTGATATGTCGCTACCCGCAAAAACAGCACAAGAAGCGATTCAATTTACCTACTTTGGCTACCTAGCGGCGGTTAAATCACAAAATGGCGCTGCAATGTCATTGGGTCGTACATCAACCTTCTTAGACGTTTATCTAGAACGCGATATCGCAAATGGTTTGATTGATGAATCACAAGCGCAAGAGATGATCGACCACTTCATCATGAAATTGCGCATGGTTCGCTTCCTGCGTACACCAGAATACGATTCACTGTTTTCTGGCGACCCAATCTGGGCAACAGAAGCCATGGCTGGGATGGGGGTAGATGGTCGCACGCTCGTAACTAAAACGACATTCCGCTACTTACATACATTGCATACTATGGGACCAGCACCAGAGCCAAACATGACGATCCTGTGGTCAGAGCAATTACCAGAGACGTTTAAGCAATACGCAGCAAAAGTGTCAATTGATACGTCTTCCGTTCAGTACGAAAATGACGATCTGATGCGCCCAGATTTCAATAACGACGATTACGCGATAGCTTGTTGTGTGAGTCCACAGATTGTTGGTCAACACATGCAGTTCTTTGGCGCACGAGCCAACCTTGCAAAAGCGCTGCTATACACAATCAACGGCGGCATAGACGAGAAATCTAAAGCGCAAGTAGGTCCATCTGTAGAAAAAGTTCAAGATGAAATTCTCGACTTTGACGCACTAATGCCGCGCTTCGATAACATGTTGGAATGGTTAGCGACTCAATATGTCACTGCGTTGAACATCATCCATTACTCGCATGACCGTTACAGCTACGAAGCGTCATTAATGGCACTGATGGATCGTGACGTACATCGAACCATGGCGTGTGGTATTGCGGGTCTATCTGTGGTGGCAGACTCTTTAGCTGCAATCAAATTCGCAACAGTGAAACCGATTCGCGACGAGAATGGCATCGCCGTTGATTTTGAAATCGAAGGCGACTACCCGAAATTCGGTAACAATGATCCACGCGTTGATGACATCGCTTGTGATCTAGTAGAGCGCTTCATGAAAAAAATTCAGAAGATGCACACTTATCGTGAAGCTGTGCCAACTCAGTCGATCCTAACCATCACATCTAACGTGGTTTACGGCAAAAAAACGGGTAACACGCCAGATGGTCGCCGCGCAGGTATGCCGTTTGGTCCAGGTGCAAACCCAATGCATGGTCGTGATGAAAAAGGAGCGGTTGCTTCGTTAGCTTCGGTTTCCAAACTGCCGTTTGCTTACGCGAAAGATGGCATTTCTTACACCTTCTCAATTGTACCCAATGCATTAGGTAAAGATGAGTCAAGCCAGAAGAAGAACCTTGCAGCACTAATGGATGGGTACTTCCATCATGAAGCAAGCAATGAGGCTATTGCGATTGAAGGTGGTCAGCATCTCAATGTTAATGTTCTCAACCGAGAGATGCTGTTAGATGCGGTTGAACATCCTGAAAAATACCCTCAATTGACGATTCGAGTGTCTGGCTACGCAGTGCGTTTTAACTCGCTAACGAGAGAGCAGCAACAAGACGTTATCAGCCGCACCTTTACAGAAAAACTGTAAATCAATCTAGAAACGTTAACCTTAGCTCATCCCCCTAGCTCATTAGGGGTATGAGCATTTTCTATTTCGTTTTATCCAAGAAATGAAGAGTGAAGCCGCCAGCAAAGCGTGCGTTAAATCAGTGACGAAAATTGCGTTTTCCTTTGTTAACAACCATTCACCAAACTTTTCAATTTCTTATTAATCCATCCACTCACATCACATACACGTATAATTTTCCATCGGGTGCATAAAACCACACCGTTCTTTGGTTGTTATTGGTGTCACAAAACACGATAATATTGGGATCGGATTTTAAGAACGTAATAACTATGACCGAATATATTTTGTTGTTGGTCGGCACTGTGCTGGTGAACAACTTTGTACTGGTGAAGTTTTTGGGCTTGTGTCCTTTTATGGGCGTGTCTAAAAAACTGGAAACAGCAATTGGCATGGGCTTAGCTACAACTTTTGTACTAACGCTCGCGTCTGTGTGTGCATACTTAGTGGAAAGCTATGTTTTACGTCCACTGGGCATCGAATATCTACGAACCATGAGCTTTATTTTGGTGATCGCTGTTGTTGTACAGTTCACCGAAATGGTCGTGCACAAAACCAGCCCGACGCTTTATCGTCTGTTGGGTATCTTCCTACCATTGATTACAACGAACTGTGCTGTTTTGGGTGTTGCCCTGCTTAACATCAATGAAAACCACAACTTCATTGAATCGATCATTTACGGTTTTGGTGCGGCAGTTGGCTTCTCTTTGGTATTGATCCTATTTGCCTCAATGCGTGAACGTATTGCTGCAGCTGACGTACCTGTACCGTTTAAAGGTGCTTCGATTGCAATGATCACCGCAGGTCTTATGTCTCTTGCCTTCATGGGCTTTACTGGTTTGGTGAAGTAGACAATGAGTACTATTTTAATTGCGATCATTGCCCTTGCAGCGCTTGCCGCTGTATTTGGGGCCATACTCGGTTTTGCGTCGATTCGCTTCAAAGTAGAAGCCGACCCGATCGTCGATCAAATCGATTCTATTCTTCCTCAAACTCAGTGCGGTCAGTGTGGCTACCCAGGTTGTCGTCCATACGCAGAAGCGATTGCTAACGGCGATCAAATCAACAAGTGTCCCCCAGGTGGTCAAGCGACCATTGAAAAACTGGCGGATTTGATGGGTGTCGAAGCGGAAGAGTCGGCACACGACCTCGACAACAAAGTCAAAACGGTTGCCTTCATCCATGAAGACATGTGTATCGGTTGTACAAAGTGCATTCAAGCGTGTCCTGTAGATGCGATTGTTGGTGGTACTAAAGCCCTTCATACCGTAATCAAAGACGAGTGTACGGGTTGTGACTTGTGTGTTGCGCCTTGTCCAACTGACTGTATTGAAATGATTCCTGTGGAAACCACCACAGAGAGCTGGAAGTGGAAACTTAACGCCATTCCAGTGGTTAACATTACGGATGCTGCCAATGCAGCGAACGTGACTGATTCAATTAAATAAGGTTTCGTATGTTGTCTTTGATTGAACAAATTCGTACTGGTTCGCTCTGGGATTTCCCAGGTGGCGTGCATCCGGCAGAAAACAAAAAGCAATCCAACAAAACTGAATTGGTTCATGCAGCCATTCCGTCGGAAATCGTCCTACCTCTAAAACAACACATAGGTAAAGCAGGTAATCTATTGATTGCTGTTGGCGACAAGGTGTTGAAAGGTCAGCAACTAACGGCGTCAGACAGTGGCTTTACCGTTCCGGTTCATGCACCAACTTCCGGTCAAGTGACGGCTATTGAGCCACGAACCGTTGCTCACCCATCGGGTTTGAGCGAACTGTGCGCAGTGATTACACCTGATGGTAACGATGCTTGGTGTGAGAAAACGCCCGTTGCCGATTACACTCAAGAATCCGCTGATGCGTTAATCGATGTGATTCGCCTTGCTGGTATCTCTGGCATGGGTGGCGCAGGCTTCCCTACTGCTAAGAAGATCCAATCGGGTATCGCACGTACCGAAATTCTTATTGTCAACGCAGCCGAATGTGAGCCTTACATCACCGCCGATGACAAACTCATGCAAGAACATGCTGACGAATTGATCCAAGGGATCGAGATCGTCGAGCATATCCTTAAGCCAAAACTGACCATCATCGGTATTGAAGATAACAAGCCAGCAGCAATCAAAGCACTGGAACAAGCGGCGATGAACAAAGACATCGTGATCCGCGTTATCCCAACCAAATACCCTTCTGGTGGTGAGAAGCAGCTCATTAAGATTTTGACCAATAAAGAAGTTCCTAGCGGCGCTATCCCTGCCGATATTGGCATCCTGGTTCAAAACGTTGGTTCTCTATACTCAATTAAACGTGCAGTGATCGATGGCGAACCTATGGTCAATCGCATCGTGACGCTTACAGGTAAAACCTTCAAACAACCACGTAACGTTTGGACGCTTCTTGGCACGCCAGTACAAGCACTTTTAGACGAGTTTGGCTACAAAGCAGATAAAAAACTGCAGCGTCTGATCATGGGTGGTCCAATGATGGGCTTTACCCTACCTCACGCTCAGGTTCCTATCACTAAAACGGCAAACTGTATTCTGGCACCGAAACGTCGTGAGATCGCCTCTGACCAACACGAAATGGAATGCATTCGTTGTAGCCAATGTGCTGAGGCATGCCCTGCGTCACTACTGCCACAGCAGCTCCAGTGGTATGCGAAAAGCCAAGAATACGACAAGCTGGAAGAGCTGAACTTAAAAGACTGTATTGAATGTGGTGCGTGTGCATTTGTGTGTCCAAGTGAGATTCCACTGGTTCAATATTATCGTCAAGCGAAAGCTGAAATCCGTACTCGCGCTCAAGAAGCGGCAGCCGCTGAACGAGCTAAACTGCGCTTTGAAGAGAAAAAAGCGCGTATGGAACGCGAAAAAGCAGAACGTGAGAATCGCTTCAAGAAAGCCGCGGATGATCGTCGTAAAGACATGAAAGCATCTGGTGGTGACGATGCGATTGCAGCAGCGATCGCTCGTGTGAAAGCGCAAAAAGAGAACGCTGAAGCGAAAGCCGAGCCAGCAGTGAAACCAGCGGTTGCTGCCGCGATTGCCAAAGCAAAAGCAAAACAAGCTGCAGCGGCTCAATCTGGCGCAGCCGAGCCTGATAACTCAGAAATGGCGAAGCTACGCGAAGAACGCAAACGTCTTGCTCGCGAACGCAAAGCGCAAAAAGAACAAGGCGACGCATCTACGGATAATGCTGACGACAAGAAGTCAGCGGTTGCAGCAGCGATTGCCCGTGCTAAGGCGAAGAAAGCTCAACAAGAAGACGCATCAACACCTGCTGAAGCCGGTGACAAGAAAGCGGCAGTCGCGGCAGCTATCGCCAGAGCTAAAGCGAAAAAAGCACAACAAGAAGATTCGACCGAATCTGTAGAAACGGAAGCTCCTGCTGAACGAGCTGAAGATCCGAAAAAAGCCGCTGTTGCCGCAGCCATTGCTCGTGCAAAAGCGCGCAAAGCTCAGCAAGAAGAATCAACTGAATCTGTAGAAACGGACGCGCCTGCTGAACAAGCAGAAGATCCAAAGAAAGCTGCTGTTGCTGCTGCCATTGCTCGTGCTAAAGCACGTAAAGCTCAACAAGAAAGCCCTACTGAATCTACAGAAGCGGAAACACCTGCTGAACAAGCTGAAGATCCAAAGAAAGCAGCTGTTGCTGCTGCCATTGCCCGTGCTAAAGCGCGTAAAGCTCAACAAGAAAGCTCTACTGAATCTGCAGAAGCGGAAGCGCCAGCTGAACAAGCTGAAGATCCGAAGAAAGCCGCTGTTGCCGCAGCCATTGCTCGTGCCAAAGCACGTAAAGCTCAGCAAGAAGCACATACAGAATCTGTTGAAGAAACGCCTTCTGAAGAATCAGAAGTGGACCCAAAGAAAGCCGCGGTTGCCGCAGCCATTGCTCGTGCCAAAGCACGTAAAGCTCAGCAAGAAGCACAAACAGAATCTGTTGAAGCGGAAGCTCCTTCTGAAGAGCCAGAAGTGGATCCAAAGAAAGCTGCGGTTGCCGCAGCCATTGCTCGCGCTAAAGCACGCAAAGCTCAGCAAGAAGCACAAACAGAATCTGTTGAAGCAGAAGCGCCTGCAGAGCAAGCTGAAGATCCAAAGAAAGCCGCAGTTGCCGCAGCCATTGCTCGTGCTAAAGCACGTAAAGCTCAACAAGAAGCACATAAAGAATCTGTTGAAGAAACGCCTTCTGAAGAGCCAGAAGTGGATCCGAAGAAAGCCGCGGTTGCCGCTGCTATTGCTCGTGCTAAAGCACGCAAAGCTCAGCAAGAAGCGAATAAGAACAATACTGAGGAGAACGAGTAATGTCGTTTTTTATTGCCAGTTCACCACACGCTCACAGCCGTCGCAGCACGCCTGATTTGATGAAATGGGTAGCGCTGTGCGCTATTCCTGGCTTAGTGGCTCAAACCTACTTCTTTGGTTGGGGCACCATCATTCAACTTGTGTTCGCTATTGCGGTCGCAGTGTCACTTGAAGCATTGGTCATGCTTGTGCGTAAGCGCTCTCCAATGCGTGCGCTGCGTGATAACAGTGCCATCGTGACAGCATGGCTATTAGCCGTAGCAATCCCACCATGGTCTCCTTGGTGGATCATGGTTATCGGTTTGATTTTTGCCATCGTTATTGCAAAGCACTTATACGGTGGTATTGGCCAAAACCTATTTAACCCGGCGATGGTCGCTTACGTTGTATTGCTTATCTCCTTCCCTGTCCAAATGACAAGTTGGAGCGCGCCTGTTTCATTGATGTCTGAACACGTGACTTTTGCAGACGCGTTGTCTCTGATCTTCACTGGCTATGACTTTGATGGTTTGTCACTGCAACAAGTTCGCGCTGGTGTGGATGGCGTAACAATGGCAACCCCATTAGATGCATTCAAAACCGGTATTCATACTGGTGCAACGCCAAGTGAGGTGCTTTCACAACCAATGTTTGGTGGACTTGCGGGTATCGGTTGGCAATGGGTAAACCTAGCTTACTTGGTTGGTGGCCTAGTGATGATCAAAAAGCGCATCATCCAATGGTACATTCCAGTTGGTTTCCTAGGCAGCTTGGCACTGTTCAGTACCGTGTTTAGCTTGATCATGCCGGGAGAAACCGCGTCACCAATCTTCCACCTACTTTCAGGTGCAACGATGTTAGGCGCATTCTTTATCGCAACCGATCCTGTTTCGGCATCAACGACCGTGAAAGGTCGTTTAATTTTTGGTGCTCTGATCGGCGCGTTGGTATTCATTATTCGTAGTTGGGGTGGCTTCCCAGATGGCGTTGCGTTCGCCGTTCTGCTTGCCAATATGTGTGTACCGTTGATCGACTACTACACCAAACCAAGAACTTACGGTCACTGAGGTAAACATGTTAACCGCTATTAGAAAAAATGGTCTGACATTGGCGATCTTTGCCTGTGCAACAACCGGTCTTGTTGCACTGACTCAGTACCTAACAAAAGATCAAATTAAGCTTCAGGAACAAAAGCAATTGCTGTCGGTTCTTAACCAAGTGATTCCGGAAGAAATGCATGACAACAATCTTGTTGCGGCATGTACTATGGTCTCTGCGCCCGATCTAGGTACGGTTCGCTCGATGCCAACTTACATTGCCACCAAAGATGGTCAACCAACGGCAATGGCGATTGAGTCCATTGCACCAGATGGCTACAACGGTGAAATCAAAATCATCACCGGCATCGATAACCAAGGCAAAATCCTTGGTACTCGTATCCTAAGCCATCAAGAAACGCCGGGATTGGGTGATAAAATTGATTTACGCGTTACGGATTGGATCTTGAGCTTCACTGGTAAGCAAGTGACAGAAAGTAACTGGAATTCTTGGCGAGTTCGTAAAGATGGTGGCGATTTCGATCAGTTTACTGGCGCAACCATTACCCCTCGAGCGGTAGTGAAAGCGGTGAGAAACACAGTAAACTACGTAAATAAGTCTCGTGATGAGATTCTGAATCAGCCCCTAGACTGCGCAGGAGGCAACCATGAGTGAAAATAAACTGCTAATGAAAAACGGCATGTGGAGCAACAACCCTGCCCTAGTGCAACTTCTGGGTTTATGTCCTCTACTTGCGGTTTCTTCGACCATTACCAACGCCCTTGGTTTGGGTATTGCGACTTTGTTGGTACTTGTCGGTTCAAACCTGACAGTTTCACTGATTCGTAACTACGTTCCAAAAGAAATCCGTATTCCGGTTTTCGTTATGATCATCGCAGCCTTGGTAACTTGTGTTCAACTCTTGATGAACGCTTATGCCTACGGATTGTATCTATCTCTGGGCATCTTCATCCCACTGATCGTAACCAACTGTATTATCATCGGCCGTGCGGAAGCTTACGCCTCGAAGAATGATCCATTGCCAGCAGCATTGGATGGTTTCTGGATGGGGCTCGGTATGACAACGGTATTGGTTGTACTTGGTGCTATGCGTGAACTTATCGGTAACGGCACCTTGTTCGATGGTGCAGACCTATTATTGGGTGACTGGGCTGCGGCACTGCGTATTCAAGTTTTCCACTTCGATAGCAGCTTCTTACTGGCATTGTTGCCGCCAGGTGCGTTTATCGGCGTAGGGCTTTTGATTGCGTTGAAAAACGTTATCGACAGCTCAATTCAGGAACGTCAGCCGAAAGAAGAAAAACCAGCCATTGAGCGCGCCCGCGTAACTAACGCATAATATAAGAATTCTAAAATCAAGGCTCTACCACTCGTAGGGCCTTTTTCATAAACCGCAAAGACGGGTTTGGAAGTCAGCAATGAACAAAGTCAAAAGAATTGAAATTCTCGAACGACTACGAGAAAACAATCCCAATCCTCAGACGGAGCTTAACTGGAGCACACCGTTTGAGTTGCTTATCGCCGTACTGCTTTCTGCGCAGGCGACGGACGTAAGCGTAAACAAAGCAACAGACAAGCTCTACCCTGTTGCGAACACGCCACAAGGCATTCTTGATTTGGGTGTCGATGGTTTAAAGGAATACATCAAAACCATCGGACTGTTTAATTCAAAAGCCGAAAACACCATCAAGACTTGTAAGATCCTACTAGAGAAGCATAACGGCGAAGTACCAGAAGATCGTGCAGCGCTTGAAGCTTTGCCGGGTGTCGGTCGTAAAACCGCTAACGTGGTACTGAACACCGCCTTCGGTTGGCCAACTATCGCGGTGGACACGCACATCTATCGTGTTTCTAACCGTACAAAGTTTGCGATGGGTAAAACCGTCGACGATGTAGAAGAAAAACTGCTAAAAGTGGTGCCAAAAGAGTTTAAGCTTGATGTACACCACTGGCTGATCCTTCATGGTCGTTACACATGTGTGGCAAGAAAGCCGCGCTGTGGTAGCTGCATCATTGAAGATCTCTGTGAATACAAAGAAAAAGTGTACCCAGACGAATAAACCCGTCTGAAACAATCGCTAGGAGCAAATAATGTCAAACGGTCGAATTCTTCACACCATGCTACGCGTGGGTGATCTAGACAAATCTATCAAGTTCTACACTGAAGTAATGGGCATGCAGCTACTTCGTACCAATGAAAACAAAGAGTACGAGTACACGCTGGCATTCCTAGGCTACGGTGATGAGTCTCAAGGTGCCGTCATTGAGCTGACTTACAACTGGGGTACAACCGAGTACGACTTAGGCTCTGCATTTGGCCATATCGCAATTGGCGTAGACGATATCTACTCAACTTGCGACGCAATCAAAGCAGCAGGTGGCAATGTCACTCGTGAAGCTGGCCCAGTAAAAGGCGGTACAACGCACATCGCTTTCGTGAAAGACCCTGATGGCTACATGATTGAGTTGATTCAAAACAAACAAGCGTCAGCAGGTCTAGAAGGCTAACAAGCTCTTTTATTGAAACACGCTATATTGAAACACGCGATGTTTTTGCAGGCAGGTCTGAGACCTGCCTTTCTTTTATCAACAAATTACTTTACTTGATAATAATTATCGTTTAGATTTGTCCGCAACATCGATATGTGGGACACGATAATGATCAGTGAATGGGAAAAACACACACTTCTAGCCGATACTGCACTTCAACTAGATGACCCTGTTCGCAGCATTCTTCATTACCAGCAAGCCCTTAGCCTGAGTGAAGATATTAGCGAATGCGTGGAAATAGAAGCCGACGAGAGATTATTGATTTCGGTGATTTCATGCCATAACCTCGCGCAATTCTGGCGTTGGGCTGGTGATACCGAATATGAGCTCAAATATCTTCAACTGGCTTCGGAAAAAGTACTCACTCTGATTCCTCAATGCCCAAACAAAGATTGTGCAAGCTTTATTGATTCCATTGGCTGTTGCACAAAAGCACTGATTGATTTCATGAAGCGCCACCCCAACCCTGCAATCGCAAAACAAGTCGAGAAAATCGATACCGCGACCAATTGTGAAATCATCGCTAAGTTCCGCCTAAACTAAAACACATGACACAAAGCTAAGCGGCAACGAATAAAATAAACAACGTCAAACGGATACAAAAACGCCAGAGTCAAACTCTGGCGTTTTTATTGGTTAACTTCAGTTAGACCTGAGTACGTCCCAGCGAAATTACTACACGACGGTTTTTATCTTTACCAATTGGCGAACCATTGTCTGCAATTGGACGACGCTTGCCGTAACCTTGCACTTGAATGCGATCTCCAGATAGCCCTAGCGACTCAAAGTAAGTACGTAATGATTCAGCACGTCGCTCCGATAAGCTTTGACTTGCGCTCTTACCATCCGTTGAATCGGTGTAAGTCGCCACCAGCACCAAATCGATATCTTGATTATGACGAACATAATCAGCAATTTGCGACAAACGTTTCTTCGAGGCTTTAGTTAACTGGTCGCCTTGGCGTTCATAGTGAAGAATCGTGAAGGCGATATCTTCGAAACTGTACTTCAACAAGTTAGCAATACAGTTACTAAAAGCGTTGTATTTGCTTTGGAACAATACCGAGGACAAAGCGACTTCAATGCGTTGATCACGGCTCTGCCAATCTTGGTAGCTAAACGTTGGGTAGCGCCCTTTTTCTAGCTCAGACAGAATGCCCCAAGCGGTTTGCCCGCCAACATAACCATCAAACTGCTTAAAGAACTTCAGGTTAGTAATACGATCGGCATTCTCACCCGGACGCCAAGGTGGTGGCATAGAAATCAAACTAACGTTACGCGTTTCCCCCATAGGGCGACGCATCTTTAGCTCAAAATCCAAGTTAATCTTTTTACTCGCACGAGACGAAAATACCGCGTCACCAAATCCAGGGATAGGATGCACAAGCTGGCATTCCAATGGCGTATTCATCACCATTTCCCATTGTGATTGCTGCGGTGTAGCAACATAACGCTTCCCCATCGACGCAAAACTGTTCGCGCTAAGTAAAGACATCACGATACCACTGGTTACTAGCCATTTATTCATCTAAGTACTTCTCTCAAACGGCAGTCTATTGCCGCTTACATGAATCAATTAAAAACATGCAGAACAATGCAAAAATCCCGCCAACATGAAATTTGCAAGGGGTTATAAGGAGTTAACACTCACTTTGGCAAGTGTATAAAATGGTAAATAACATCGCGAGAATAACAGGTGACCGACTACCTTGTTTTTGGTTATAACCCTTACTGGTTAACGGAGGAATAGAATTCTACATTTCTCCGAAATTGCGGTTTTTCTCATCGGTAGAATCTGCAATAATGCAGCCTTCGTCACACAAATATAAGCCAACATGACAATAGAAAATGAAGCTCTGACCCTGAAAAAACGTTTTCGTGGTTATTTTCCAGTGGTAGTTGATGTTGAGACCGCAGGTTTCAATGCTCAAACTGATGCACTTTTAGAAATCTGCGCCGTTACCCTTAGCATGGATGAAAATGGCGATTTGCATCCTGCCTCGACCATTCATTTTCATATCGAACCTTTCGAAGGCGCGAACTTAGAAAAAGAAGCCCTTGAATTCAATGGTATTCGTGACCCATTCAGCCCTTTACGTGGAGCAGTTTCAGAACAAGAAGCCCTCAAAGAAATCTACAAGCTGATCCGTAAAGAACAAAAAGCGGCCGATTGTTCACGCGCCATCATGGTGGCACACAATGCCGCTTTCGACTTAAGTTTTGTTAATGCAGCTAACGAGCGCTGCAAGCTAAAAAGAGTCCCTTTCCATCCATTTGCCACTTTTGATACCGCAACATTAAGTGGGCTTGCTTATGGTCAAACTGTTCTCGCTAAAGCATGTAAAGCTGCAGGGATGGAATTCGACAATCGTGAGGCACATTCAGCCCTATACGATACACAACAAACTGCAGAGTTATTCTGTGGCATCGTCAACAAATGGAAGGCCCTAGGCGGTTGGCCGCTTGTCGACGAAGAATAATAAATAAACACAACATATTAGGAAAAGTATGAATCCTGTCGTTATATCTGTGTGCGTCATGCTCGTGTTAGCATTGATGCGCGTAAACGTGGTGGTTGCCCTCACGTTTAGTGCCATCGTTGGTGGCCTTGTTGCAGGCATGAGCCTTGGGGATACGGTTGCTGCATTTGAAAGCGGTCTGGGTGGCGGTGCGACTATCGCACTAAGCTACGCAATGCTAGGTACTTTCGCTGTTGCGATTTCTCGTTCTGGCATCACTGACCTTCTGGCAAAAAGCGTTATCAAACGCCTAAATGGTAAAGAGAGCTCTGCGTCGACTACGGGTCTAAAATACGCAGTATTGGTTGCTCTTGTACTTGTTACCATGTCATCTCAAAACGTGATTCCGGTACATATCGCCTTCATTCCAATTTTGATTCCACCTCTTTTGGGCGTATTCGCTAAGCTGAAGCTGGACCGTCGTTTGGTTGCTTGTGTGCTTACCTTTGGTTTGATCACGCCATACATGGTTCTACCAATCGGTTTTGGTGGCATCTTCCTAAACAACATCCTATTGAAGAACTTACATGACAATGGTCTAACAGACGTTGTGGCAAGCCAAGTACCGACAGCAATGCTGTTACCGGGCGCAGGTATGTTGTTTGGTCTTCTAACTGCGATCTTCTTTAGCTACCGTAAGCCTCGTGAATACAAAGAAACTGAACTAACCGTTGTTCAAGAATCTGAAGAGAAGCTAAACAAAAAACATATCGTGGTTGCAGGCTTAGGTATTCTTGCTGCGCTAAGCGTACAGCTATACACGGGCTCAATGATCATCGGTGCACTAGCTGGCTTCATGGTATTCACTTTCGGTGGTGTTATCGCATGGAAAGAGACGCACGACGTGTTCACTAAAGGTGTACACATGATGGCAATGATTGGCTTCATCATGATTGCGGCGGCAGGTTTTGCTGCGGTAATGAAACAAACTGGCGGCGTTGAGACGCTTGTACAATCGCTATCAACCAGCATCGGTGACAACAAGCCTCTTGCAGCACTACTAATGCTTATCGTTGGTCTGTTGGTAACAATGGGCATCGGCTCATCGTTCTCTACGATTCCAATCCTTGCAACTATCTATGTGCCACTTTCACTAGCATTTGGTTTTTCACCGATGGCGACAATCGCGCTAGTAGGTACAGCAGCAGCCCTAGGTGACGCGGGTTCTCCTGCTTCTGACTCAACGTTAGGTCCAACATCGGGTCTAAACGCCGATGGTCAGCACGAGCACATTTGGGAAACCGTAGTACCAACATTTATCCACTACAACATCCCTCTGATCATCTTCGGTTGGATTGCTGCAATGGTGCTGTAATCGCGTCATTGAATGGATACAATTCGTTACGAAAAAGCCGCTCATTGAGCGGCTTTTTGTTGTTTTGGCTTTGAAAACCGGTTTCGGATTATTGCGCTGGCATGTTGTCGATAATGCGCTCGCGAATGAGCTTCAACGTGTTTTCTGTCGACACATAATCCACTTCAATCGGGAAGTAAGCGTCGTTAATTTGCAGTACCAAACTCGGGTAAGAATTTACACCAAGACTCTTAGCAAGGCTCAGTTGGTCTTGGAAAACACCTTCCAGCAAAGTGCCATCCATATCGTTCTTGAACTGCTGAACGTTTAAGCCAATCTCTCTTGCGAGTTGCAGGTGGGTTGCCTCTTCATGAGGCGGCATCGCACGTAAGTAGTAAGCGTGTTGAATCGCCTCTAGCATCTGTTCATAAGAATCTTGGAAGCCTGCAGCGATAACGGCACGACAAGATTGGTAAGTGCTACGTACTGGTGTGCACAACGTCCAGAAATCGTAGTTAAACTTGGTACCAAGCTGACCTTCGATTTGCTTCCAAATTTGCTCAATTTTCTGCTGCATTTCCGGTGGCATAGGCAGATTAGTATCTGGCGCGAGCCCACCCACAACATACTCAAACTGAATCACACCCGGCAGTTGCTGCTTCAATTTTTCGATGGTTGGTTTGTAGCCCCAACACCAGCTGCACATAGGATCATGTACGTAGTAAAGCTTTATATCCACTTTAATTTTTATACCTATAAAATCAATTAGTTAAATCAAACAATCTTTAATAGTGGCGATTAAGTGGCGACATATTTTATTTTGTTTGCTTTGAAGTTTCCTAAAGTTTAGGAGCTATCCGGCAAAGGATCAGGTCTTGGTACATGTTTGTCCAACACGAAATCTTCGCCCTTGTACTTTATCGTTGGGAACGGTCTTGCCAGCTCTGCCTCATAATCACAATGCGAACATTTATGATGCCATGTTTGCCGCGGTTGCTTGCCATTATCGACGCGCAAAACGCCTTGCTCACAGCTTGGACAGATGAACTCCACCAACTCTGCCTGTACTGGTATGTATTTATGAACCTTAGTTCTTCCCATGCAACCTCCACGAAAACGGGGATTTTTTGCGTTAGTTTTGACTGATTTGCTGTCTTTTCGTCAAATTATACTGTCTAGAAAATTGAAAAACTGTTTTATCTTCAAAAAACTCTTTCACGCCTTATGGCAAAAGGCTTCTTCGCCTTTCTTTCTGATCTTCAATTTCAACAACAGATCATCACAAACCCTCACGGAATCTATACGTAACACATATATTTCAATCACTTACATGTAAATGAGAGATCTTTTCTAATCGTCTAAATCTCAATTCTCTGAAATTTTTTTCAAATTTTGAAATTTTTAAAAGCGCTCTAGAAGCGATTCTCAGAGGTCTTTTATTTTCTCGAAGCCCGCTATTGCTAAGGCTTTAGCGTGTAGACTGTGCTTTTCTCTGGTGCCTTAATTTCGACATTTAGAAACTGCAAAAAACGCGATCCGAAAACGTCGCAGGTGGGGAGGAGGAGTGCGGATTACGTCACCGAAAGGTGCGTTTACGTGGCTCAGCGTTTCTGGTTGCCACTCAGACGTTCGGCACTTGGGATTGCGGTCGATGTTCAGACAAAAAGAAAAGCGCCCGTTGTGGGCGCTTTGGCGTGGTTAGAATACTTTCTAGATGATTGAATACTGTCCTTTTGAACTACCACTCGTTACATCTGCTTTAGCATTCTGTGTGATTTCATCATACACAGCATTGGCAATCGCCTCAACCATCTTGCCTGCCATTGCGAATTCACCAGTAAGGACAAAGCCTTGTGCTTGCAATTCATTTTCTAACTTTTGTTTGAGTGACTCTTTACCCATTGCCATGTTACTTACCTGCCTTAACTGTTTTAGATACATCCACATGATTCTTACCAGAAAACGGGCAAATCGTTTGCCCAGTGCAAACACCCGTGCCGCCGTTCATGGTGATGAGATCAGCCTCTTCAATGATTTTCTTTGCGGACGTGGACTTTAGGTTTTTGACGACTTCCGTGTGGTTGTTGTTGATTTGAACAATCTGGTCTTCCAATACTTTCACTCGCTTGTTCAAGCATTCGATGATGTCGTCTTTGTCGGTCTTACGTTCAAAGTTGCCTTCTTTATCGACTAACTGATAAACACCTTGGCGTTGTTGGTATCGGCTTTCACCTTCTTTGATACCAGGTAACTTGAACCCAAGCGGAATAACGCAACGGATAAAAGGTTTATCTGGCTGTCCGAACATGAACCCAATTTCTACGATACTTCCGATCGCAGGTGGTTCCAGTCTTCCTGCATGCTCACCAACACCTGGTATCGGTAATGGCACCGCTTGAAGTGGTGCTTTGTTCTTGAACTCCACGCCCCTTTCATCCAACAGTTGAACATCTGCTGCGTAATGAGGATAAAATCGATCAGAGATATCTCCTTCTTCTGGCAGCTCTGGTAATGCGACCACCTTTCCCCATCGTGGCAAATGCCATCGTCCAGTTAATTCTGGGAACAAACGAAAAATGATGCGCTGAATCGCGTTTACATCCATGTTAGTTTCACCTCTGTTCCTTGAAAATCAACGCCAACTAAACGGTGACCGTTGACTATCGCACCGGGTCTTAGTTTAGGAATGGCAGGAACTTTCACTGATTTAGACGCTGTTCGGTTGGTCATTAAGTTATCTTGGATGCTAACCGGCTTATCTGCCCAATATGAATCTTTCCAACTTCCCACGTAAATCTGACCATTGCCTTGTTGCTGCCAAAACAAGTCATCAATGCTAAAAGCTTGCGCCAATTCATCCATGACACGGTAACCATTACCGTCACTGTAAAAGCAAGGGATTGACGTTTTGCTGTAGGCTGCTTCTGGCACCACGAACTGCAACCCAGTTTTATTGGTCACATCACTGAGCAATTGCATTAGGGTTGGGTGTCTGAGCGTGACATCGAGTGGCTTGAAAAGTAATGCCGCTAGTTCGCGGCAAAACAATTCTGACCATCCTTTTTCAGCAGGTTGAACTCTCTCAACATACCCTAGAAACACACGTGATATGCTGTCACCCCAGCCGATATCGACTGCAACGATAGTATTCACTTTCGGTGAACCTTCCACTTTGATGGAGCAACGAGCTGGCGTGTTCACATCAAAAAGAACACGGTGGTCTTTCGTCTTTACCTTTTGGCTACCGAGATAAGCACGACATGTGAATTTGTTGTTTATCGTCATGATTCACCTTTAAGCCAAAGCATCATCAATAGACTTGAGCATTTTCATTACACCTGTTAACTCAATGCTTGTGTCCGGTGGTACGTCTTCACTCTGTCCGGCTTCAACCGGAGTGGTTACCCCTTGGACTTGTTGCTGTGTCGCAGGTTGGTCTTGTTGACGTTGTTCAACTCGTTCCGGTACCGAAAGATGCTCAACCAACTCAAACGCAACGCTCCATTGCCTCAGGCTTTCTTGTTCATCGGCTCGAATAGTGCCTTGAAACTTTACCTCACGAACTTTGAGCGTTGACGCTGTTTTGTTACTAATGCGGTAGATTTGGCGGGCACTTTCTTGCTGCCCCCCTGCCATATTGAAAAGGTTGCTCAGGATCTCAGGTTTACTGAAAGGGATGATGCCACTCACTGCCAACACTTTGCCCTTGTTACCTGTTTCCGCTTGGTCGGTTGCCGAGGACTGACCGGACATATCCTGTCCGGCCAATTGCTGACGAACGCTAATGCGTAAGTTTTTTAGTGGGAGTAGAGTTCCGTGTAGGGTTAGCATCGTTACACCTTAATTTGATACTTGGTTTGAGATACTAAGTAGCCTCTTATTCATGCGGTTTAACTCTCTCCGCATCAGTGCCGACTCTAGACATAACGCCTCTTCATATCTCACACCATAACGACTGCCTGCTGGCACGAACTCTTGCACAATCTCAACACGTTCCGGTGCTTCTGGCGTTATAACGCCCCCTGTCTCAGGATCATATTCAGCAGCAACGGCGGGATGGACAATTTTAATTTCTTCTTGCTCTTCCCATTCGTCAAAACAGAGCAATCCAAGCTCGAACGCATTTAATCCATGAGATGCAAATGCCTGTTCAACTTTTTGAGCAATAACGCCAATATGCCAACGTGCAGAATCGCCTTTGTTTGATATGGCATCTAAGAATTTGTATTTTTCAAATTCAACATCCGCCCACGCATCCAAAACAGAATCATCGATAGGTTCCGGGGTGGTTTTACAGGTAGCATCGGATGTATTTACAACTCCTGACGCTGCATAAATATTCGACCATCTAAATGATGGGTGACCTAGAATAGCGACGTCATCTCCAGAGGGTCTAGATATACTCGGAAGTACAGCTTGAGAGGCTGCAATTTGCATCGTACCGGATCCAGCCTCGCCAGTACCGCCAGAAAATTTCAGACTAACATCATAATGATGCGAAGTATTATCAGTAAATACATCAATGTTGCAACCTGCCGAACCATTGCCTAATTTTAAGCTTCCATCATTTCTCACAGCGAACACATCTGTGTAAATGATGTCGCCTGTCCAACTTATATCTGGAAAGCGTAGCAATGATTGCATTACTGCATCTTTATGGTCTTTCGCTTCAATAAAGGTGCCGCCGCTTTTGACTCCTCGTCCACCATTCAATCGACTGAACAACAGTCCTGTTTTGTACCCTTCGGCATCCGACATCGCACCGATGTGTATCCCGCAATCGACTCCGGTCGCCTCAGTGCCAATGTCGTCAGATGAAACAATGTTCCAGCCGACTTTTGCGCCAACTGTGGATCCCTCTCTCATGACTGTATTGACTTCAGCACCAGCAATAAGTCTTATATTTTTTGCATCTGGACCTAAATAGACATACGGGTTCATCGCAAAAAATGAACCAACACCATCAGTGAGAGTTGGTGCAGTGCCTCCCTGCTCAACATTGCATCGAACGTGGCCAACAACACCGATTGCCCTTACATTTGGATTGCCTTGCTTTGAAGCATGATTAACAAGTACTTGACCCACAACAGCTTGGCGCCCTCCATTCCAATCTGCTGACGGATACATCAGTGCCTTATGTCCGTTAACAAATACACCACCAGTCAATGTTGGATCAATTGCGTCATCATAAATTGTCAGCGATGAATATCGATAATCAACTGTATCATTCACAAACGCCGATTTAGATAATGAATTCGAACCATACTTTGCGCCGCCATTGAAATTTACATTGCCTTCAATCTCATTGAAGGTAACTATTTTACTGGACTCGTTTGGCTCACTAGATAGATAAATTGAATTAAACGGAACATCAATAATGCCCCCTGTTTTGACTGCCGTTACTGCATCTTTAAAAGCAAGGTAGTCATCATGAGGAAACCCTTTCGCACCAAAATCTTTTACATTAACACGATCAGAAAATCGCTCAGAAAGAGTTCTGTCATGTGTCGAATTTTTCGCTAATATTCTTGCCTCATTTTTCACCCACTCCCGACTAGCACTTTCACCCTCAGGCCTCAAATCACTCACAGAACCGTCAGCCAACACCTGCGCAATCTTACAAACGAAGTGCTTCACATCCTTACCCGTTGACGAGTCGATGTAGTCGTCTTTTTCTTCTGCGGTCACCACAAAGTTGAATAGGGTCACTTGCTCACCAGTTGGTGTGCCTTCACGATGCGCGTCGATGTAAATAAACGATGGCTTGTTTGGAACCTGAACGCTTCGGTCAAATTCCATAGCAACACGATTACCAGAAACATAACCGGCACCTGCTTTGATGCTGTATGCGCTGCCCGATGGCGTTACTAAGAAACCATCTTCGATAAACCAGTCTTTACCATTCTGGTCGATGATGGATTGCGCGACATCGCTGTCCATCTTCTTCATGCGTTCTGTGGCGTTGTACTGCCAACTTGATGCATCCACGGTGATGTTGGTGATCTCGGCAATGTCCTTGTATTCAAGAACAACCGAACGCACCAGTGTATTACCTGCAACACCTGGTTCATCTGCCGTCTTTGGTGTGAGTGCATGGTGGTCAATGGTCACCAACACGCCATATTCTGAGCAGTATGCGCCTGTCCAGTTGAAATCGAACGGACCAACATCACTGGTCAACGTTGAGCTATAAATTACCGAGTCTGCAGAAAGGCGACCGCGCTGCTCCACTTGTTCTTGGTGAACGATATGGTCAGTGGGTACCACATCATCTGGTTGTGGGTACTCTGGACGATTCGGCACATTAGCGAAAATCATCTTGTCGATGACAAGTGCTTTTTCTTCTGCGTTGAGCTGTGCCAACAGTGCTTTACCTGCGGCGGTTAAAATTGACTTATCGGTACTATTTGCCATTTTAAAATTCCTTACCCTTTCACTGTGGCTTGGTAATATTCGCAATCAACGTTGAGCACATTTGGAAGCATGCCAACGTTTAGTCGAGTCTTGATATGTGATGTTGAATACTGCGCTTCTACATTCTTGCTTCGCGCTGCCAAAGGCATTTCTACATAACTGGTGTATTGATAACGGCGGCATGTTCGCCCGTATTGCCTAATCACTGTATCTAGCAGATTAGGTATATTGGTTAAATCACTATCTTTGATTTTTAGGCTGATAACATCCCAATTGATATCCTCCAAACGTTCATCTTGGACAATATGCGGATAGCCCAATTTGGCGAACATGTCTTCCCAACCTGCAATCGAACCCGCATCACGTGCAAAGCCGTAGGCATGCGCCACACGGATTCGAAATAACTTTTCCGGCTCTTGCCCTAGTCGTTCAATCTCACGTTGCCAAGCAAGGATATTTACTAGTGCCATTGGTGCGGTGAGTGGGTCATGCTGTTGCAGTGGCATTTCGAATGCCGACTTTACATGTCCCCAATAGTTACGCATAGCTCGGGCGAACTTTGCCAGCTCGCCTCTACCCATCCAGTAACGCAGCTTTATCTCAGGAATGTTCAATCGACACCTCCAACGTATTAATGCGCGGCACGGTCAGATTGTTGATGATGTCAGCGTTATCAAATTCGAGTGATTCAATCTCAGAGAACTGGGCATGTAGCTCTTGTCCTAAGCGCGAGAAACTGAATCGAAGCACTGGATTGGTCACTGTTGGTGAGTAGGCCGTGTTTTGTCTGAATGCAGCACCGATGAATTGCTCCACCTTCACTCGTAACGCTTCGCGGTCTTCCATCGTCAAAGAACGCTGCGGCCAAACTCGGCAAGTAATATCGTGAGTGGTTTCTGGCATCGCTAGAACTTGCAGATCATCACCGTGACCGTGTTGCCCTTCAATGCGAATGTACTCATTCAAATCGGCAAGCATGTCGGATGAAGGCTCACCTGTATCGAGAAGAATTAACGCATTGGCAGTGCCTGGACCACGTGGGGCGTTATGCTCAAAATACACGTTGTCGTCATTGATGCCTGCGCGACTGGTAAGCAGCGAACGATAAGCCGCGTCAATATGCCATCGTGCAACCGCGCTCCATTGGTTGCGAACACGTAAACGCAGTTCATCATTGCTTTCTTTATCCGAACCCGCCTCGTTCAACCATTCTGCAGGGTTGGTCACCGCACCAATGCCCGGTATCGCCGTTGGCAAAATGTGGTAATAACCTTCGCCTAGGTTGTAGCCTGCGCCTTCGTTTTCGGCTTCCACCTCTGCCATCACCATGGTTTCGTTTTCTGGCATCGTGGTATCAGAAAGCACTTTCACACGGTAGATGGTGCCGTTAATTGGTTCGGTCTGAATCCAAGTATCTTTAGGGATAACCAGAGCAGGGCCTTTCGACGCAGAGCGCTGAAACGCGATCATGCCTTTGGCTTTTGTCGCGCCTTTGCGAGTGAGTTTGCACTGCCATGCCAACAGGTCGAGCCATTGGTCAACCGCCGTTGCAACAAACATGTTTGGTAGAACATAGCCAACCAACAGAGTGTTAATTAGCCACAGAGTCACACTAACCACTGCTGACTCTATGAGACGCCAAAAAGGAGAAAACGGCGAGTCGTTAGAAATGATGCACTCTTCTTTGTTCATCTCTTCCTTTAGCACTTTCTTCCAGCCGTCTTTATCAGTTGGAATGCCGGATTGCTTCACCAGTTCGGAATAATCTGGTTTTGGAATATCAGTCATTAACGCTCTCCGTTGTTCACTATTTCAAATTGCATGTCACCAAAATCAATGGTGGTTGCGAACACGTAAATCGTGCCTTCGGTTGGTTCTTCCAAACGCACGGTACCTGGTACCAGTCGAACGTCCTCTTCAACGAGCAATTCCAACTTGGTGCGAATATCTGCTTTCTTTGATGGGCTTCGCTCAGCGATCAAATCCACCGCTAAGTTGCTCTCAATAATGGCGTGTTTGATGTCTTGGGCGATCACAGCTCGGTCTTGAATCAAGATAGGGTTTCGACCTGCATCGAGCACCACGTCACCGTTCTCAATCAAAATGTCTTGGTACTTGTATTCCGCCATTAACCTGCCGCCATCTCTAATTCAGTCGCCATGTCTTGTGGGCTACTCATGTAAGTTGGATAAATCGACACACCGCCGTAGTTGGTTGAGCTCGTCTGGTAATTGGCGATGTTCTTCGCCGCGCCACCTGGTTGAACTTGAAGACGTGGCGAAGCGTTAGTCATTGATGATGATTTCACTTGTAGGTCTTCGTCACTGCCAAGACCTGGTATCCAATCAACAAGCCCTTTTACTGACTCCCAAATACCCGCTAGGCTTTCGGTAATCCAGTTGAACACACCTGCAAACATGTCTTTCATTGAGTTCGCCATATCACCGATAAAGGCAAAACCGCTCGTATCGGTAAAACCGCTCATTACCCATTGCCAACCAGCTTTCAGGAACTGGAATAGGGTTTGGAATGGCAGCATGATAAGAGCAAGCGCACTTTCTATGATTTGGAACCATGTTGTGTCGCCGAACGATGCTTTCAGATCATCCCAGTAGTAAATCAGTGCGCCCACTGCGGCGATGGCTGCGACAACGGCACCAACCACTAAACCGATTGGGTTCGCCATCATTGCGATGTTTGCTGCCAACATTGCCACTTTGAACGCTTTCAAAATGCTGTTCACACCTGCGACCGCCAAGCCGTAGCCTTTAGTGACTATCGCGTAAGATGCCATCGCCTGTTTTGCTATACCTACTGCCATAGTCACCAAACCATTGATAGCTACGAAGCTAAGTAGCATCAATCCTGCGTAACCGATCATCTTTGTGATATTCGGGAACAATTGAGTCCACTCAACGATTTCTTGAGCACCATCAGCAAGAGAAGAGAGCAATGGCACTAGCGATGGTAATAACGCACTACCAATTGCGGCACGAATAGCAAACATTCCTTGCTCCATCCGTTGCCATTGGTCGGTCATATCTGACGCCATATCTGTGGCGACTTCCATGCCAGACACATTTTTGAAAGTGTCTAAGCGATCACCAAACTCTCCAGCTTGGCGAACCAGATTGGTTAACATCAACGCACCGTCGCCCAATCCCGCTTCATCAAGTAAAGTTCTTGCTTCTGTGCCAGAAAGCCCTTCCAACAATGGAGAAAGGTTTTCCAAAATTTGTTGCATTGGTAGCAGTTGTCCGTTTGTTCCTACTAAAGAAACACCCAGTTTTTCTTGTGCTGCTACTGCATTTTCAGCAAAGTTAGTGAATTGAGTGACCGCATCACCATCAGACATTTGCCCTTTGAGCATACTGAACACGGCGAACTGTTCTTCCACACTTACCCCAAGAGTGGAACTAAGCGAGTGCATTCCATCGACCATGCCCTCTATGGCATCCATTTCAACGCCATAAAGTTGCTTTGCTGTCGCCGTCATGCCAACCATTTTCTGAGCCCAAACATCAACACCCATCGCATCTGCTTGGGTTTTATAGTTACCGTAAAGGTTTTTGAGGAATCGGGTTGTGGTTTCCGCATCAGATTTCATCGCGACCGCCAGTGTTGCACTGGAACGAGTAACGCTTGCCATCACATCGGCTGGCATTTCGCCCATGGCATTCTTAATGCCCTCTGAATGTCGGATCACTTCAATGGCACTTTGTCCATACTCAGCACTGAAATTTAGCGCGGTTTTAGCAATTGCCTTTAATGCATCATCAGCCACACCGAGTGATTTCACCTCACCAAGTGCGCGGTCCATTTCAATGGCAGGCATCAATGCACTTTGTAGGGCAAAACCTGCACCTGCTACCCCTGCCGCACCTGCAACCATCGTATGGGTGCCATCACGATACGTGTTAGCCACATCGGTCAAGTTGCGTTGAATGTTGCCCAGAGGTTTAGAAATCTGGTCAACAAGTCCAACTGTGAATCTGAGTGCTTCTGGTAGCATTGATGTTTCCTTTTGCCCAATAAAGCTAACCGCTAAATGCTTTTGCTACGCCATTTGCTGTGGCGATTTGCATGCCTTTCCAATACTGCTTTTCTAACCAAATCGCCCTTGCTAGGTTCTCTTCGCTGTCTGTCTCGCTTGGCAACCACTTGCGCCGCCAAGCAAGCATTTGTTCGAGCTCGTTGGAATCCATAGCCCGAACAAGGGCGTCTATTTTTTTACTTTAATTTGCAGCTTCGGCGTGTATTCCTTCAGAACTTCACCAACGATTTGAAGTGCTGCACCTGGGTTACCTTTGGTTAGGTCACGGAACGCGTCTTTGCTTTCGTCCGTTACCGTATTCATCAGGAAGTTGTGGGCAGAGTTAACGATTTCGCCTTTAGCAACTTCGCTCATGTAGTCGCTGTATTCCGCTTCTGTTGGTGCAAAGTTAAGTTCCAGATCATCACCGATGGTTAAAACGATTGTTTTCATGCTGCTTCTCGCTCTTTTTTATCTAACTTGGCTTCTAGACGGTCGAATCGACCGTCCATAGATTCTTTAATGTCGTCTACGGCTTCGCGTAGTTCGTGCTTTGTGGCGTACTTTTCTGCGACATCACCACGCAGTCGCTCAGTGGCTAGCTCATTGGCATGGATACGACGATCATGGTCTTGTGAGGTGCTTTGTCCTTTATCCGTTCTGCCGAAAACCACATTGATGATGGCGATAAAGAGTGCAACGGTTGCCACAATCGCCGATACCCATGATGAATCCATTGCTATTCCTTCTGAGGGATTTCTTTCAAGCGCTTGCCTTGTAGCGCCGCGATGATGTCGTCAACCGTGTCTTGAAGAACATCGTTCGTGCTCAGACCTTTCAAGGTTTCCAAGCCCCACACAACAAGGCGAGTTGCGAAGCGTTCAAGGATGATTGTCCAACTGATTTGGAAGAACAGACCCTTCAATACTTCAAGCAGTGTCTTGCCTACGATTCCGGTTAAGAAGTTCATGCTGCTTCTCCGATCAAGGATTGATATGCCAACAGGTAATCTTGTTCTGTTGCTTTACCTGCACTTGTGTTCCAGTACTTCTTCGCGTACCGCGCTAAACCTTCTAGGTCATCGGCATCCGGTAGCGCTTCTGGGAAGCGAATCAAGTTAAGCCGCGCCGCTGCTACCGCAAACTGAGGTGAGATAACCATGTAACGCGCATCTAAACCGCCAATTGGTGCAAACATCTCCAGTGCATCGAGCAAATGCGGTCGACCTTTTCCGAGCCACTCAATAAGCCAATTGAACGTTGCTGGCTCCATTTGAGTGAAACCTAACGCAGGACCACGGACTTGTTTTGAGTAAGTAAACTTTCCAGACTCGTGAGCAATAATCATCAGGATCAGGTTGATTGCTGCTTGAGTGTTGAGTTTGCCTTTACCACCGGATGCCATATCCAGATGGTCAAGGACTGGTTTGATGATGTGCTCAATAAAGAGCTTTGCTAAGTTCATCGTTTCATTCGCTCCAATTCGCTTTGACACTGGGTGCAGTACTTGCAACCTGGTACTTTTTGGCGGCGTTCTTCTGGGATTGGGTCGCCACATTCGCCGCATTCATGTGCGCTTTCCCGTTGTTCAATTCGCTTCGCCCCTGCCAATTGGTTGGCAAGCGCCATTTCAGTGAATTTGGCTTCAAGACCGCAGGCATGGTCGATAACATCTGCCATCGTTCCCCCTGCTTAGTTCGTTAGGTCTTCGGTTTCGTCTTCTCGTAGGTAAGGAGTACCGTTGATGTTGACAAAATCAGGACTGGTCACGTCAAAAGGCAGTTTGTGAAGCAATGCGCTGCCACCGTTGGTGTCGATATCAAGCAGGTCAGAAATCTTGATGCGACAACCGAACGCTTCCACCTTCAATTCGTCTTTATCAATCTTTCCGTAGAACAGAGCATCAAAGGCAGGAAGACCGCGCCAAGAACCGGCTTGTTTTGCTGCTTTGCTCAACTGGTTGAACTGCTGCGTTGTCAGCTCCATTTCGCCACTGGCTTCTACATCCCCATCGACATAGCCATCAGGCACACCGCCCGTTTTGTTTACCGCTGAGTTGTCAGTGATGGACAACGTCACCTTGTTTGCTTTGAGCTTGTAATCACCCAAAGAGAAATGCATGTTCTTGCCAGAAATACGCATGCTCATGGATTACGCCTCCGTATCTGCTGCGTTGCTTAGGTCTAACGCGATGTTTACGACAATGTGTTTCGGGCAGTTGTGAGGGCGAACCATCAAACCGATCACCACTTTGGTTTTGGTCATCCACTGGATGGTGACGTCTTCGTCTCGTGGCTTCATGATTTCACCAGGGAAGGTGATACCCGCGATCTCTGTACCTTTGGACATTTCACGCATGTCCGTGCGGAAATAGGTGCGGTTTAACTCAATGCTTGCAGGCGTCGAGTTAAGGATTCGGTCAGCGATACGACGAATCGCCTTAATGCGCACACGACGGTTGAGTTTGTGAACTGGGCGAACGTATTCGAGGTATTGATAATCGCCGCCTTTCGCTTCTAGCGTGGTGGCGTCTGTCCAATAAACACCCTCTAGATCGGCATACCATTGCGGCAGTGAGTAACGCGCTTCGGCTAACGTGCCAATGGTGCTCATTTCTAAGGCTTTGCCTGCGCTGTCCGTTGGCATGTCACCCAAATCAAGTACACTGCCAGTCGCAACACGCATTGGGCTATCAGCAACCGTTACGCTGCGGTCACAAAGTCGACCAGCAAGCACTCCAACATTGTTACCGTTAAGTTGAGGAACCGGAGTCACCAAGTTTGCAGCAACATCTTTCACCAATGTGATCATGGTGGTTTCATACTCTGCCCACGTTTGCGCGCCTTCACCTTCTGCAACAATGCCCGGACACGCAGCAAGGAAGAACACCCAACGACCTAGTTTGCTTGTCAGCTCCGTAGCTTTAGATTGCATATCAGTGAACTGAGTTTTTTCGGTGACTGGGTCACAGATGGCAATACCTTCGAACGAATCGGTCAGGTTTGCTAAGTCCACGGCATTTTGCCAAGTATCGTCAGCCGCTAAGCCAACAATCGCACCTGTCCAGTTTTGCTTACCGTTGAGTTGCGCCGCTTTCACGTTTTGACCAAGTGCATCGTCCGCAACGACTTCGTCAAGGTTGGTCATGTTATTGATGCGGGTCACTTTGCCTTGCAGTTCGGCTTTATCAGTGCGCCCGATGAAAAGCACATGGCGTTCAATCTCTGGGATGCCGCCTTGTCCTAAATTGAGGTTGTTAACCTCTACCTTTCCGGTTGCCATTGGTTATGTCCTCTGTTTTGCCTGCTCAAAAATTTTGATGAGCTGACGACTGACTTCACGTTCTTTGCTTCCGAGAATCTGACGTTCTGCCAATGGAATATCCCAACTAGTGATACTTGGCTGATTAGAGAGTTCTCGAATAATTTGCCCCGCTTGACCATGTGTGATGGTTGCCATCAACTCACGTAAACTGGGTTTCTTTCGCCCTTTGCCGCTTTTTCGCTTTACCGTGTATCCAAGTTCTCTCAGCTTTCTTGCTTGCCCTTTGGTACATGGTGCGGAGTAATCCGGCTTTCCCCATCGCTTTTGCATCTGATGACGAGTCATTTTTTGTGACTGCCCTGTGTGATGCCTTGCTGCGAGTTTGGCGGTTAACTTGTTGCTCCAAGTCAAATCAAGCTGATTGGCATTTCGTACATAAGGCGTTAAGCCCTTTGCCATTCGCTTTAAAACTTTGCCGCGCTTTTTGCCTTTTCTCGGTTCTAGCGCTTTGTCGTTGATGTCCTTTTGCGCTCGAATTCTTCGCCTTACGTTGGCAATTTCCCAACGACCGAGCGTTTTCAAAATCCAGAAACGCTTCTTTGGTGGTAGTGCCAACATCGCAAGCTTTTCTTGCATGTTGAGAACATCGCGCTCATTGACGTTAATCTGAGGCTTCATTCACCAACTCCGCTTCTTCTGCGGTATAAATTTCCACTGCTTGGACTCGGTAAACTTCACCGCGCCAAGTAATCATTCCTGCTGGGTCAGGAATCAATTCAATTGGCTCCATCAACTCAAGTTCGATGGACACGTCAGCAATTTCACCACTGATCACATCAACGGACAGTTGCGGATCACCTAACTCTTCTTCATTTCGGTCAGGCTCGTAATCACTCAACCAACAGGCAACCAAAGCCAATAAGCATCGTGGGTCTAGCAAGCTGTGTGGAAACTCTTCAATGTTCAACACTGCGTTGTATTTCCAGTGGCAGGCAACATAACCGCCGTTACCTCGGTCTTCGCCATTTGGAACGATAGTTCCGTTCTCTTGCCAAGCTTCAATCTTGTTATCGAGCACGCTTGAATTGAGGTGACTAACGATGTAATCCGTTAGGTGCTCAAGCTTGGTTTTGTTGTAAGTGGTATCGCTCATAGTGATTCAATCCCGTTAGAACTCAGCCCAAGTAATTCACGTACATCACGAGTGCTTTGTGCGAGAAAACGTGCCTCTTGTTCCGGTTCATCCGTTGCCACGCTTTCGCCTTCTTTGCGGCGGTCTTGCGTGGCGAACTCTTTAATCAACTCAGCGTGTGCACGACCGTAAACTGCTCGCTTGTACAACAGGGCTTTAGCGCCACTGAATGTCGGTATTTCGCCGTTTTCGATCAGGCTATCCAATCGACCTTGGATGTTTAGCGCGGCGATGGATACCGCATAAGCCAGTGAATTGTTATCGAACGTATGAGGAATGCGGCGCAGCTTGCGGAACTCATCGGTGGATAAATCCACCCAACCTTCACCTGGTATGGTGGTATTTGGTGCGCTGTTAACTTTGCCGCCAAAGCTCATAACGTTTCCTTAGCTCTTTCTGAATTAGGGCACCTCTAGCCACTGGGTCGACGGTTTAGAATGAACCACGCAGGTTATTCCAACCTCGCCAGCCGAGGTGCGGTGGCGTAGGAGTCTGTCTATAGACAAACGCTATAAATTTTTGCCTTCTGCGAGTGCGTTAAGACGCATCTCGATTTGCTTGATTTTGGTTTGAACACCAATTTTGTCGTGCTTTTCATGGGCAATTTCGAGCAGCTTTTTCGCCTTCTCTAATTGCTCTGAATCGCCGATTTGGCTTGGTTGTGGATCACCTTTTTCATTAAGCAGCAATCCGTAACCCGCAAACTTGTACCATTTGGCTTCAAGCTTCTCTGGCAACTTCCACTCTTTGTCGATTTTCTCGAACACTTGAGAGAAGTACGGCTCAATCGAGTGTCCATTAGGTAGTTGGCTTTCTGCCCATTCGAGGACAAAGTCACCACATACCACAGCCCAACTCGAACGTTTGAAGTTCTCCGGCGTTGGTAAGTCCAACTCGATGGCTTTGAACAGCCAATCAATCGCGGTTTCAAGGTCTTTGGTATCAAACAACCAAATAATCAAATCCGTGAAAATTGGGTTTTGATAACTTTCCCCTGCAGCCAAGTACTTCTCTGCGACTTCTTTGTATTTCGGGATCAGTACGTCACGCTTGTAGTTGACCTTTTCCGAAATCTGCACGAAGTCTTTCAACTTGAGTTTGTCTTGCTCAAACTCGATTAAGCGCAAGTGCAAACTGTCTGGGCTTGGTACAGTGGCAGCGAGCGCCACTGTGTTTTGCTTTTCAGCCATCGCCAACTTATGGCGCATTGCAGGGGATAAGTTCATGCTTTACCTTTTACGCCTGAGGTTTAGGACCAATGTGGACTTTTTCTGGGTTGTAAGCGGCGAACGCTTCCAACACACCCACTGCGTAACCTTCCATTCGCCAGTATGAGTTCTCATACTGCTTACGGTCTTCTTCGTGCTTCGCTTTACGCTGCGCAGTACCGTGCTGTGTTAGCACTTGTAGGTTTGCAGGAATCGTCACAACCATTGCGTTGTCTGGCATAAATGGTGGAACGTATGCAGGGCGACCAGCGATGGTTTTATCCACTTTTTGCGCCGCGATTTGCTCACTTGGTTTATCAGCAGCGTCATACAGCTTGTATTGCGCAGCAGAAATCAAACCAGAGCCAACGAATACCGTTAGGCGAGGGTCATTGCGATACATTGGGTGGATCTGGTTGTTGATGATGTCAGACGCCATCGCATCCAGTGTTTTGTAATCGCCGTTCGCATCGAAATACACATCAACGTCAACAATTTGAGCAGCTTTGCGATTCTTCACAAAGTGATACCAACCTTCGTTAACATCTTGACCTAGAGGGTTAGTTGCTGGGTTAGTTGTTTCTTCGGCAGACACACCGTTCCAACCAATACGCATAATGTCTAGTGCATACATTTGGTTGGAGAACTGCGATACCAGCTTCATAAACAGATCACGACCGCCTTGGTTTGCCCACTGGCATAACGTTGCCCACGTGATAGCTGCACATGAGTCGGTTTCTGCAAGTTTGTACTTGTGACCACCAACACCGACTTGTTTTTGGAAGCGACCGCCAGCCTTACGACCTGTATACAAACCGCTCACACCCACATCGACCACTTGACCTTCGATTTGGTCAACTGTGGCAACGGTGATCATTTTTAGAAACTCGGCAGACTCGGAAATCGCTGCACGGAGTTTGGTTTCTAGCTGTGGCGAGACGTTGAACAACTGCTCGACGCTAGTAACGCCATAGCTTTTCGCTAATTGCTGAGCGAAGTGGTCCATATTCTCGCGAGCTGATTGAGTAAGAATCTGCGACATTACGCGATGCTCCTGGTTAGTTTTTTCAAGCGCCTGTGATTAAACAGGCATGTAATCGTCACCCGCAGGCGCAGGATCAGGACGTTGGTCTGGTGCTTCTTGGCTCAGTTTGTTGAACTTCTCTTCCAACTCACCTTGCTTAGTCGCAATGCCTTCAAGTTGTTCAGTTAGTGTCGAAAACTGCTCAGGCGTTAAACCTTCCGGTTTTGGATTGTTTTCGTCAGCTTCTGGCGCTGCAGGCGTATTTTTACCAAACGTATTGAACTTCTCTTCAAGTTCATTTTGCTTGCTGCCGATGCCTTCAATTGCCGACATCATTTGGTCGAACTGCTCTTTGTTCATTGGTTCTTCATCCTCTGGTTGAGGTGTTACTGATTGTTCTGGCTCGTGCTCAGAACTAAAGATGTGGTTACAAAACGAGTAGAAACGCTCGAAACGTGTTAAGCACTGAGAAAAATCGACCTCTTCTAATGCGTCAGATTCCAAAGTCGTTTCTTGCCCATTAGTAGAGCGTGAGAATTTGAGTAGCGTTGTACCTGTAGAGGCTGGGGAGTCAGTCACAGCTAGACCTTCAAGATAACAACGCCCCTCGCCCTTGTAGTCGGGATTTGGTTCGATAGAAGTGAATAGCTTCTGACCTTCCTTGTTTGCTTCTAGCAAGAATTGGTTAGGTGTTAGCTTGGCGAACAGGCGAAGTTTGCCGTCTTTCTCTTCTGCTTTTAGCTCTTCAACAATGCCCCAGTTCTTGCCTTTGTATTGCGTCCAATCACTGCGGTAGTGTTCCGGCCAAATTAAAGCTGTGTATTCTTCTTTCGAATACTGCTCCGCCATATCTTTAATCCAAGATGCGGCGATTTTTCTTCCGTCTACTGTGTTGCCTTCTGTGGCAACCACTACCCAATCACTGGTTTTTGGCATGTGGTAACACTCTTACTGGTTAATGCGAAATTGCCTTTAGATGCCGCAACAATACGCCCAAGTTTTTAGGCTTTCAGCAACTTGTGTTCGGGTGAATTCGGATATTTGAAAAACTGGAAAAGGAAGGAATTTTTGTAGGCGAATCAAGGTGTTTTCGGGGCGTATCATTCGCTTATGGCATATTCTCCCGAAATCAGACAAGCCGCCCGAGCCCTCTATTTGAAGGCATGGACGCCACGTGAAATCGCCGACGAACTGAACCTCAATAACGATCGCATCATCTACTATTGGGCGGATAAGTTTGGTTGGCGTGATATGTTGCGTGAACAAACGATTGATGAAGCTATCGCGAATCGTATCCAAACCTTGCTTGAAATTGAAAACCCAAGCAAACCACAATTGGATATGCTCGATCGGCTGATTGACCATCACGTCAAACTTAAGAAACTCCGCGCCTCTGAAACACCAAAACCTGCCGCCAATCCGTCTGAAAAAGGCAACAACGCCAAACAAGCTAAAGACGATTCAAACAGCAATAGCAGCTCTGGTAAGTCGAAGAAGAAAGGTAAGAATGATGTCAGCGAGATCACCGAAGAGTGTTTCAAGCTTTGGCATGACTCTTTGTTTGAATACCAGGTGGTTATGCGTAACAACCTGCATCAGCGTATTCGTAACATCCTTAAATCTCGCCAAGTTGGTGCTACTTACTATTTCAGTGGTGAAGCGCTAGAAAACGCCATCCTTACTGGTGACAACCAAATCTTCTTATCCGCTTCTCGCGCACAAGCAGAGGTATTTCGTCGTTACATCATCTCGCTAGCCAAGGAGTTCTTAAACCTTGAACTGCAAGGCAACCCGATCACCTTATCGAACGGGGCTGAACTTCACTTCCTTTCTACCAACGGCAAAACGGCGCAGAGTTACCACGGTCACGTTTATGTCGATGAGTACTTTTGGATTGGTAAGTTTGACGAGCTGAACAAAGTTGCATCGGCAATGGCGACGCATAAGAAGTGGCGCAAAACTTACTTTTCGACACCATCCACCAAAATGCACCCCGCTTATTCATTCTGGACGGGTGACAAATGGCGTGAAGGCAAAGACACACGCAAGAATATCGAGTTCCCGACATTCGAAGATTACCGCAAGGGCGGTCGTTTATGTCCTGATAAACAATGGCGTTACGTAGTCACCATTGAAGATGCCGCCGCAGGTGGTTGTGACTTGTTTGATATTGACGAACTGCGCGAAGAGTACAGTGAAACCGACTTCAACAACCTCTTCATGTGTGTTTTCGTCGATGGTGCCAGTTCCATCTTTGAATTCAACAAGATTCAAAAGTGCATGGTGGATGCCTCTATTTGGCAAGACTATGACGTCAAGAAAGCACGACCATTTGGTAGCCGCGAGGTATGGCTAGGTTATGACCCATCACGAACCCGAGACAATGCTGTGTTGATGGTCGTCGCTCCACCAATCGTTGCCGTGGAGAAATTCCGCATACTGGAAAAACACAGTTGGCGTGGTTTGAGCTTCCAACATCAAGCCAATGAGATCAGCAAAGTCTTCAAACGCTTCAATGTGACTTACCTTGGGATTGATATCACAGGCATTGGTGCAGGTGTTTACGACCTACTGCACAACAAGCACCCACGCGAAACCGTGGCTATTCATTATTCCAACGAAAACAAAAACCGCTTGGTGATGAAGATGATTGATGTGATTGACGGTAACCGTTTGCAGTTTGACGCAAACAATAAAGAAACCGCCATGTCATTTATGGCAATCAAGCGCACATCGACCAACAGCGGCAACATGATGACGTTCAAAGCAGACCGGAGCGAGTTGGTTGGTCACGCCGATGACTTCTGGGCATTGTCTCACGCACTTATTAACGAACCACTCGATCACAGCACCAAACGCAAATCGCGTTGGTCATTCTCCGCAGAACAAGGGCAATTAGCAGCATGACAGAGCAAATGATTCAAACCGAAACGGCAGATACGCCAACCGAAGCAAAATCGGTATACAGTTTCGACCCGACTCCCGAACCTGTTGATACCAACAGTTGGATGACCCGCTATTGTGAGTTGGTTTACAACGATATGGAAGACTACTGGGAAACGCCAATCTCACTCAAAGGCTTGGCTGATATTGCCAATGCCAATGGCTATCACGGCTCATTGCTCAAAGCACGAGCAAACTATGTTGCCGGACGTTTCTCGCAAGGTGGGGCGATGTCCATGTTCTTAATGAATAACGCAACGTGGGATTACTTCGGTTTAGGGATGGCGGCGTTTGTTAAACTGCGAAATCACTGGAAAAAGGTAATTGGCTTACACCCATTGCCAATGGTACACATGCGAAAGCGCAGAAACGGTGATTTTGTCCAGCTCCTTGGCAATAACAAGCAAAAGGTATTCAAAGCAAAGGATGTGGTTTTCATCCCTCAGTATGACCCACAACAACAGGTGTATGGTTTACCCGATTACTTGGGCAGCATTCAAAGCAGCTTGTTAAACCGCGATGCTACGCTATTTCGCCGCCGTTATTACCTGAACGGTGCACACATGGGTTTCATCTTCTACGCAACGGACCCGAACCTGGATGAAAAAGACGAAGAAGCGTTGCGCCAAAAAATCCAGAGCTCAAAGGGCGTGGGCAACTTCCGCAGCATGTTTGTGAACATTCCAAACGGCAAAGAGAAAGGCATTCAACTGATTCCGGTTGGTGATATCGCCACAAAAGATGAGTTTGAGCGAATCAAAAACATCACCGCGCAGGATGTGTTTGTTGGCCACCGCTTCCCAACTGGTATGGGTGGCATGTTCTCCCAAACAGGCGGCACCATCCCCGACCCAATCAAGGTGAGTAATGTGTACGATAAGTATGAAGTGATTCCGGTATGTAAGCGCTTTATGGATGCGGTGAACAATGACCCAGAGATCCCGCCGAACCTTCACTTGCAGTTTGATTTGACTGTTGGAGATGCGGCGTAAACTTTCGTTTTAGACTGTACAAAAACACAGCTTATTGGCGTATGATTATTAGGTCAGTCAATAAGCTAGGTGTTTACTATGAGAGTGTTGTGCCCAGAGTGCGGTCAAAAGAGCTGTATTCAAAAATCCAACCGTTTATCTAACAGTCATTCAGATTTGTATTGCAGTTGCAGTGACCCAGAGTGTGGGCACAGTTTTGTGATGAACTTATCTTATAGCCATACGTTAAGCCCATCAGCAAAAACAACCAGCCAAATGGCTTTTGAGTTGTGTAAGGCGCTGCCGCCAGAAGCACGACAACACCTTAAACAGCAACTTTCGATGCTTTAAATTACGAGTATTCGTAAATTACTTTGTCATAAACGCAGTACTCTCCGCTTCACAAGCCATCTCGACAATGCTCAAGATGGCTTTTTCTTTTTCTTCGTCCAACGGTTCTTTCATATCAGCGATAATCAAGCCCGCAATGTATGCCCCTGCAAATCTTGTAAGTGCTGTCGCCTCACTGTTCGCAACGCCATCGACCACGATTTCTAATGCAGATAGGGCGATGTCCCTTTGCTCATAAACCTGATCCTTTCCAATTTGTTGTAATACAGCCATTTAGCCTCCTAACTGACGAGCTACTGTATATTAATACAGTGGTTTTTGTCCCACAATTTCAATGTGCGATTTTGTTATCTATATTTATCTTTATATAAGCGACTGCTATTCCATAACAATCGCATTGCATAATAAGAATTAATGAAATATCAAAATTTGATTTGAAGACGCTTTTGTTAACGACTCGTCATAGTTGGCATATCTTTCGCTCCTATAAGTCAAAGGAGACTAGTGAAGGAATCTGCATGACAAGTGAATTCAAAGGTTTAGATCCAATCGTTTCCTTTTTTGTAAAAGAACGATTACGAAAAAGAAAAACTCAGACGCAAATTGCAACTCAAACTGGTATTAAACTTACGACCTATCAGCGTATCGAGCAAGGGAAGCGCTCACCAGATTTGACAGAACTGCGCAAACTGTGTCGGTACCACCAACTCACGTTTGTGGATGTTGCCTTGGGGGAATTGAACAAAAGACCGATTGACGATCAGGAACTGCTTTCCGCGACTCAACTGGTACCCAATCGAATTCGTCACGCATTGATTGAGCTGATTAAGTCCATCACGCAGAAAGAATAAAGCCCACCGGATTGGTGGGCTTGGTTTCTCAGGATATACTCTTTTACTCGTTAAATGCTTAAATCAACAACGCACCAACTCCACCGCTTATGTAACGATATACTAGTCGATAAAATATTGGCGGTTCTCGACGGTTTGCCACTAGTCATCACAATACAGTGACCACTATACCCAGCAATGGTTTGCATCTTAGTAGTGACAAAATAGACTGTCTTGCTATCCAGTTTAATGCCTTTACCGTACCAACATCTAATATTTTTCATCTTACAGAAGGCTTCCTGCAGCGAAGAGTACTCAACCTTCGGTAACTTCTCGTTATCCACGACGATGACTAAGTTTTCACCTTCTTTCATTTCTTTATCAAAGAAATCACTTACGAAGTTCATCGCCCAACGATTAGTTCTTTCCATTATTTGACCCCATACCATTTAAAACTTTGCAAAGTGCGGCTGATTGAGTCTTTACAGCCATTAAGTTTTCCTGTTTTGAGACTACGTTTTTGAGTGCCAACAAAATCTCAAAGTCGTTTGCTTCACTATTTTGTGCTAATTGCTTCAATCGTTTTTCAAGCTCAGTTTCAACAAACATTGATAGCTCTTGGTTTACGCCTAATTCTTTGTACATGTCATAGCTCCTACGCTAGCGGCCAATCGTCTTCCATCTCTGGGAAGAACGATAAGTCCGGTTGTTGATATTCTTTGTTTTCAGGCTGAGCAAACACACTGTCCCAACCTTCGAAATTCATCCAACTGCGGTCTTCCGCAGGTGTGCGAGTCACTTCAACCAGTTGCGCTGGGCGAATATTGCCGTGTTCGTCCAGCTCCGCAGGGCGGATTTGCAAACTTCTTTCACTGTCGACTCGAATTGAGCTGCCTTTTAGCAGCGCCTCCACCGTCGATTCATCGAGAACCGATGGTTTATTGTTCATATGTCTCTCTGGTTCTAACAAACGGGATAGCTGATTGCTGACCTGTTCGTCTCGGGGCTCCGTATAGTTATTGACAGAACTCCGAGAGGTGCCGGAGGCACCAATTGCGGTCGCTACGCTCCCTTGGGTGATCGCTTCAGCTTCTGCTTCTACCTTTGATTTCTTTTGAATTGTCCAAACCTTAGTGCGAGTTTTAACGACCGCTTCCGGTGTTTGGAATCCCTCTATCTTGCGTACGTCCTCACCGTGAGGAGACGCAAAAGGAAGCACTTGATATGAGTTTGTGATCAGCAAATCTTCGCGCTTAACGAATGGACCACCTTGCCCCATGATGTAGCCTTGCCAATTGCCATGGTCTGCCGCTTTCATCGTATCTACGATGCATGCTTCATCAGATTGGATTCGTGCCTGGTAGTTTTTGCCGATCACGTCTACCAACTCTTTATTGGTTAACAGGTGATCAGGTTTAACCGGACCAACCACATAGCGGTGCAGCATGTAGTACATATCCAACAGGTCAGCGCGTTCTTGCATGAACACGTATTCCATAAAGGCTTTTTTGTTTTGGCTTGCGAAGCGGCGCAACTCGCGGTAAGTCGTAACCGGAGCTCCACCAAAGAATTGGAATTGACGAATAGCCCAGCGGCTTTTCCAAGCGCTAACATTCTTCGCCATGTCTTTCACAGATTTACCTGTTTCGTCGGACACTTCATCGTCCATGGCAAAACCGTCGATGTTCTTAGAGATGTATTTTGCGATGTAGCCTGTTGCGGTACCTTTCTCTGGGTCGATGTAACCAAAGTCGCAACGTGGGCGGTAATCCATAGGACCAACATAACTACCCTTACGAAATGGCTTTTGCTTTTCCTTCTCGTATTGCGGGTGCAGTTCGCCACGGTCTTCTAATGTTGCGTAGCTGATAAAGATATCGCGCACTTCCATCACATCTTCTGGTTTAACCCAGATCAGCAAATGCCAGTGTGGTGTGCCATCGTGATGAGGCTCGGCAACACGAACGCCAAACCAACGGATTTCTTCACGACCTAACTTAGCGCGGATACGCTGCCAAACATTGTTAAGGTACGACTGCGCCTCACGTGGGCTTGCGCCGTTCCAATGGTTAATGAATCCGCCTTTCTTGTATGAGTTGTGGTATTTAGATGGCGTGGTTAGCGTTAGGAACAAACCTTGTAAACCAAGCTCGTTACCGATGTTTTCACAACCGCGACAGCGCACCATCAACTCATGACGGCGAATCGCTGGGTTAGATACGCTTTTCAGAACCATTTCAGCAAGATCAGCTTTTTCTTCGTTTTCTTCGTCGAAGAGTTCACATTGCTTGATGTATTCCCAGTTGCGCTTTTGCTGCTCTTGGTGCTCACGAACACAATCCCAAGACGCATAAGCCGATGCTTTTGAAGAGACTTGCCCCATGGCAATCGCTAGGTGCTCACGCATAATTTTTCGCGCTTTCACCAAACGACCAAGCCACCACTTCTCGCTAATCATGCGAGAGATATCTTGCAGAGCAGACAACTCATTTTGCTTTTTGTATTTGCATGGTGGCTTAATGCCAAATTCGGAAGTGAAAGCAGCTAACTGGTGATAGCCCTCAACAACAGGGCAGAACGTTTTGTCCTTTTCCAGTTCAGCTTCCGTAATGCTTGCCAACTTAGAAGAGATAATTTGGAAACGCGCATTCATGATTTTGCCAATCTTGAATGCCATCTCTTTGATTTCATCCAGTTCTAATTCTGCCAAGATGCGGCTTTTCACTGGCTTGCGGTTTTTCTCCGCTTTGTCGAAATCAAAACGAAGTTGAGGTTTTGCGATCGCTGGATGTGCAGAAACAAAGTCGCTTTGGTCAGTGGTTTCAATTTCTTCACTGAGCAAAGCCACCTTTTGAGTGGTTGGTAATTTCTTGTAGCGAGTCATGACCATGCGAACACGTTCCGCTGCCGGACGCATTCTTTCACGCAAGAAGGTATTCGCTTTCTGCTGTGGGTTGCGAATGCCTTTTTTCTTGTCGCTGTCACTTAACTTAGCGTTGCAAGTTTTGATGTAGCGTTTAGCAAAGTACTTAACCAAGTAATCTGGCAAGTTTTCAAACTGCTTTTTGCACCATTCAAAATCACGTGGGTTCGCCTCGAACAGGTTACGTTCGATCACGCTCATGTCGTCAGGTTCTAGAGACTCATCAAAACGTCTTGCCCCAAAGCAAGCATCAGCAATCGTTTTTGGCGGTTGCGGAAAAACGTGCATGCTTCCCCAACTTTGACAAGCCAGAGAAGCCGCACGTTTGTAATCATGGTCAAACCCGAACTTATCTAAGTCCAGTAGCTCGATTTCTGTTGGTTCGATTAGGTGATTCACGCTTAAACTCTTACGCACCAACACTCAACGCCATTTGCCAAAGCGGATTGGTATAAGTTGGCTTCTTAATACCAACCATTTCGATTGGCTTCGCTTTAGATTTAGCGCGAAGCTTGCGAACCTGCTCCGCTCTCGCCTTGCTCTTTTTAATGTTGGTTACGGCTTCATCCAGTGAGCAACCTTCTCTCAAGTGCTTGTAAATGGTGGTGTGCGTGGTACCGATCGCATTGGCGATGTTCTCGATTCCTTTAATGCCTTTCCATTCATGCATTGGTGTACCGCTGTTGTTCTCTCTGCCATCAACAAAATGAACTGCTTCGCGAATCGTTTTGCCGTTACGAAGTCTTGACTTCAAAGTACCTAGAGGAATACCGAACGCTTTTGCGATCGCTGACTGACCTTTGTGACCGTCAAGTTCGTAGATGTAATCTTTTCTCATACCGCTTCTAGCTCCTGTGTTGTAACAAGCATGAAACCACCTTTTCCTTTGCCCTTACTCAAAACCCCTTTCACTAAGTGAGTGCAGTTGAGAGAAGAACACGCTTGTTCGATGGCTTGGTCTAGTGAGTCAAAATCACCAACAAATACGTTGGCGACTTCTTGTGTTTCCTCATGGCGGACAATGCCGCCATCAGGACAAAGCATGATTGCTGCGTATTCCATTTAGATCGCCTCAACCGTTGGGTAGCCATGCAGTGGTTCACAGTCACGCCACCACATTTGCATAGTTGCGTTTTGGCTAGTGCTTTTAGTACTTGCAGAGATAAAGAAAAGTGCGCGGATGGCTCCAAGCGCTTGGTGATGTGTTGGACCGTCGGTTGATTGGTTGAATACAACAACCCAGTAAACCCACCATGCAGTGATGAAGTCTTCAAGACACAAACCTTGTTCTGTGCCGTTTACGTTCACCAACATTGCACGAGTAGAATCAAGCTCTAACATCACGCCTTGGCTTGATTCAACTGAGTTGAAAACACGGATAAATTGCTCGATTTTGCGAGAAGTAAAACCTTCGTGACGAAGACCGAACTCTAAGTCTTTGCGGTAGATAGTTAGGATGCTCATGCTTCCACCTCCGCTTTTGCTTCGGCTTGTTCACGAGCTTCAATGATTAGTTCTGTGAGTTGGCTCTCTGCCGCTAGCAATTCCTGCAGCGCGTCTTCTTCATCTAAATACACACAAACATTCATCAAATAGGTTCTATTGCTAGTGCCGTAATTTGTCGCAACATGGTTAACACGAACATCTAGTCCATTTACATGACCAGCAAACTCGACCATGACATGCAACACATCCGTATTCGCTATCGCCAGCGCATTGATAGCGTTAACAATGTCCAACACTTCACGCTTGGTATTCAGACCGTTAAACAACTTTTGCTTTAATGCCAACGCTTCTGCGGGAGTGTTTGAAACAAACATTCCACCATTAACCTTGCTAAGGCTGTCTTTCAAGTCCTGCTCTTGCTCTGGTGTGAAACAGTCAGCATTCACGTAAACTACTGGCGCTGCCAAAGCTTTTAACTCTCTTAATGAGTCTCTGATTTCTACTAAAATTTGGTCATTCATCTTCTATGCTCCTACGCTAAGACGAAAAAAAGCCCCCTGTTACAGGGGCAAAGGCTGGCTTGCTGTCTAATGGGTACTACTGAATTGGTAATGCTTGAGGCGACGAACATCACCCAAGTCATTGTCGAAGCTGACAATCAAATCTTTTAGATACTGCATTCCGCTTCGAATCTTTTGCAGCTCCAAGTCGTTAAACGACTCAAAAGCGCGTTGGTAATCTTTCGCAGGTAAACCACCTGCAATAAGCACTAGGCCACGGCTTTTATCCGGTAGTGCGTCAAACACCTTTCTCAACTTGCAGCGAGTGGCCTCGCCAGTGAAAAGAGCCTTACAAGCTGCAATGCTTTCTGCGGCATTTGGTGTCTGCAACTGGCGCTCTTGTTTAATAGCTAACTGACTCACGTGGACTCCTTAGGTTAAACCTGGAATAGGTGCACCATTGGCTAGGAAATCTGTGCCCATTTGCATGAGAGGCTGAAAGCCTGTGGTGCGGTTTTCTAAATCATTGACGAACAAAACCAAGTTACCGATGGCAGCTTGTACCTTGGCGATGGTTTTGCGTTTTTGACTGCGAGGTAAACGGTCTGCACTGCACATGTGCATTGCATCGCTAGACAGCTCACCTGAAAAATGGCTATTGAGCAGAGTGCGCTCTAATAGGTTCTTCTCTTCACCTTCTTGTGGCAGTTGGACTGTCACCACACCGAGATCAGCAAAGAGTGTGTTCACAATGGTGTAATCGCCGGATTCTTTACTCAGCAATGCCAAATCAACTGGGTCTAACTTATGAGGCTGTTCTGGGTTCAGCTTGTTACGCAGCATTCTTCCAGTCAGCCCAATACGTGGTGCTAGCTTTTCCATATTGTGATTGACGGCGAAGTCGCTACATGCAGCATTGAAAGATTGCTGTTTGCGTTCGCGCAATCCGCACATGGCGATTTGTTTGTCCATGATCCACACTCTTACATGAAAGGCGGTACGAAAATGACGACCCAAGCAAACACATGTAGCCACAACGGGCAGTATGATTTGGTTGGGATTAGAGAAGAAAAGCGCATGGCCTAAGCCGCCTTACCGATTGCTTTGCCTGATTTTGGCTCTAGAGCTTCCATCGCTTCACGAGCGGCAATTTCATGCATTGCAACCATATTAATCAGCGGTTTATCGCGAGGTTTATCTTTAGGCTTGATGATGACGCGACCTTCACTGATGTACTGACGGATAGTGCCAATCGGCAAACCTGTAACGCGTGAGTACTCTTCTAAAGTCACGTAAGGGCTGATAGGTGGTATCTTGAAACTAAGCATGGTGATATCCTTGCGTTTATGTCTATATTCACCGGTTGTCATTTGCTTTGGTCGGCATGACTCCCGAAACTCAAACAGATTCTAGATCGTCATTCGACAATTGTAAATTACCAAATGACGATCCAAATCAAATTACAGGGATATAAGAATGTCAAATAACAAAATATTGCCATTTGACTATTTGAAAGGTGACGACTTTACTTCAAACCTCAAAAGGGTCACTAACTGCAAAGATTTTCAAGAACTTGGTGAGCTTCTAGATGTTCCTAAGTCAACTTTTAGCACTTGGAACACTCACAATCGCACCTCTCACGAGCTAATGGTTCGTCTATCACTTTCCTTGGGTATTCCATTAGAAGAGTTGGCTCTTCCTGTTACAGAAAGACCAAAACTCAAAGTTGTATCTGAAGGTAATACGGAGAAAGAGTTCTTCCGCGCAGCTTTATCTCAACAAGAAGTAGAAACCATCGATAGCTACTGCCTTAGCAACGGCAAGCTAATTGAAACAGGTTTAGTTCCTTATCCTGTTCGACGGTTCAATAGCTTTGCTCTAAATCCGAAAAACACCATTGAATTAGAAACTAACGAAGCAATTTATTTGGTAGATAAAAACGACCGAGATGCTGTGGCTGGCAATTACTTGATTGATGTTGATGGCCGTTTATCCATAAACCAAATTCAACGTCTACCAGGTAAGAAGCTTGCTATCGCTTTTGGTGACAACACTATGGAAGTAGCAGAGCAAGATATCGGTGTAATTGGTCGCATAGCTGTGACGTTGAAGAAAGATTGATTAGGTTAATTAGGAGATAAACAATGGGTTTCGTTGGTTGGGGTTTAATTGGTTTGATTGCTCTGGCTTTCTACTGGGTTCGTAAAGCAAAGAAAACGATGAACGACCCAGTGAAGTTCCGCGAATATGTTACACAGAAAGGCTACAACGAAGAGCAACAAAGAGACTTTTGCAAGCGGTTAGGTATTGATTACGAAAAGGTCACGGCTAAAACAGAGCCTACTCCTTCATTTGAGCCTACTCATAAAAGCAAGCCCACAGCTCCACTCTATGATGAATCTTTAGAGAAACTAACACCGCGAAGAATGAAAGCGCTATACAAACTTGCCAATCAGATTCTAGAAGATGAGATGGTCGACTTAGCTGAATCGAAAAAGTTATTAGCTTGGTTCAACCGATACCCAGAATCTAAAGAAGACCCTCGAACGCAAAGACTTGCTGTTGTTGTCAAAGAGTACCTATCAGACAAAGTACTCGATCACGATGAAGCATTGCACTTGTTCAGTATGCTCACCGATTTCTGCGACGACTTCGAACAACAAGAACTTAAAAAACCAAAAGTCACCGTCCCCCCAACAGCAAAGCGCATCAATATCGCAAAGGGTTCTGGATTCTCATTTGTAAACGACCTTACTTTGGGCAATGAGTACTTTATGAGCTATCGAGATGCCAGTGGCCAAGTGTCTGACCGTAACATCATTCTGACAAAGGTAGATTCAAACGCTAACGGCGATACTTACATCAAGGCTCATTGTTTGATGCGAGATGCTCTTCGGACATTCAGAGCGGATCGCATTACTGGATTGTGCTGCGTCGAAACTGGCGAAGCATTTGTTTGATAGGTAATACTTTTGACTGTTCGCAATCTTAAAGACGGAAGCAAAAAACCTTGGCTATGCGAGTGTTACCCGCAAGGTCGAAACGGTAAGCGCACCCGTAAACGCTTCGCCACCAAAGGCGAAGCCAATGCCTTTGAACTCCACCTCATGAAAGAGGTGGACGATAAACCTTGGCTTGGAGCAAAGCCCGATCACCGTCGCCTCTCTGACTTGGTTGCGCTTTGGTTTAAGTTACATGGCAAGAATCTAAAATCCGGTGACCATTCTCGCTTGCGTTTAGAAATGATGGTTTCCGATCTCGATAATCCAATCGCTGCTCATCTGAATTCACAACAACTGGCGTTGTACAGAGCTAACCGCTCAAACAAGGGGAGAGGCAAACAACACAAGGAATTGTCGATCGCCTCAAGTAATACGGACTTCGGCTTGCTGAAATCTGTGTTCAACAAGTTGATAAAGCTTGGTGAGTGGAAGCTACCTAATCCAGTGAATGGTATTGATGCCATCAAAAAGCCACAAACTGAATTGGCGTTCTTATCCGATCAGGAAATTCAGCATTTATTCGAGGTAGCAAGGCAAAGCCCAGTTGGTGACGAGATAATTAAGATATACAAGATTTGTTTATCAACAGGTGCGCGTGTCAGGGAAGCGATATTTCTAAAAGGCTCCAACTTAACGAAGTACCGAATCACGTACAGCAACACCAAAGGCAAACGCAACCGAACGGTGCCCATTTCGGAAGACTTGTATAACCAGATTTATAAGCCTACCAATGATCGCCTTTTTACCTGCAGTTACAGAGTTGTGTATAAATGGCTTAGGGTAGCATTGCCACACTTACCAGAAGGGCAAGCAACTCACGTTCTACGCCACACCTTCGCAAGTCACTTTATGTCGAATGGCGGCAACATCCTTGTTCTAAAGGAAATCCTCGGCCATAAGATGATTGACCACACTATGATTTACGCCCACTTCTCACCAAGCCATTTGAGTGATGCGGTGCGCTTCAACCCTCTCGTTAACCTCAATATCTAGCCGCCACAAATGGCGACAAAATGGCGACAGCCGCCATCAAACATCGGTATTTATCGGTAACTATCAGAACGGGATACTTTTCGAACACTAGATATAGCAAGGGATTGCTAGGTTTTGCGAGGGTTATAGAAAGAGTGAAACATAATAAAGCTTCAAGTTCATTCCACTAACCTAAAAAAGAAAAAGGAGCCAATGCGGCTCCTTTGTATTCTATCGCCAAATGTGAGTATTTACGAATTACTCAGCGTCACCTTCAACGCGTGCTGCCGCTTCTTTGATAAGAGGCTGAAGCTCACCTTTCTGGAACATTTCCAAAATGATGTCACAACCACCGATCAGTTCGCCTTCAACCCATAGCTGTGGGAATGTAGGCCATTGAGCGTATTTAGGTAGTTCAGCACGAATGTCTGGGTTTTGTAGAATGTCTATGTAAGCGAACTTCTCGCCACATGCCATTAGCGCTTGTGCTGCTTGAGAAGAGAAACCACAGCTAGGCAGTTTCGGTGATCCTTTCATGTACAGCAAGATTGTGTTTTCAGAGATCTGCTGTTTGATTTTATCGATAGTTTCCATCGCTTCCTCATTCATGGATGTGAACTTTAATTATTGCCACATTTTACTCAATAAACACAGAATAAAAACCATATAATTAGTAAGTCTTTATTGGTTTTATCTTAAAATATTTTCATATCGGGGTTTTAATAAAGTAAAAACTTGCTAAAATACTTTTCAAGTCAGTCGTAAAGACTACATATAAATAAAAACACTGGAAGCAATCGAAAGGTAACCCTTTCATATCTATGGAGAATTGAGCAATGGCATTTGAACTACCAGCTCTACCTTACGCGAAAGACGCACTAGAACCACACATCTCTGCAGAGACTCTAGATTTCCACCACGGTAAGCACCACAACACTTACGTTGTTAAGCTAAACGGTCTTATCCCTGGTACTGAGTTCGAAGGCAAAACACTAGAAGAGATCATCAAGACTTCAACTGGTGGCGTATTCAACAACGCAGCACAGATCTGGAACCACACGTTCTACTGGCACTGTCTAGCGCCAAACGCAGGCGGCGAACCAACAGGTGCAGTTGCTGACGCGATCAACGCAGCGTTCGGTTCTTTCGAAGAATTCAAAGCAAAATTCACTGATTCAGCAATCAACAACTTCGGTTCTTCATGGACTTGGCTAGTTAAGAAAGCTGACGGTTCTCTAGAGATCGTTAACACGTCTAACGCAGCGACTCCTCTAACAGAAGAAGGTACTACTCCACTTCTAACTGTTGACCTATGGGAACACGCTTACTACATCGATTACCGCAACGTACGTCCTGATTACATGAACGGCTTCTGGGCTCTTGTAAACTGGGACTTCGTAGCAGAGAACCTAGCGAAGTAATTTACTTCCCCCTAAGTTCAATTTAGTCATATTTAAAAGCTCGCACTATTGCGAGCTTTTTTATTGCTTCTAAAACCAGTTTATTCAATTAATCCCCTCTTTTTCCTAAAGTTCTTTCCTTTGTTGCCGTTAAAAGTGCATCAAGCGAGGAACATCATGCAAATCCATACTTTAGACAAAGCGGCAATCATCAACGAACTTCAGTTCGGTAATGGTATTAACCATGCCGTACACGAAGGTCGTCGCGCTGATTTCTCGCTGATTCTGTCTATGTTCTCTAATGATGTTCGCGATGTGGTTCCGGTTGAAGAAGTCCAAGAAGTACTCACGAGTGATGACATTCTTCGCCAGCAGTTCGGTTTATCTCAACCTCAAGCGCTTCGATCTGATAGCAGCAGCTACGAACTTGCAGCTGAGCAAGCAAAACAGTTCCATGATGCCGGATTGCCCTCCGCAAAACTGAGCCACTACTTAAAACCAGATGCGCTGACTTACCTTCCTGAAGATACTTTCAATCTACCAGAAGAGGTTTACCACAACCTATCTGGTCATGAACGCCGTAGCTTGGGCGAGCGCAACAAGCAATTGATTCCTGAAGCTGGGTTGTACAATCAACTCGTGACGGCTCAACGTCAGTACCAAATTCAAACGCAAGCTTAGAGATCAGCTTTTTCTCCAACGGCTTACATTCTCGACACGTCAGAAATGTGACGCCTTACAAATTCCAAAACAATTGTTGTTGCTCGAAAGCGTTAGTTTGAAGCTTTTCACACTGAGCTCAAATAAATTCGTCCATGCTATTAGCACAAACCACTGATGTATTCTTTAACACAAGAAATTACAGTGAAGGTGCTATGGATATCAAAGAATCAATCATTCTCGTCACGTCTGCAGGCTCTGTCTTAGGCAGGACTTGCTCTAACCACTTCGCCCACCTTGGCGCGACGCTGGTGCTCTGTGACCAGAACCCTAGTGCCTTAAAGGCAAGCTACGAACAAATCAGTGCCTTCTCCGACAAGGTCTATGCGATGAATGTGTGCAGTGACAACACCACATCCATTAATCTGTTGTTTGACCAAATCGAATCACAGCTAGGGGCTACTCCGGACGTTATCGTAAATTGCTGGACGAGCTCACCAATGCCAAGCTTAATGGCGCCAGAGCCAATGAGCACCTATATCGACCACCTTTCCTCGGCGGCACGATTCCTCTATACCTACGGACAAGTGAGTGCAGAGCGCTTCCGCTCAAGAGAAAAGAAAGGCGTTATCGTTAACGTTATCTCACACGATAATCATGAAGATCTGACAGGCGTAGAAAGCATGGCGGCTTTGGTATCCGGCTTTACTCATAGCTGGGCAAAAGAACTGACACCATTCAATATTCGCGTTGGCGGTGTAATCCCTTCAGTTAATCACACCAGTGAAGATCTAGACGAAAGGCACTGGGCACAGATCCAAGACGAGCTAGTTAGAAACACGGCCTACATTGTTGCTAATGAGTACTTCAGCGGCCGCGTCGTCACTACTGAAGTCTAATCCTCCCTCGCCCTAAGGCCACCTTTCGTCAGTAACGCGGATAAATTAAGAAATAAAAAAAAGCCCCAGTCTCTCGACTGGGGCTTTGCTTTTTCCCGATTGTAGGTTTCGTGCTAGCGAAAACCTATCTCATAACTAACGTGTTACTTATGCGTTAGTTTTTTCTTTCTTTGCTTTCGCTGCTGGCTTAGCTACTTGGTCTGCTTTCTTCTTGATTACAGTAGTACCTTCGAAAGTTTCACCTTCAACGAATGCTTTACCGTAGTAAGAAGCCATTAGCACTTCTTTCAGCTCAGTGATTAGAGGGTAACGTGGGTTAGCACCTGTACACTGGTCATCGAACGCTTCAACAGCTAGCTCGTCTAGTTTCGCTACGAAGTCAGCTTCAGAAACACCTGCAGCTTGGATAGACATTGGGATGTCTAGGTCGCCTTTCAGCTCGTCCAACCATGCTAGTAGACGTTCAATCTTCTGAGCAGTACGGTCACCTTCTTGGCTTAGGCCTAGGTGGTCAGCAACTTCAGCGTAACGACGACGTGCTTGTGGACGGTCGTATTGAGAGAACGCAGTTTGTTTAGTTGGGTTGTCGTTCGCGTTGTAACGTACAACGTTCGAGATTAGTAGTGCGTTCGCTAGACCGTGAGGTAGGTGGAACTCAGCACCAATCTTGTGCGCCATTGAGTGACAAACACCTAGGAATGCGTTAGCAAACGCGATACCAGCGATAGTTGCCGCGTTGTGTACTTTCTCACGAGCGATTGGGTCGTTTGCACCGTTCGCGTAGCTTGAAGGTAGGTACTCTTTAAGCATCTTAAGTGCTTGTAGAGCTTGACCGTCTGAGTACTCGTTCGCAAGAACAGATACGTAAGCTTCTAGAGCGTGAGTTACTGCATCGTAACCACCGAATGCTGTTAGAGACTTAGGCATGTTCATTACTAGGTTAGCATCGACGATAGCCATGTTTGGCGTGATTTCGTAGTCAGCTAGTGGGTACTTAGCACCAGTCTTGTCGTCTGTAACAACCGCGAATGGAGTAACTTCTGAACCAGTACCTGAAGTTGTAGTGATACATACAAGCTCAGCTTTCTTACCCATTTTAGGGAACTTGTAGATACGTTTACGGATGTCCATAAAGCGCATTGCTAGTTCAGCGAAGTGAGTTTCTGGGTGCTCGTACATTACCCACATGATCTTCGCAGCATCCATTGGTGAACCACCACCTAGAGCTAGGATTACGTCAGGTTGGAAGCTCTTCATTGCTTCTGCACCTTTCTCAACAACAGATAGTGTTGGATCCGCTTCTACGTCGAAGAATGTTTGAACTTCGATGCCTTGCTCTTTAAGCAGTTTAACTACTTCGTCAGCGTAACCGTTGTTGAATAGGAAACGGTCAGTTACTAGGAATGCGCGTTTCTTACCTTCTAGGTCGCTCATTGCGATTGGAAGGCTACCACGACGGAAGTAGATAGACTTAGGTAGTTTGTGCCACAACATGTTTTCAGCTCGCTTAGCTACAGTTTTCTTGTTGATAAGGTGCTTAGGACCTACGTTCTCAGAGATAGAGTTACCACCCCAAGAACCACAACCTAGAGTTAGAGAAGGTGCTACGTTGAAGTTGTAAAGGTCACCGATACCACCGTGAGTAGTCGGGATGTTTACAAGGATACGAGCAGTCTTCATCTTGTCACCGAAGTAACGGATGCGGTCTGCGTTAACGTCTTGGTTAGTGTAAAGACCAGATGTGTGACCGATACCACCGATTTCAACCATTGTTACCGCTTGAGCAACTGCGTCTTCGAAGTCGTCAGCACGGAATAGACCTAGAGTTGGAGATAGTTTCTCGTGAGCGAACTCATCATCGTAAGAAACTTTACCTAGACCTTCACCTACAAGTACTTTTGTATCAGCAGGAACTTTAACACCAGCCATTTCAGCGATTGCTGGAGCAGGTTGACCTACGATTTTCGCGTTTAGTGCGCCGTCGATAAGAAGTACTTTACGTACTTTATCAGCGTCAGCTTTAGATAGAACGTGAGCTTTGTGAGAAGCGAAACGCTCTTTCACTTCGTCGTATACTTCGCCAACTACGATTGCAGCTTGCTCAGAAGCACATACTACGCCGTTATCGAAAGTCTTAGACATAAGGATAGAAGCAACAGCACGTTTGATGTCAGCTGTTTCATCGATAACTACAGGAACGTTACCTGCACCTACACCAATTGCTGGCTTACCAGAAGAGTAAGCTGCTTTAACCATGCCTGGACCACCAGTTGCAAGGATAAGAGCGATGCCGTCGTGCTTCATAAGAGCGTTAGAAAGCTCTACAGATGGTTGGTCGATCCAACCGATGATGTCTTTTGGAGCACCCGCTGCTACTGCTGCGTCTAGAACTAGTTTAGCTGCATCGTTAGTAGAGTTCTTCGCACGTGGGTGTGGCGAGAAGATGATGCCGTTACGAGTTTTTAGAGAAATTAGAGATTTGAAGATTGCAGTAGAAGTTGGGTTAGTCGTTGGAACGATACCACAGATGATACCTACAGGCTCAGCGATAGTCATCGTGCCTAGGTTGTCATCTTCTTCCAAGATGCCACATGTTTTTTCGTCTTTGTATTTGTTGTAGATGAATTCTGAAGCGAAGTGGTTTTTGATTACCTTATCTTCAACAATACCCATTCCAGATTCAGCAACTGCTTGTTGTGCTAGTGGAATACGAGCATGGTTAGCTGCAAGAGAAGCTGCGCGGAAGATTGCATCTACTTTCTCTTGAGAAAATGTAGCGAACTCTTCTTGTGCTGCTTTAACGCGTGCTACTAGAGCATCTAGTTCAGCTAAGTTAGTTACAGGCATGGTGGATCTCCTAAAATAATAAATATTAAAAACTTTTTAGTAAGGCTATTGTCTTTCGTTTCTACTGTTTATCAGCGACTTAACTAACAACCATCTTAGTAAATTGCTTTCAGGGCTGAGTATAATATTTCAGAGTGTGAAAAAAATTGACTTGGATCAGTTCTCACAACTGAAATACCCCCAAAGTAGTGGTTTACCACAACAAAACGACTTAAATCATTGATAAACAAATAAATTAAACTTCATTTTTAATTGAGCAAAAAAGAAGCAAACGAACTAAAAACTAAAAGAAACAACAATAATCTGTAAAAAAGTTTCATTTTTAGCCAACAAAATTACATGTGGACCCTAATTTTTGTGCTACTGAGAGTATATCGAATGCGTCATATCTCTCTACAAACCACCTTTCTTTTTGTGAAAAATGTGCGAATGTTAACGTTTGTGTAAAACAGTTCAGGTTACCTCCAATCTTCTACGTAACAATTCTTTTCCAGATTGCATACATTTTCTTCAATAATTAGTTTTTCTCACAAATACTAGGCCAAATACGTTAGTTTTTTTCATTTCTTCCGACCGCACTTTTGCCTTACATTACCGCCTAAAATTACCCCCTCTCTTTTTCACTATTGTGAACGTTTACGAGTAAGCAACATGCAGACTTTAGAGTTAGCTATTTTCCTACAGTTTTTCTTAGGTTTGGTCGCAGCAGTGAACCCTGTTGGTATCATGCCTGTGTTCGTATCACTGACCGGTCATATGACACCAGAAGAGAAAAGCAAAACCGCCACGACAGCCAACGTTGCGGTTGCGGTCATTTTGATCATTTCTCTTTTTGCTGGTCAGTTGTTGCTAGATATGTTCAGCATTTCTCTGGATTCTTTCCGTGTTGCTGGCGGCTTGCTACTTCTTAGTATCGCGTTCTCGATGATGAGCGGTAAGTTGGGTGAAGATAAGCAGAACAAACAAGAGAAATCAGAATACGTCAGCCGTGAACAAATCGGCGTAGTACCACTGGCGATGCCATTAATGGCAGGCCCAGGTGCAATCAGTTCAACCATTGTTTATGGTGCACGTTACCCAAGCGCACTTGATACCGTTGGTATTAGTGTCACCATCATGCTGTTCTGTTTCTGCTCTTGGTTGCTATTCCGTTCTGCGCCTTTGATCGTACGATTCCTTGGCCAGACAGGTATCAACGTGATCACGCGTATTATGGGTCTGATCCTTGGCGCATTGGGTATTGAGTTCATTGCTAACGGCCTAAGAAACCTATTCCCTGGTTTAGCCTAACTTTCCCAACTTCTGGTATGATGTTGCAATCCGTTTCATTTTAACGCTGACAGTGCAACATCATGCCTCGCAAGTCTCTTAAGCATCATTTATACGTCATCATCTTCGGCACGCACACTCGTGCTGGGCGCATTTTCGATATCGCGCTGATTATTGCGATCATCACTTCTCTTGTGGTTCTCATCTTAGAGTCCTTACCATCTGTGATGACAGAATGGTCACGAGAACTGCGTTATATTGAATACACTTTTACTGCCCTATTCACAGTTGAGTACTTATTAAGACTTTACTGTTCTCCTAAACCTAAGTCTTACGCCACCAGCTTTTATGGTGTCGTCGATTTGTTGGCTATTTTGCCAACGTATCTGGCGATCTTCTTCCCTGGCGCATCGTTTATGGGTGTCGTGCGATTGCTGCGCGTCATGCGTATCTTCCGAATCCTAAAACTTGTACGCTACCTGCAAGATTCCAACATTTTGTTGCGCTCTCTGTTAATGGCGCGTCGTAAGATTCTTATCTTCTTTAGTACTGTAGGTATTCTGGTCACCATTTTTGGTGCGCTGATCTTCGTTATTGAAGGCCCACACAATGGCTTTACAAGTATTCCGAAAAGCATCTACTGGGCGATTGTGACGATCACTACCGTGGGCTACGGTGACATGGTGCCGCAAACACATCTCGGGAAAGCGATCGCGTCATTAACCATGTTGCTCGGTTATTCGATACTGGCGGTTCCCACTGGCATTATTACCGCAGAATTGAGTAATGAGATGAATGCTCATAAAGAGCTAGTAAAATGCCCGAACTGTAACCGCTCCGGCCATGATTCTGATGCGATGCACTGTAAGCATTGTGGTAGTGAGTTAGCGGATCCTGATAATCGCGTCGTGAGTGCAGACGAAGAAGATTAAAATCGGGAATCGGCGTTTTTTTGTATTTCTGGGGACAGATTCTGTCAACGCCCTTTAGAACGTAGTTTCTTTCACTTGCCTTCCAACGTAGCGCTTCCGGTTATTGGAGCGCTGCATTCTGAACGCCCTTGTATTCTAACTCCACGATCAAAAAAGCCGATGACTTCACATCGGCTTCTACATAACTTTTGGCCCTCAAGAAACAAACATTTCCTGTGGGTAAGGCCGATTCTCGACTTAACAACCGTCAGTGAACACTTCCACCTTGTATTCATCACCCGGCTCCATTGCCGCGGTGTACTTCACGTAGCATTGCGTATCTTCAATCGCTTTGTTGTACGCGCTTTCGTCATCAGGATCAGCGTCAATATATTCAGATCGAGTCACTATCCAAGTATCAGGATTGCTTACTGATCCATGGTTATGCGCACCCCATACCCACTCTTTTGTAAGATCGTGATATCCAGACTCGATATCTAGGAAGTTTTCCATCCCTTCCCTTTGAACAGCCGGATAACCATATTGGACAGAACCGTAACCTTCAACACTGTAAGACTCTTCATGTTCCATTCCTTCTACAGCAGTTTTGCCAAAAGCCATCTCTGCAGCATTATGAACGGAGCCACCTAGTCCCTTAATGACAGCTTCTCTAGCATCATGTTGAAGATTTAAAAACTTAGGTGCGGCAACAACGGCTAGAATGCCGAGAATTACGATGACAACCACTAACTCTATGAGAGTAAAACCTTTTGTATTCTGTTTCATTACCGCACTCCAATTGATTAAATTCGCGGCAACGTTATGCAACAAAAGTCAGCTTACTGTCATTGAAATATCAAAAAAGCGCCCAATTGGGCGCTTTCAAAATAGACATCTCAGAGTTGAGACAAATTAAGCCTTCTCAGCAAGAATGATGCGTAGAGTACGACGTAGTGGCTCTGCAGCACCCCAAAGAAGCTGATCACCGACAGTGAAAGCGTTTAGGAAGTCATCGCCCATTGCCATCTTACGTAGACGACCTACTGGAATAGAAAGCGTACCCGTTACTTTCGCTGGAGTGAGTTCTTGAGCCGTGATGTCACGATCGTTTGGAATCACTTTAACCCAATCGTTATGCGTTGCGATGATTTCTTCAATCTCATCCATTGGTACATTTTGCTTCAGCTTGATAGTCAATGCTTGAGAGTGACAACGCATCGCACCGATACGTACGCATGTACCATCGATTGGCACTGGTGCATCTTGGAAACCAAGGATCTTGTTCGCTTCTACACCCGCTTTCCACTCTTCTTTACTCTGACCGTTGTCGCGTTTAACGTCGATCCAAGGAATCAAAGAGCCAGCTAGCGGCACACCAAACTTATCTGTTGGGAATGAAGAGCTGCGCATTGTGTCGGCAACTTTCTTGTCAATGTCTAGAATAGAGCTTGCTGGGTTAGCCAATTCAGAGCTTACAGAATCGTTGATCACACCCATCTGAGAAATCAGCTCACGCATGTTTTGTGCACCTGCGCCAGACGCCGCTTGGTACGTCATTGCACTTGTCCACTCAACCAAACCTTTCTCGAACAGGCCACCAAGGCCCATGAGCATCAAGCTAACGGTACAGTTACCACCAACAAAGGTGTTAGTGCCGCCGTGAATGCCTTGTTGAATTTGCGCTAGGTTTACAGGATCTAGAGTGATGATGGAGTCTTCTGCCATACGAAGTGTCGAAGCCGCATCGATCCAGTAACCTTTCCAACCAGCTTGACGAAGTGCTGGATAAACTTTCTCTGTGTAACCGCCACCTTGACACGTAATCACTGCATCAAGTTGTTTTAAACTGTCAATATCGAACGCATCTTGAAGTAGACCAGCTTCTTTACCTAGGTTTGGAGCTGGGATACCTATTTGAGACGTGCTGTAGAAAACTGGCTCGATCAAATCGAAGTCTTTCTCTTCGACCATGCGCTGCATCAGAACTGAACCGACCATGCCGCGCCAACCAACTAAACCTACTCTCATCGCATTAACTCTCCATGTATATTTTTGAAACTTTCTCCATAGTTCAATTTTCGCCACAAAATCTCAAGCCCTAATTTGCAAATAAACACAACTTTTTTAACGTTTGCCGCGAATTTTTATAATCCCAGTTATTTTCTTCTCTTTTCTTATTGATTAACCATCTAATTCCGCCCAGAAAACTGTGAACGTCACGCGATAAGGTCTTACCACTCAGTAAGAAAACAACAATTGCAGCACATATTTTTTACATCACAAAACATTTCAAACTATTAAACTTAAAGTTTTTTAGTTATTAATTTCACAAGCAAACGTTTATGCGGACGAAAGTCAAGATAAAGCACCAAATGTTCGAAATATAATTTTTGTTAATGTATGTTAGGCGCGATTAAAACAGGGAGCGGCCTTCCTCTATTGCTCCATGAACGACAGAGGCACATATGAAGCAAGTTACAACACGTCTTCCTAGTCTGATACAGGTATTTATCTCACTAGGTTTGTTTCTTCTTTTGGCATTTTCATTTACTGCCAAACTAGACCTTCCAATTCAGCTCGCGCTGTACATTGGCTGGTTCATTATCATGCTATTGGGCTTAAGACTCGGCCATCAATACAAAGACCTAGAAAAAGCAGCACTAAACGGTATTTCTAATGGTTTGGGCGCAGTGCTTATTCTTCTTGCTGTAGGTGCCTTAGTAGGTACTTGGATCTCTGGTGGTATCGTACCAACCATCATCTACTACGGTCTGAAAGCCATTCACCCTTCTATCTTCTTACTGGCGACCATGATCATTTGTTCTCTGACTGCATTGGCAACAGGTACATCTTGGGGTGCAGCGGGTACAGCAGGTATTGCGATGATGGGGATCGGTCAAGGTCTTGGTGTTCCAGCGCCAATCACTGCGGGTGCGGTTCTATCGGGTTGTTACTTTGGTGACAAGATGTCTCCACTTTCAGATTCCGTGATCCTTGCTTCTTCTATGTCGAATGTAGAAGTGGTTGAGCACATCAAGGGCATGCTGCCTATCGCACTGATCAGCTACATCATCACAGGTATTATGTTTACCGCATTTGGCTTCCACTTCGCAGGTAAAGTGGATATGAGCCAAGTGGATTCTGTTATTCAGGCAATGGAACAACAATTTTTCATCACGCCTTATTCCTTTGTCCCAGTGATCATCGTATTGGCTCTATTGGCGATGCGCATGCCTTCTTTCCCTGTGATCAGCTTCGGTTCACTACTAGGTATTATCTGGGCAGTGATGATTCAGGATGTAGACTTCCTAACGGCATTTAATACCGCTTGGGCACCATTTGCGATTTCTTCAGGCGTGGATTTCATTGACTCGATTCTAAACCGTGGCGGCATGTCTTCTATGCTGGGCTCTGTTGCGGTGATCGTATTTGGCCTAGGTTTTGGCGGCCTACTAGATAAGGTTGGCGTACTAGAAACAATTGCAAAACTGTTCGAGCGACGTGTACAGAGCGCTGGCTCACTAGCAACCAGCACAATTGGTACCGCCTTCATGGGTAACGTATTCGGTTCTGCGATGTACGTATCACTGATTCTTACTCCTAAGATCTGTGCGAAGAACTACGACCGCCTTGGCTACAAACGCAAAAACCTATCTCGTAACGCAGAGTTTGGTGGCACGCTGACATCCGGTATGGTGCCGTGGAGCGATAATGGTATCTACATGGCAAGCATCTTGGGTGTGGCAACATTGTCGTACGCACCGTTCATGTGGCTGAGCTTCGTATGTATCATCGTGACCATCTTCACTTCTTACATGGGCTGGTTTGTTGATAAATGCGAGCCGACGGCTCCAGCAACAGAAGAACAAACAGAAGCTGAACTAAAGCAACAAACAGCTTAAGGCTTCAGCTTTCTATAGCTAGAAACCTTCCATAAATTAAAAAAGGACCGATGATTCGGTCCTTTTTTGTGTCTGCTATTTCGTGTTGTGACTTCTAAATGATTACGCCGATTTAGTGCTGGCTCTTACCGCAGAGCGCTTACCCAAGGCATAACCAAGTACAAGAGGAGCAAAGAAGATCACTAGGATAAACAGAATAAAGTAGATGATGGTGCTCTTTACAAGCTCAATCAATTTGTCCATCGCCAGATTCACCACCTCTTGTGATACGTGGTCTAGGTCCTGAGCAAACTTCTCACGCTCACTTGTGATGATTTGAGCGATCTCTTGGCGCTCTCTCGCCACCATCAATTCCAAAGCCTGACGCTCATCACTCAACTGAGACAAACGCTCTTCTGTTTTTTGGTCAATGTCTTCCACTAGAGGTTGCAATTGAACGGCCATCTGCTCTGCCAAGTTACGCATGTACTCAGGGTTGTTATCGATAAAATCCTTTAACGACTCAGAAGTCACCTTCAAGCTGTTTAGCGCTGCGTTGACTTGTTCAATACTTGCTGAGCTGTTGAGTGCCAGCAACTGCGCTTTCCAAGTCATGATCTTAGGTGTTTGTTCTGAGACCAAACTTAAACGGTCGGATACATCACCGATTGCTTCAGGCATTGTACCAAGCGTGGTAACGGCTTCTTCCTCGCTGATTTGGTTTGCTTGCAACCATGCTCGGTAAGCCGGCGTTCTGATCATGCTTAAGTCAGCAAAAGGATACTTCTCGACAAAGTCTGCCACGAATACTTGGGTCTTTTCGTACACGTCTTTCTTCAATAGCGATTTCGCTAGCTTATCGACTTCTTTTGCCAAATGTTCAGACACTTTTTTTGCTTCGCCAGTCGCAAATAGGTCTTTGCCCGCCCCTTCACTGTAGAACTGGTTCATCTGGTGAGTGAACACCCACGTATCAATCAACGCAGCCATTGGTGAAACTTGGTAAGCGGCAGCTTGAAGCCCCTCTTCCGCGTTGATTTTCCAAAGCAGAATATAGGATTGGTTTACCTTATCGCTCGGCTCATAGTTTTCTTGGAGCACATCGGCGGCTTGCTCGACTTGAGCAAAGAATTGCTGAGCATATTCACGCGTCATAATACGCATGTTCAGCTCTTGTTTGGTGAGCGGTACAGTTTGGCTGTCGATTTTCACCTCTAACAGAGAACACCCTGAAAGACTTAAAACCAAACAAGCCACCATCAATGAGGACAGTCGACGGATGGACATGAAATTACCTATGGTCAAAATGTGTAGAACAGGAACAGTGACGAACCAAGGCATCAGGTTCGCGAGCGTCCCTTAAATACCTTAATCTTTTCTATTTTAAGTCAGAGGAATATCAATCCGTTAGCACTTCTCGAATGTTTTCACTATTGAGAACTCTTTCAGCAAAAAGTGTCGTTTTCTGTAACGTATCTTCTAACTGATCCAATTTATCGTCTGAGACTTGCTCGCCTTGTTTGATTAAAGATTCGATATCCCCAGAGATATAGTGTAGAGGCATTGCACCTATACTGCCCGATACCCCTTTCAAACTGTGCGCAACACGTTGAGCATGCTCCTTATCCTTCCCTTCAGCAATAAGACCTTTGAGCTTTTCGCTGTCTTCAGCGTGATCTTGGATGAACACTTCCAATAACATGCGCACTGACTCTTCATCACCAGACAGTGAGTCGAGCATTTTCTCTATATCAATATAAGGCTCTTTGATTTCTGAATCTTCGCTCTCGGTCGCCATGTTTTGATAAGGAGGCGTTGCACCATCATCCTCTTTAGGACGAGGTCGTTCTGTTTGAACCACAGATTCAGACAGAACTACCTCATGTTTCGTTTCTGCCAAATGCACTTTTTCCAAAACAGGAGTAGATGGAACGACTGGCGTCTCTTCATTCTTATTTGGCGCTAACGACTCTTTCGTCACAAGCGCTGTTTTAGAGAATAGCGCCCAAGAGATTAGCGCAAGTAAGGAACCACTTACTAACGCAAGAAAAGTGATGTAAAACGTCAGTTTTTGCTCAAGGGTGCTAATCACTGAAGCGAGTTGATTTGGGAACTCGGGGTTGAGCAGTTGATTAGAGAGGTGGCTACCCTGCGCATGCGCGGCTAATACGCTTGAAGTTTGAGCTAATCGACGCTGAAATGAGGCTTGTTCTTTGGATTCAAGGTTTTGTGACTCAGTAAACAGAGAATCCAGCTCTTGGTATGTGTCAGCACTTGTTGCTGCGTCGCTGAACATGGCTTCCAGTACCAAAGCACCCAAACGGTAATACATGGTGCGAAGTTGCTCAGAATTGCTGGCAGACTCGCGACTGTTGTGTAACTGATCTGCGAGAGCAACTAGCTCGCTGTCGCTCCCAATAAAGGTTCTAGCACCTTCAAGAAAGCGGTCTGTGGAATAAAGCAGCTGAGTTAAATCCGGGGAACCCCACCCGGCAGAATGTTCGCTTTCAAGTTGTAAGCGAACAGCGTAAACAAGTTGGAGCTTAAGAGAGACTTGATCGACGTGTTGTGCACGATAAGGCAATTCGAAGTGGAAGATATTGCGCACCTCGTCCACTTTGCTGCTGAGTTCATCAATGGTCGAGATCGTGCGGATAGTTTGTTGCGCTTGCAGCCAAATACCCACGGCAAATGCACACCACACAGCAAACAAAAGCCAGACAGCTCTTCTAATTCCCTCTTTGAATTGCAGCAATGCTTTTCCCTCGACTATTTCTTATTAATAACAAGCATATACCATGAAACACGCGCTGACTGTGCGCACTTCACATAAAAAAAGAGAGCATAATGCTCTCTTATTATCAATTAGTTACGGCTTAACTGATCTTTTAGGTTTGGTGGCGTACCTTTGATCGTTAGCGTGTCTGTCTCTGGATCGTAGAAAATACGCTCGCCAAGTAACAAGCTATCAAAGCTGATATTCAAACCGCCACCAGCGCCAACGTACTTAGTTAGCTTGCGTACGGTAGAACGGTCACCAGGGAAAGATTCTTCCAACTCGTAGCCTTGCTCTTTGGTAAAGTCCATAAAGCTTGTGCCATCTTGGCTTGGTGGCAACTCACCAGACAGTTCAGAAATTTGTACTTCGTCGCCTGATTTGATTTGCTCGTTACAGTAGTTGTAAACCTGCTTTTTGTACTCGTTCGCTTCTTGCTTCTCAAGCTTAGAATCCGCACAAAAGTCTTCTACCGCTTGCATTAACACTTGGTTTTGCTGCTTAGTATCTAGACCAACATCCGCTTGTAGGAAATCGAGGAAAAAGTCTGCAACTTTGCGACCAACGCGACCTTTGATGTAAGAAAGGTAACGGTTTGACTCACGGTCTGTGTCGTAACTTGAAAGATCAATGCGCGCAGCAATGTCCATCTTAGTGATATCTAGGTAATCCGTCGCATCAATATCCAAGCCTTCAGTCACTTTTAGACTTTGGTTCATTGGCAAGATACCAATAAACAAATAGTCAGTTGCTAAGCTTTGGTACTCAGCAAAGACTAAGATACCCTCGTCAGCAAATGGGTACTTAATCAGCTCTTCTTTCAAGCGATTTGCACTAATTTGTGAGAAATCATAGAAATCTCTCTCCCCTTTGCGCATTTCTTGAAGCCAAAATTGAAATTCGCTGTCTGATTGGAAAGAGCCGAAACCTTTGCCTGCTTTCGAGTGGAATACGCGATGCAGTTCCGCGACAAGGTTTTCAGTAGAGGTATCGTTTTCTAACGACGCCGGGCGAAGTTTAACAACCAGTTCGTCCTGATCGTTTTTGCACAATTGATGCAGAATAACGTTTGAAAGATGAAGGCTCATAGTGATTTTATCTTGCTACAAGGTTTAAGTTGTTGGGCATTGTAGGTTATCATAAGCCGCTTTTACTATCATTATTAGAGTCTTTATGCCGATTACATCTAAATATACTGACGAACAAGTAGAGAAAATTCTTGCTGAAGTGGGTGCTGTACTTGATAAACACGCTGCCTCTCCTGAGTTGACGCTAATGATTGCGGGAAATATCGCAACCAATGTCTTAAATCAACAAGTTGCTGCTTCACAACGCAAAGTTATTGCTGAAAAATTTGCTCAGGCACTGATGTCTTCTCTTGAAGCGCCAAAAACACATTAATAACGGATAATAGAACAAGTACATGGTAGACAGCGGAAACTCATACGGCGAACGCGTATCTCGACTAGTAGGTTGGGGTCACTGGTTTGCATTCTTCAACATCGTTGCATCGATGTTGATAGGTACACGCTATATCGTTCAATCGCCTTGGCCAGAAACCCTGATGGGGCAATTTTATCTGGCTGCATCTTGGGTTGGTCATTTTGGCTTCCTTGTTTTCGCCCTGTACTTATTAGTTCTATTTCCGCTGACGTTTGTCCTGCCATCAAGGAAACTTTTCCGCTTGGTGGCAGTGATATTCGCAACGGTTGGTCAAACCGTTTTATTGATTGATACTCAAGCGTATCAATCCATTAATTTGCACCTGAACCCTGTGGTTTGGGAGCTGTTGTTTAGCGAAGACAAAAGCGCGATCAGCTCTGATCTCCAACACCTTTTTGTGGTGATGCCGCTTATTTTCCTGGTGCAACTTGCTCTTTCTGAGTGGGTTTGGCGCAAACAACGCAAACTTTCCCATAAACACGTTGGCCGTCCTTTAGCTGCCGTGTTCTTCTTAAGCTTTATGACCAGCCATTTGGTTTACATTTGGGCTGATGCTTACTTCTATAATCCGATTACTAGCCAACGCTCTAACTTCCCATTGTCATACCCGATGACGGCGAAGAGCTTTATGGAAAAACATGGCCTTCTTGACCGTGAAGAGTACCTAAAACGCTTAGCAGAGAACCAAGGCAACATCGATTTAGTCAGCTACCCGCTAGAGAAGCTTGAATTCAATCGTCGTGGTAACAAGTTAAACGTGCTGATGATCAGCGTGAATAACCTTCGTGCGGATGCACTTAACCAGAACGAAATGCCGAACTTGTACAAGTTTGCGCAAGACAATCAAAACTTTACGAATCATTACAGCTCAAGCAATGACACTTACGGTGCATTTGGCTTGTTCTATGGCTTGCCAAGCAGTTACGCAAGCAGCATCAAAGCGCAAGGCAGTGCGCCAGTATTACTAGACGTACTAAAAGATCAGGATTACAGCTTTGGTCTATTCAGCGGTAATGGTTTTGAAGATGACCTGTATTCAGAAGTTATCTTCCGAGGCTTGAATCTGGCTAATGAGCTAGATGGCACACAAGCTCATACCGACAAGCAGTCGATTGCAGCTTGGAATACATGGCTAACTGAACAAGCGAAAAAGCCTTGGTTTAGCTACATCGAAGTTACCACTGTCGACAACTTTGAATCTGAGCCGATGGCTGCTAACGAAGAGATCCCAGCCAGCGAACGATTTAAGAAAGCTTATGAGCAGTCAGTAAAATCCGCAGATAAAACCGTTGCAGAAATTATTGCTGATTTGGAAGCTAATGAGTTACTGGCGAACACCATTGTGGTTATTACTTCGAATCACGGCAGTGAGTTTAACGAAACCAATACCAACAGCTGGGGAGCAAACAGCAACTACAGCCGTTACCAACTCCAAGTACCTATGGTGATTCACTGGCCGGGAATGCTACCAGCCGAGTTTACGCACAGTACGAGCCACTTAGATTTGTCTGTAACGCTTTTACAAGACATGTTGGGTGTGTCTTCAAACCCCTACGATTACAGCAGTGGCCGTAACTTATTTGATGAGAGCCGTCGCCGCTGGATTCTAGCTGGTGACACGCGTGAAATCGCACTTATCACTAGCTCACAAACAACTGTTATAGACAAATTCGGTAACTATAAGCTCTATGACGACAATTATAAGCGTTTGAGAGAATCTACACCGAAGCTCCCAGTGCTAATGCAAGGGCTGACAGAACTTCAGCGCTTCTATTCAAAAAGCAATTAATTGAACAAAAGCTCTCCACTCGAAGAGCTTTTTCGTTTCTTTTCTCCACAAACAACACAAAATCGTGCAGTAAACATCCAAACGGTTCATTTTGGGGTTTACAAGATTTTCAAAGCCTTATATTATTCGCGTCAACACGGAGAGATGGCTGAGTGGTTGAAAGCACCGGTCTTGAAAACCGGCATACGTTAATAGCGTATCTAGGGTTCAAATCCCTATCTCTCCGCCACATTTAGAAATCTCGTTGAGAAATCAACGGGCTTTCGTCGTTTTAGCGCTTTGGAAATTACGGGATTTCTAAATCCCTAGTTGAACGCAACCCCGAACTAGGCGTCCCCGCACTCAGCCAAGTTTAGAGAAAGCCCGCTAAGCAATTAGTGAGCTCTCTTCGTTAAGGTATTGGAATGAAAGAGTTAGTTTCCTTTCGCTGCCTCAATCCTTTTATCGAGATCTGGATGAGTACTCAACCACTCAGGCAACTCGTCATAACCTTGGTTACGGAACAACTCAAACATTTCAGCCATCGGCTTTGTGTCGCCATAAACCTTGAGCATCGCCTCTCTTGCGAATGCATCGGCTTGTATTTCGGCTTCTCTGGAGTAACCACTGGACAACACAAACACACTTGCGCCGACAAGATTGTCCACGATGCCAGAGCTTTCACCAGTTAACAGGGCGACACCAACAGAAAGGACACTCGAATACACCAACCTCTTTAGCATGTGGCGATGATGAATATGACCGAGCTCGTGAAGAATAATACTGTCCAACTGTTGCTGATTTTTAGACAACGCAACTAATTCATCGAGCAGCACAATCTTTCCACCAGGTAAGGCAAACGCATTCGCTCCTAGCTCAGAAGATCGGAAAACAATCTCTACTTGATAAGGCAACGCCTCTAACTGCGCTAAGTGCTGCTCTACCCTGCTTCGAATGGCTTCTTGTTCGGCTTTACTCAGCTCGCTCGCTTCCCAACGGGAATCCAAGCTTTCGAGTACCTTTTCGCCAAGTACAACTGAGACACTGTCAGGAATCGCGTATGCGACTTTGTCGCTCACCCAAGGTAACGCGTAATAATATCCCCCGAGCACAACCGCAATACATGCCATCGCAGACACGACCCAAGCAAGCCAGTTCGATTCAATTTTATCAACAAAGCTCGACCTTTTATTTGCCTCCAACCACCGAGACACTTCTTCAGTACGCTCGGTAACGAAAACCCAACCATTGGGCAGCTTAAATCTGACGGGTAAATTGCCGACTGGAGCAGTAATGTCCGCGTGCTGCTGATCACAGCTAAAAATATTGTCAGCAACAACCAAACTCAGCGAGTTAGCTTGAGCGACATCCAATCTGGCTTGATGTCGCTCAGAACTTTTTGGTGGAAACGCGGTTCCTTCAAACTGCATTAACCGATTCCAACACCGAGATCGAAGGCTTGTGCAACTTCATCAGAAATCGCTGATTTCACTTTTGAATCTTGGTCTGCAGCTTTCAGTTGGCTCATGTCTCCAACGACGATCGTCTTGTCAGCAACATAGCGAGAAGTACGAACCATTACCCATGGTCTCGCAATACTCAAAGTCACAACTTGTAATAGGAAGTTTGAGATAATCAGCCACATATAGCCATCAACTGTATAGGTAGACTTAAACGTAAAGTTGTTTTCTTCTTGCCCTTCTTTTTCTAGCTTCATTTGAGAGAACAAGTAGTTTCGAGTTCTTGTTGCTGTGTATGCTGTCAAGCCGATGGTTAAGCCAATCATGCCAAGGTACATGACAACCATTGTAATGACAGGGCTAGATTCATTCAGTGAAGCCAAGTCGCCCGTTGCTGCTTCCATTAGCCCTGAGCTCCCAACCATCACAATGACCGCTACAATCGCAATCGCGATAGCTGTGCTAAGACCGATTGCTACGGCTTTCAGATAGGTTTTTACAAAGAAACTGGTTTCAAGTTCGCCACTAAACTGCCAATCACCATAACGGTAGCCATTAACAAAGTAGCGTTGAACGCCAACCACAACCCAACCATAAAGTGCAGCCATAACGACGACTGAGCAAAGCCCTAAAATAACCGACGCAGCTTGTGAAACGCTTGCAACCGCCACACAGATACCAATGAAAACCATGACTGCCAGCGCAGCACCAAAGCCTCGGCCAAGTATGGTGATGTATGCATCTTTCAGTGACGAATTAAAAGAGAAGTGAACATTGCGGTAACTCGTCATTGCAGAATCAAATCGTGCGTTGCTCCATAACAGCCATGGCAGAGCGACATAAAACAGAAGTAAGAGCACAAGCGCCAGCTGGGGAATGAATGAGTTTGCGATACCCCATACCAATACAATCGCCAGCGCAACTAAACGCCCCTTTAAGATTTGCATTGGCTCGGCATGATACTCAAAGTTATCACCGTCGATGTACGTGTTACCGTAGAAGTAGCGCTTTGTTCTTACTTTGGCCCAAGCAGAGTAAATTCCAAGCGTAACGATAGAAAGTAGAACATTGACAATCCAGATGCCAAAAAACTCTCCCCCTCGCCCTTTAAAAGAGATGGTATTGGAAATGCGTTGATGGTTCATATACAGTCCGAATAGTTTATTTAATTTTATGAATTTAAAGGCGTTATCCTATCTCATTCATAAATTGATAAACTTGACTGCCATAAGCAAACTAAACATCAATTATTTATAAAATACATATTAATTATGAATTCAAATTCACCGAAAAAATAATTTAATGGTCATTTCCGCGCAAATGAAAGCATCTAAAGTGATAGAAACCACCCACTCAGTGAATTTAATCGACAATAGCTCATTATCACTAAAAAACTCAAAAGCTTGAGACGTCACCTTACCAATCAAAAGGTTAGTTGCTGATTACATTTTTTATCAGGCGAATTGTAAGGTGTTTATAACTATCTAAATACCGCGAAGCCCCCTAATATTCGCCTCGGCATAAAGCAGGAGCATCTTCTTTCTGCATTAGCTAAATCCATCCATTTGTTGTTTTAGACAACGTCAAAGGCTAGGAAAATAAAATTGGGAAAGGATTCCCAGCCCTAAATGTTCATTCGAGAACTGAGTCCATTACCTCGATTTTCAACATTCTAGATTCAGTCTTTAAAAACGAATTCGGCAGCATTCAACAGCTGCATATGAATAGGCACCAAATCCGCGTGTTCACTTCGATAACCACCACCAACGACAGCCGCAACAGGAATACCTCTGTCTTTCATCAACTGCATTAAGAAACGGTCTCGCTCAAATATGCCCTCCGTCGACACGTTGAAGTAACCCAGTTCGTCGTCGACATGAATATCCACACCAGCGTCATATATCACCATGTCGGGACGATGCAAGTTAATCGCCATCTCGACGACCTCTTTAAACGTCATCAAATACGTTTCATCATTGGTATCACGACTCAAAGGGACGTCAAGATCAGAGTCTGGCTTTCTCGCCGGGAAGTTTTTATCGCAATGGAAAGACAAGGTGACAATGTCGGGTTCACTTTCACAAATCGTCGCTGTGCCATCGCCATGGTGGACATCACTATCGATGATCATCACTTTATCGACGTGTTCATTATCAAGCATGTGCTTAGCAGCAATCGCCAGATCGTTGAATAGACAAAAACCACTGCCAAAGTTTTTGTGCGCATGATGATAACCACCGCTTAGGTGAATCGCGACGCCATGTTCTAATGCCTTTTCTGCGGTCAGTACTGTTCCGGCGGTGGATGTCAGTGTCCGTGTTATCAACGCCTCACTCCAAGGAAACCCAATTCGACGCATTTTGGCCGCAGGCATAGCTCCCGTCACCAACAAGTCAACATACTCCCCATCATGCACGCGTTTAATATCATCCGTACTTAGAGGGCTTGGTTGGAAGAATTCAATTTGCCCTCCCCAATCTTCACTCGCGAGTTTCTCCATCACAGCTTGATAAAGATAGCGATATTTCATGATCGGATAACGGTGACCATTTGGTAGATCGAGTTGCGAGTAAATAGGGTGATAAATCAGTGGCAGCATGAGACATTCTTTTCATAAAACGTTGTGAAATAGTACCAACTCCCAGAGTTGATTAAAAAGAAATTTAATTGATAATGATTTTCAATATCAATTAAATTTCTACCTGTTATGAATAAAACCTTATATACGATACTCGGCGCTTTCTTTGGTTCTTTCTGCGCGATGTCTCTGTTCATGTCGATGATGTTAGGTGCATGGTGGTTAGTTGATTTTATCGCCCTTAGCTAACACAATGGTTCTGTTTCCACTTAACCCCATTGAATCAGACAGATAGGTGTACTCATGAGTCAGACAGTCTTTATTACTGGTGCGAATCGCGGTATCGGTTTGAGTTTAACCGAGCTCTATTTGCAACAAGGCGCTCAAGTTCACGCGACAAGCCGTAACCTAGCAGACAGTAAAGAACTACACGCATTAGCATCGCGTTATAACACCTTGGTGCTACATGAATTGGACGTGACGGATTACCAAGGAGTCGCCCAACTCACAAGCGAACTCCCAGCAATCGATCTACTGATCAACAATGCTGGTTACTACGGGCCTAAAGGCTATGGTTTTGGTAACACCGACATCGAAGAATGGCGACAAGTTTTCGAGATAAATACCATCGCTCCTTTGAAGCTAGTGGAAAGCTTTTATCCGCTGCTACAACAAGGCAAAACGAAGAAAATTGCGTGTATCTCCTCTAAAGTTGGCAGCATGACGGAAAACACCTCTGGTGGTGGTTACATCTATCGCTCTTCCAAAGCAGCGCTCAACTCTATTGTTAAAAGTTTAAGTAATGACCTAACCGATGAGGGCTTCACAGTCTTGGCACTTCATCCGGGCTGGGTACGTACTGAAATGGGTGGGCCTAATGCCCTTATCGACACCCAAACGTCTGCTGATGGTTTAGCAAAAGTGATTGAGCAAAGCACGCAAGAAAATTCGGGGCAGTTTATTAACTATGATGGCACCGAACTTCCTTGGTAATAGTCAACTATCAATAAGTTAATGTCAGGCGACGAAAGGTTCCTGGTTTCGTCGCCCATTCTCCACTTCTCCAGTCTCATTACTTAACTTGAATTTCACCGTTTCCTATCCAGACTTAGTGAGGTATTAACCCCACTAAGGAGAGTAACCATGGCAGCAGATAAAGATCTGGTGAATTTCAGTGAAGATCATGAGCTCAATTACTGCTTAAGAAGTGCAGGTAAACGTCAAACTCAAGCGAATCGCGATACGCTGATCGACTTAGGACGACAAGTAAAACAGGATTTAGGTAAACGAGTATTAACTCAAGATGACGTCAGAGGCGCAATCGACAAGAACGATAACTTGTTCGACTAGCCATGACCTTAATATAAGAAAGCGGCACTGGATGGTGCCGCTTGATTGTAAGTAAACATGAGTTATTTAGAGGATTTACGTTTGGTGGTCGTCGTTTTTGATGCACCAGATTTGTTGTAACTGCGCTTCTTACGCTTGAATGCTGGTCGCTCTACTTTAGGAAGATGACGCAGAGATTCCGGAATCGGACCTGATTTCACCTCGCCCATCAGCCCGTCTATGCGTTGTTCTAACGCTTGCATGAAAGGTTGATATGCTTGGTTTCTTTCTGCCATTCCTTGTAATTGGTGTTCCCAATGCGCAGTCATATCCGGGTACGTCGAGTCCATTGGCAAAGCGTGGATCAAGCCACGTCCTGCTGGTGAGCTCAAAATCGATTTCCCCTGACGAGTCAGCAATTGGCGTTTGAATAAAGTATCAAGAATGCCTGCCCTCGTCGCTTCAGTGCCCAGACCATCGGTTTCACGTAATATCTTTTTTAGTTCTTTATCTGCCACATAACGAGCGATGCCCGTCATGGCTTGAAGCAATGTTGCCTCAGTAAAATGCTTTGGCGGCTCTGTTTTACGATCTTTGATTTCACCCTCACGGCAAGTCAGCACGGTGCCCTCTGCAAGTGGCGGCACAGCATCGATACCATCGTCTTCTTTGTCCGTTTTCCCCATCAACGCTTTCCAGCCCGGAGAAATAAGTTGGCGACCTTTAGCGATAAACGTACCACCAGCAATATCAAAGACGAGCTTCGCTTCCGCGTAAACTGCAGCTGGATAGAATTGCATTAAATATTGACGTGCAATGAGCTGATACACCTTCATCTCATTACCAGACAACGCATTCACATTCGCTTGTTTTGGTGTTGGAATGATTGCGTGGTGAGCATCGACTTTTTTGTCGTTCCACGCTTTAGACTTAATCGATAAGTCCGCACCTTGCACCGCGCTTTGTAGCTCTTTGGCATTGTTGGCAATAGCGGAAGTGACAGAACCCGCTTGTGAATAATGCTCCATCGGTAAGTAACGACAATCAGAACGTGGGTATGTGATCAGTTTGTGCTTCTCATACAACGCCTGACAAGTATCCAAAACCTGTTGGGCACTCATGCCATAGCGTTTGGCAGCATCAATCTGCAAGGCTGATAATGAATAAGGAAGTGGCGCAAACTGCTTAGTTTGCTTTTGCTCGGATTCCGTGACTTTCGCAGGCTGGTTAGCAATGCGATTCGCCACATTCTCGACGAGCTTTCGGTTAAGAACTCGACCTTCTTCATCTTGCCAAGGTTTGCATGCCTCGCTTGGCTTCCAACGAGCGCGAATATCAAACGAACCATTTTGATCTTGATAAGGGATCAATGCATGCAGAGTGAAATAGTCTTTAGGTACAAAGTTTTCGATTTCTTCGTCGCGACGTACCACCAAACCAAGTACAGGAGTTTGGACTCGCCCGACCGATAATACGCCTTGGTAGCCTGCTTTTTGGCCCAGCAAAGTATAGGCGCGAGACATGTTCATTCCGTAAAGCCAATCAGCACGAGAACGCGCCAAAGCTGAAACAGAAAGAGGAATGAAATCGCGATTGCTACGCATCGAGCTCAATGCACGCTTGACCGCGGGTAAGTTCAAGTCTGAAATGAGAAGTCGTTGTGTCGCTTCTTTCTTTGTTTTGGAGAGCTTGCAGTAGTCCAACACCTCGTCCACCAACAATTGACCCTCTCGATCCGGGTCGCCTGCATGGATAACTTCTGTCGCATCTTTAAGGAGTTTACGTATTACCGTGAGCTGTTTACTGGCACTTTTTCTCGGTCTTAGCTGCCATTGCTGAGGAATAATCGGCAAGTCAGCTATATTCCATTTTTTATAGCGTTCATCGTAGGCATCAGGCTCAACTTGCTCTAACAAGTGACCAATACACCAAGTAACGACGTCACCATTACCACAACGGATAAAGCCTTGACCTTTCTTTTGAGGGTTTGGTAATGCAGCCGCAATCGCGCGACCTAGACTTGGTTTTTCAGCAATAAACAGACGAGACATAAGGTTTTGGACATCATAATAATTAGGGCCACATTATCTAATGTAGCCCTAACAAATCAAGGAAAACTGTACAGATGAACAGTTATTGCGTCACTTTCTAGCTTACTGAAACTCAACAAACTGAGACAGGTCACGCTCTGGCACTTTCATTGGAGTGCAACCTGGTGTGCCAAGATATAAGAATCCAACTATTTGATCTTCGCCTTCAAGGCCAAAAGCTTGATGCACTTCAGGATGGAACATCCACTTACCTGAACGCCAGAAACCTTGGAAACCTTGTGCTACCGCTGCCATTTGCATCGCTTGTGCCGCGCAGCCTGCTGACAGGTATTGCTCGAATGCAGGGACTTTTTCATGTTCCGTCACCTTCGCAATCACCGTGATGACCATTGGCGCACGAAACGGAGCATTTTTTACTTTTTCAACCACCGCTTCTTCACTGTTTTCCGCTTCAGCGGCTCTAACAAGAATGTCCGACAGTTTCTTTAAACCATCGCCTTGAGCAATCACAAAACGCCAAGGGGTTAAACCCGCGTGGTCAGGCGCGCGCAGACCTGCACGTATAATATTCTCCAACGCTTTACCTTCTGGCGCAGGCTCAGACAACTTGGCAATAGAACGACGGTTGAGCAAAAGATCGAGAGCTTCCATGAGCAAGTCCTTATTTGATTGAATTATTATTTTTTACGCAGCTCACTTTAGCATAATCCAAACTTTCGAATAACAACCTGTTTTCTAGGGATTTAGAACAAAAAAAGCTGCGCACTTGGCGCAGCGATAAAAGGTTAAGAACGAATGAAAAAACTATTTTTGAGGTTACGTTTTAGAGTTTCACAGCAAGTTTGACACCTTGACGAATGGCACGCACCGCATCAAGTTCACCCGCATGATCTGCGCCACCAATAATGTGTAGCTTCTCTCCCAGCTCATGCCATTTGTCTTCAAATGGACGAACGGACTCTTGCCCTGCACAAATCACCACTTTATCCGCTTCTAGCAGTTCCTCTTTGCCATTTACATGAATGTGTAATCCAGCATCATCAATCTTGTCGTACGACACCCCACCGTAAAGGTGAACACCACGTTTCTCTAGCGTACGTTTATGAATCCAACCCGTGGTTTTGCCCGGCCCTTTACCAACACGCCCTTTACGACGTTGAAGCACCCATACTTCTTTATCGCTCACTGCGTCAGGGTAAGGATACAAACCGCCCGGTTGAGACATTTCTTTATCAATGCCCCACTCATGCAGCCAGTCGTCTAATGTTTGACCTACCGGCTCGGTGATCATGGTCGCTACGTCAACACCGATACCACCAGCCCCAACAATCGCAACTTTCTCACCAACAGGCGTTTTATCTCGAATCAGTGTTTGGTAGTCGATCACTTTCTCTGGGTTATCGATACCATCAATTTTTACCTTGCGAGGTTCAACACCCGATGCCATGACAACTTCATCGTATTCGGTCAGCAAGTCGTAATTGGCTTCTGTCTCTAGGTGAAGATTCACACCCGTCTCTTCAATGCGGTTCGCAAAGTAACGGATGGTTTCGCGAAACTCTTCTTTGCCCGGGATCTGCATCGCTAAACGGAACTGACCACCAATGCGATCGTTCTTCTCAAACAGATCCACTTTGTGCCCACGTTCTGCCAGCGTCGTCGCACAAGCCAAACCAGCAGGACCGGCTCCTACTACCGCAATGTTCTTCTTCTTGAATGCCTCTTCAACAACAATCTCCGTCTCGTAACACGCTAGCGGGTTAACTAAACAACTCGCTCTTTTGCCTTTGAATACATTGTCCAAGCATGCTTGGTTACAGCCAATACACGTGTTGATCAGTTGAGATTTTTCCTGCTCTGCTTTGGCAACAAAGTAAGGGTCAGCGAGGAATGGACGCGCCATCGAAACCATATCGGCATGGCCAGAAGAAAGAATTCGCTCGGCTTCATCTGGGGTATTGATACGGTTACAAGTAATGATTGGCACTGAGACGTGAGGTTTGACTTTTTCTGTCACCCAAGTGAATGCGCCACGAGGAACCTGAGTTGCAATAGTTGGAATGCGCGCTTCGTGCCAGCCGATACCAGTGTTGATAATGGTAACACCAGACTCTTCCAGCGCTTTTGCCAGTTCAATCACATCTTCAAACGTACTGCCCTGCTCGACCAGATCGAGCATGGAAAGACGGAAGATGATAATGAATTTTTCACCGACCGCTTTACGCACCGCTTTAACGATTTCAACCGGGAAGCGCATACGTTTTTTATAACTGCCACCCCAGTCGTCGTAACGCATGTTGGTACGTTTACATAAGAATTGGTTAATCAAATAACCTTCAGAGCCCATCAGCTCGACACCATCATAGCCCGCTAGCTGAGCCAGCTCGGCACTATTAGCGAACGCTTCGATGGTCTTTTTGATTTGACGCTCGCTCATCTCGCTTGGTGCAAATTTAGCGATAGGCGCTTTCATACCAGACGCACTCTGCGCGAATGGGTGCATCGCGTAGCGTCCTGCATGTAGAATTTGTAGGGCTATTTTGCCGCCGTGTTTGTGCACCGCTTCAGTCACAACCTTATGTGCTTTGGCATGTTTTGGCTTACTGAATTCTGCACTCAAAGGATGTAATCGGCCACGTAGGTTTGGAGAGAAACCGCCCGTCACGATTAGACCTACACCGCCTTTGGCACGTTCTTCATAAAACGCCGCAAGCTTTTGTAGTCCTTCTTTGTGCTCTTCTAGACCAGTGTGCATTGATCCCATCAGGACGCGGTTTCGTAGCTGTGTAAAACCTAAGTCCAATGGCTTTAACAAATTTGGGTACATGGCAGACATCACTAAACATCCATTTTTATTGTTGTGGTCTGACCACAGTACGCCGCAAAAACCAAAAAATCAAACAAGCGTTTACATTTTTGCAACACAAGTCAATCTCACGTTAAAGTATGCCAATTGTTGAATTGCCGTGATAAGCTAAAAAAATTGTTATCTTTTGAGATCTTAGAGATAAGAACCCATACTTTGTAAGATTAGGGAATGACTATCTCGTTATGGAGACAAGATGAAAAAACTCTTCAAATTTATTGGTCTGATATTCAAGGGGATATGGAAAGCCATCACCTTTGTCAGACTCGCGCTGATGAATCTGATCTTCTTAGTGATGATTGCCGTCTTCTACTTTGCCTTTACATACACTGGTGAAGGTCAGCCTACCGTCGATAAAGAATCGGCACTTGTGATGAACCTATCTGGTCCTATCGTAGAACAGCGACGTTATGTCAATCCTATGGATTCGGTAGCTGGCTCAATTCTGGGTAACGAAATCCCGAAAGAGAACGTACTGTTCGACATCGTAGATACTATTCGTTATGCGAAAGATGACCCGAAAGTGTCGGGGTTGGTATTAGCTCTTCGCGATATGCCAGAAACTAACCTGACGAAACTTCGTTACATCGCAAAAGCACTGAATGAGTTCAAAACCTCCGGCAAGCCAGTATACGCGGTCGGTGATTTCTACAACCAAAGCCAGTACTACCTTGCAAGTTACGCAGATAAAGTCTTCCTAGCACCAGACGGCGGCGTATTGATTAAGGGCTACAGCTCTTACTCTATGTACTACAAAACCTTGTTAGAGAAGTTAGACGTATCGACTCACGTATTCCGAGTAGGTACTTACAAATCAGCAATTGAGCCATTCATTCGTGACGACATGTCGGATGCAGCAAAAGAGTCAGCAACGCGCTGGATCACTCAACTTTGGAGTGCGTTCGTTGATGACGTCGCAACCAACCGCAAAATCGACGCCAAAGTGTTAAATCCAACTATGGATGAATTGCTTGCAGAGATGAAGTCTGTAGATGGTGACCTAGCACAGCTGGCCGTAAAAATGGGCTTAGTCGACGAACTGGCTACTCGCCAAGACGTACGTAAGCTGTTTGCGAAAGAGTTTGGTAGCGATGGTAAAGACAGCTACAACGCGATTGGTTACTACGACTACCTAGCGACCATGCGTCCTAATCTCGCACCGTCAGAGAACGACATTGCAGTAGTCGTCGCAAGCGGCACAATCATGGATGGGCAACAACCACGCGGCACTGTGGGCGGCGACACGGTAGCAAGCCTACTTCGTCAAGCGCGCAATGACGACAAAGTGAAAGCGGTTGTACTTCGTGTTGATAGCCCTGGTGGTAGCGCGTTTGCCTCTGAAGTCATTCGCAATGAAGTAGAAGCACTGAAAGAAGCAGGTAAACCTGTCGTGGTTTCAATGTCGAGTCTTGCAGCATCTGGTGGTTACTGGATCTCTATGAGTGCAGATAAGATCGTTGCTCAACCAACGACTCTGACAGGTTCAATTGGTATCTTCAGCGTAATCACGACTTTCGAGAAAGGTTTCAACAAACTTGGCATCAGCACTGACGGTGTTGGCACATCTCCATTCTCTGGTGACGGCATCACGACGGGCCTCTCTACTGGCGCTTCTGAGGCGTTCCAATTGGGTATTGAGCACGGCTACAAACGCTTTATTTCTCTGGTTGGTTCAAACCGAGATATGTCATTAGACGAAGTCGATAAAGTGGCACAAGGTCGCGTTTGGACAGGCCAAGATGCACTGTCGTTCGGTTTAGTCGACCAAATGGGTGACTTCGATGATGCCGTGAAACTTGCTGCAAAACTTGCTGAAGTTGAAAACTACGAAATCTACTGGGTTGAAGAGCCTCTCTCACCGACTGAGCAATTCATTCAAGAATTCATGAATCAGGTGAAAGTCTCTTTAGGCATCGATGCAACAAGCTTTCTTCCAAAGAGCCTTCAGCCAGTCGCGCAACAGTTTGAACAAGACGCTAGCATGATGCAAAGCTTCAACGATCCAAAAGGTCAGTACGCCTTCTGTTTAAACTGCGAAGTGCAATAGCTTTCCCAGCTTAGCCAAAAAGGGGCATCTCTGTGCGAGATGCCCCTTTTTATTAGATGTCATTTCGCTATAATCCCCGCCACTGTTCCCCCTACATGAAATAAAGTAGAACGATGACTAGAAAACACATCTACATCGCTTACACCGGTGGCACCATCGGTATGCAAAAATCGGATCACGGCTACGTGCCTGTGGCTGGCTTTATGGAAAAACAACTAGCCAGTATGCCCGAGTTCCACCGCCCAGAAATGCCGGAATACACCATTCATGAGTACGAGCCTCTGATCGACTCATCTGATATGACACCGGCAGACTGGCAGCAAATCGCAGATGACATCCGTGATAACTACGAGAAATACGATGGCTTTGTGATTCTGCATGGTACTGACACCATGGCATACACAGCTTCTGCTTTGTCTTTCATGTTGGAAAACCTAGGTAAGCCAGTAATCGTAACAGGCTCACAAATTCCTCTAGCAGAGCTGCGCTCAGACGGCCAAGCAAACCTGCTGAATGCACTGCATATTGCAGCAAACTACCCTATCAACGAAGTGACGTTGTTCTTCAACAATCAGTTGATGCGCGGTAACCGCAGCACTAAGTCTCATGCAGATGGTTTTAATGCCTTTACTTCACCAAACCTTCCACCACTATTGGAAGCGGGTATCAACATCCAAATCAGCAACAACATTGCTGTCGGTGAGCAACCAGAAGGTGAGTTCAAAGTACATAACATCACACCTCAACCTATCGGTGTGATCACCATGTATCCGGGCATTTCGCACGAAGTTATTCGCAATACACTTCGTCAGCCAGTTAACGCAATGATTCTACTGACGTTTGGCGTGGGTAATGCCCCTCAAAATCCAGAGCTACTTGGTCACCTAAAAGAAGCGTCTGAGCGTGGCGTTATCGTCGTGAACCTAACTCAGTGTTTGGCTGGTAAAGTTAATATGGGTGGTTACGCAACAGGCTGTGCTCTGGCTGATTCCGGCGTGATCAGCGGTTTTGATATGACACCAGAAGCGGCACTAGCAAAACTTCACTACCTTTTGAGCCAAGATTTGTCTTACGAAGAAATTAAGCAAAAGATGCAAGAAGTGTTGCGTGGCGAAATGAGCCTGTAAACGGTTATCTTCAACATCCGAATACGAAAAAGCCCAATTTACACAATTGGGCTTTTTGCTTTGAAAGAGGTGTGCTGTTTAGTTCAAGTTTGGGTTCACTCGAACGATGTCTTGCTCTTCTCCACTGAATTGTTTCTTCAATTCTTGCTTAGATTTAAAGCTGATTTCACCACCAGCGGCTACCGTCATGTGCTGCGCCTCGGTGTTATGTTTTGATTGATACAACATCACAGCTTGCATACATGAGTCTCGCTGCTCTTGGGAAAGTGGTGTACCCTCAGGCCATCTTCCTGTCTCTACTGCGTAAACCAATCGCTCATAGACTTCTGGAGTTATCGCATTTAATAATTGTTCTGCGTCCATAATGTACCTTCTTATTACATTCTATTTACAGAACATAACGGTATAGAAAGCAGAGTCAAGAGCTCGAAAATGAATTGGTGTAACGGATCACAAGCAAAACCATGAAACGAACATACTGGTTACTCGCAGGCCTTGCCAGCCTGACATTAACAGGTTGCTTCGAAGGCAACGTCACCACTGAAGAATTGTGCCAAAAGAACCCACAGCTTCGTTGTGAAAACTTAAATATGGACGATGGTCAATGTCGCATACCTCGCACCAATTTGGTTTGGCATCGCTTTGAGCTACTCAAAGATCCATCAGAAGCCAATCAAGTCATCGAATACAGGTTAGTTGCTGAGTATCGCAAATGTTTAGAACTCGCGTCACAGATCACTCCGATTGATCAAAGCGCGCTAAAACGTAAAAGATTTGATGCCTTGGTGCACAGCATTGATGAGCTGGATCGTATCGTCAATAACTTAAAAGGCTCTAATGACCCAGCAACACTTTATTTCTTGTGGTCTCAAACGGGTGACGACCAAGCACGTCGTCAGTTTTTACAAATGGAAGGCAAACCAGAGCTCAATACCGCAGAAATGCAGTACGCACTCGCCACCTTCTATACCAACCGCGATCCACAAAAGACATTAACATTACTTCATAATTCGCTATCAATGTCGAACGAAGACAACTTGAAACCAGAAATTTTGAAGTCATTGGCCAGCATTAACCAAGGTCTAGGTAAGAAAGAGCAGGCTTACTTATGGGCCATGGTTGCAAAGCGCTACGATGTCCCGCTTGCTGATGAGCAACAATTGCAGCGCATGTTTAACTTTGCCGACCCAGAGAAATATGAACAATTAGATGATTTGGCTAAATCTATATCTAAGGCAATAGATAAAGGGAATTATTCACCAAGGATGATCCCTAGCGATTTATAAAATAAAAAACTCCCGTTCATGTCGGGAGTTTTTTATTTCTACAGTAACGGTTCAGTATTTTATTAATTGAAAGGATGAAACATTCTTTCTACCAAAACTGGGGTTATTGATCGGATTTGTTGAAAATTAACGACACCGAGTTGACACAAAAACGCTCACCTGTTGTTTGCGGTCCATCTTCAAAAACGTGACCTAAATGGCTGTCACAAGTGGCACATCGAATCTCAGTTCGGACCATTCCGTGACTCAAATCCTTAAGATAACGCACCGCAGAGTCGTTAATCGGGGCATCGAAACTCGGCCAACCACAGCCAGAGTCATACTTGTTATCGGAGATAAATAGAGGGGTGTTGCAACAGGTACAGGCATACACACCTGTCTCTTTATTATGAAGCAGTTTACCGGAGAACGGAGGCTCTGTGCCTTGCTCGCGACAGACGCGAAACTCTTCCTCAGAGAGCTGCTCGCGCCACTGTTCATCGGACTTCGTTACTTTTCTTCCGCTTTGTTCTACCAATTTCTGTTCCTTATTTCTTATTTTTGGCAATGACTTTTTTAGCAAAAAACTTGCTTCTCGTAACAGTTGTAGCACATACTTTCTCACCAGGACACCATGTGTAATTAATTTGATACGAGTTCTTATCTCGAAAGTTATATTACGCCAACTGGAATGTAGAATAACCAGTTAAAAGTTTAAAAAACGAGCATTTGCGAAGAATTGTTAAAAAAAGCGTCGCTTTTTTTTGACTTTAAACAAGTTAAGTCCGATTATCTGTTGCAGATGTTTACTGGATTTTGTAATTTTACTACCAGTTATCTTTAATCAGAAATTAAGTTGTGGAGCAACTATAATGACTATCAAAGTAGGTATTAACGGTTTTGGCCGTATCGGTCGTTTCGTATTCCGTGCAGCGCAAGAGCGCAACGACATCGAAGTTGTAGGTATTAACGACCTTATCGACGTAGATTACATGGCATACATGCTTAAGTACGACTCAACTCACGGCCGTTTCAACGGCACTGTTGAAGTTGAAGGCGGTAACCTAATCGTTAACGGTAAAACTGTACGTGTAACTGCAGAGCGCAACCCAGAAGACCTAAAATGGGATGCTATCGACGTTGACGTAGTAGCTGAAGCAACTGGTCTTTTCCTAACTGACGAGACTGCACGTAAGCACATCACTGCTGGTGCGAAGAAAGTTGTTCTAACTGGTCCTTCTAAAGACGCAACTCCAATGTTCGTTATGGGCGTAAACGATTCAACTTACGCAGGTCAAGACATCGTTTCTAACGCTTCTTGTACTACTAACTGTCTAGCGCCTATCGCTAAAGTTCTTAACGACAAGTTCGGTATCGTATCTGGTCTTATGACTACAGTTCACGCTACTACAGCTACTCAAAAAACTGTAGACGGTCCTTCTGCTAAAGACTGGCGCGGTGGTCGTGGTGCTTCTCAGAACATCATCCCATCTTCAACTGGTGCTGCTAAAGCTGTAGGCGTTGTTCTTCCAGAACTAAACGGCAAACTAACTGGTATGGCTTTCCGCGTACCAACAGCTAACGTTTCTGTAGTTGACCTAACAGTTAACCTAGAGAAAGGCGCATCTTACGAAGCTATCTGTGCAGCAATGAAAGAAGCTTCTGAAGGCGAACTAAAAGGCGTTCTAGGCTACACTGAAGACCAAGTGGTTTCTCAAGACTTCATCGGTGAAGTTCAAACTTCAGTATTCGATGCTAAAGCTGGTATCGCTCTAACTGATAACTTCGTTAAAGTTGTATCTTGGTACGACAACGAAATCGGTTACTCAAACAAAGTTCTAGACCTAATCGCTCACATCTCTAAGTAATTATTACTTAGCTGAAAAGCAATTAGCGAAGCTTGTGTTTGAAACATAAGATTTGAATAAAAGGCGGCTCTAGAGTCGCCTTTTTTGTATCTGGAATTTGAGAGAATGAAGACTCGACGTTGCACTCAATGTGCGAAGCGCGTCTAAAAAAGCTCTCCCTCCCAGCGATAGGAAGCAACACATGGATTTAAAAACTCTCCCAGCTCTAACCGTGCTATCTGATAACGTCACTATCGTCGAAGTTGATCAGGTTAAAGTCGTTCGCGTTATTCATGAGAAAGCTACGGCAGGTATCGCACTACACGGTGGTCATGTCGTGTCGTTCACACCAGCAGGCCAAGAAGACCTAATCTGGATGAGCGAAAAAGCAATCTTTGATGGCAAAGCGGCACTTCGTGGTGGTATTCCTGTTTGTTGGCCTTGGTTTGGCCGCATTGCAGCGCCAGCTCATGGTTTTGCGCGCACAGCAGAATGGGAATTGGTTGAACACCGTGAGAACGACAACGGCGTGATCGTTGAACTTGCTCTCTTCCCAACCGAAGAAACTCACGACATCTGGCCACATATGTTTGATGCTCGTCTTGTTGTTGAAATCAGCGACGAGCTAAAGGTGACATTGAAAGTCACCAATATTGATGATGCAGAGTGGACATTCTCAGGTGCACTACACACGTATCTAAACGTAGGTGATATCAAACAAGCACAAACAACAGGTATGGGCCCAGAGTACATCGACAGCTTAAAAGCAGGTGAAATCTGCCAAGGTGGTGATGTCCTTCAACTAACTGATACGATTGACCGTGTTTACACTCAGCCAGAAGCGAAAATCTTGGTGAAAGACCCTGTGTTAGATCGCACGTTGAGCGTTGAAAACCAAGGCCATAACTCAGCAGTGTTGTGGAACCCTTGGGCACAAGGCGCACAAGGCATGGGGGACATGGCAGACAACGGCTACGAAACCATGATGTGTGTTGAATCGACAGTGCATGCACCAAGTATCGAGCAAGGCAAGACGTTACAGCCAGGTGAGACACATGAACTTATCACTGTGATTTCAGCGCAATAATCCAGTTTAAAGGCCGGTTCACCCGGCCTTTTTTACATTTCCAAAGCACAACACAAGAATCACTCATGCCATACTAAGGCCAACCACAACGAGTCGAGATAATGGTGTAACGATGAAATACCGCATTTATTCAATATCGCTTCTTACGAGCTTATTGTTTGGCTGTGCCAACACTGAGGTCTCGTTACAAGCCGAAAAGAACGTCGCCGAATACAAGCAATTGTCTCCAACACAATATCAAGTCTATTGCCCCACCGGAATCTGCCGCTTCCAAGTTTCCGCGAACCAGAAAACGGCAATAAGCATTGAGATGTTCTATGCCGAAAATAAACCGTTCAAGAAGATTGAAGGGCTGACCTACGACAATCAAAATCAATATCCGACGTCGAATGTTTTTACTCTTCCCGTAAAATCAGACAACGAGAGAATATCTGTGCAAGTCATCGACTATTACAGATAACCCCACTCCGTTATCGCTTTGAATAACGAATAATCGATTCTCGATAAAGTGAAAGCAGTGTATCGCTTTTCACACCGATCCCAACGTTTTGCGCGGAGAAAGCACGCCACTCATCGTCCATGTATTTGCGTTGATCCGTTTTCTGAATCGTCATCCCTTCGGCAGGTCCATCAGTCACTACTCGGACGGCACCACTGCGCAAAGTAAACAGCTCAGGATCAATGACATACGCAATCGCAGAAGGATCATGGACATGGCAACCATCCATTCCAACCTTCTCGGAGTAAAACTTCAAATAGTAGCGGCTCACATCCCAAATGAACTGCCCTACTTCTCCCGCATCCTCTCGCAGTTGGTCTAGATATTGTCCCGTAAAAAAGCTCTCTTCCGTAACATCCAAACCGATGATGACGACTGGCCACGAAGCCGTGAATACCTTATCGGCGGCATGAGGGTCGTCATGAATGTTTGCTTCCGCAAATGGCGTAACATTGCCTCGATGATCGTTCTCACCAAAAGCGCCGCCCATTACAACCACTTCCTTAACCAAGTTAACGATTTCTGGGTCTGCTTCCAAAGCGAGCGCAAGGTTAGTTAAAGGGCCCACGGCCACCAAGGTGATTTCTCCCGGGTCTGCTCTAACGCTGTCGATGATGAACTGATAAGCAGGCGTATCAATGGCACTTACATCCAGTGCGCTCGGCGCTTTCACATCACCAAAGCCAGCTTCCCCGTGCACAACAACCGTTGCTCCAACCGGCGCTTTTACTAAAGGCTTATCCGCACCTTTCGCAACCAATGCTTTCATACCAAACTTCTGTTTTAGGTAAAGGGCGTTTTGCGTCGCGTTGTTTATCGTTGCATTGCCATAAACGGTTGTAATGGCCATAAGGTCGATATCAGGATGGGCTTCAGCAAAAAGAATGGCCATCGCATCATCGATGCCAGGATCTGTGTCTAGGATGATTTTCTTTGTCATAACAGCTTCTATTAAACGCTTGGAAAGCCCCAACAATACCTATAAAAAACAAGGATAAACGTGACCAAAGCCGAAGGTATGAGCTTTCTTTTAGTCGCTGCTCCTTACTATCACTTCAACCAAACAAATGAAACTTTCACCCACTAGCATCCAATTCATTGGTAGCTCAACTTACTCAACCTTATTTGGTCATTTCATTTCTGCAATAAAATCACCCAGTCAGCGGTCATTTGTTATCTAAGCTATTGGTTGCTCTTATTTTTTGACAATTAACTTAATAAATATCAAAAAAACTCGTCATATAAATCGCTAGCATGCCGATACAACATTTATAACATCTATCAATAATCAGGAAAGACACTACATGCTAGACAAATATCGGAATCAAAGTGTCGGTTTCCAGCTCAAACTGGTCATCACACTGTGTCTGCTTATTGCATTTTCAAGCATTGCTGCGCTTGTTTATCAAAACGCTTCAAACGTACTTTTAGAAAACACGCTGAAAGAACATCAATCTAAAGTGGAATCGATGGCAAAAACCATTGCAGGCCAGTTCAATGCTTATCTGCACACGGCAGAAGTTTTGGAATCAACCTTCCGTAATGGTTATTTGGCGGGTGTCTATGTCGAGAGTTACAACGTCGACTTTCAAGGTCACCAAGTACCAAACATCACCCAATACAGCGAAAGCTTGATTGGTGACACTAAGTTAGTTGATAGCTTCACTCGTGACACTGGCGCTGTTGCGACCCTGTTTGCTCCAATGGGCAACGACTTCATTCGCGTCGCTACTTCACTAAAAGATCCTCAAGGTAAAAGAGCACTTGGCACTACATTGGGGCTTAACCACCCGGGTTACCAAAAGCTTAAAAACGGCCAACCTTACTATGCGCAAATCAAACTTTATGGTGAGCGCTACATCACCTACTACGCACCTTTAAAAGACGCGAATGGTAAGGTCAACGGTATCTCATTCATTGGTTTACCTGTTGAGCGCGCGACCCAAGATCTATTCAGCTCGCTACAAAGCGTAAAATGGGGAGACACTGGTTACACCATCATTCTGGATAACGAGAAAGACAACCAAGGTCATTACCTTCTTCACCCTAAACACGAAGAGAGTGATCCACCGATTCAAGAAGTGTCTGACTACAACGGCAATAAGCCTTTCTACCAACTTTTCGAACAAGAAAGTGGCTTAATTCGCTACCCATTTGAATATCAAGGCACCGTGGGTGAAAAGTACCTGGTTTACACTCAAGTTCCGGGTTGGAACTGGAAACTGTTAGGTGGCACTTTCATCAATGAAGTCACCAAAGGCAGCCAAGCTTTACTTCAACTGATTGCAACGATTTCTCTCATTGTGGCAGCGGCCACTTTTGTGGTGCTTACGCTTGTCCTTAACCGAACGCTAAATCCACTCACCATTTTGAATGGCTACATGAACCGTTTGGCAAAAGGTGAAGTGAGTATCGATATTCCTGCTTCGGGTAAAGCATCGAAAAACGAAATCATTAACTTGAACAACGGCGTTGCCAATATGGCGGGACAACTGAACGAGTTGGTTGGTCAAATTCGCTCGACTAGCGACCAAGTTGAAAGTAACTCGACCAGCGTTGTGGATGATGCAAACCGTAACCTGATGCAATCGGGTCTTCAGCAAGAACAGGTAGAGCAAGTGGTAACTGCAATTGAAGAGATGGCTTCATCTGCTCAATCTGTCGCTCAGCAAGTTGAGCAAATTGCCGAAAATGTTCGCTCTGCAAACACTGACAGCCAATCTGGTCTAGAAGTCGTTGAAGGCGTTTGTATTGATGTTGCACAGTTAAATGATCAACTAGACCAATCTGCGGCAGCTATCGAACAAGTGAATCGTGACAGCGAAAGCATCCAAACCGTGACGAAAATGATTGATGAGATCGCAGAGCAAACCAACCTACTTGCGCTTAACGCAGCGATTGAGGCTGCACGTGCGGGTGAACAAGGCCGTGGCTTTGCTGTAGTGGCTGATGAAGTGCGAACCCTTGCTCATCGTACTCAGACCTCCGTGAAAGACGTCGTCGAGATCATCGAGAAACTAAAAGGCTCCACCAGCAATGCCGTAAGCATGATGACCGAGAGCCAGCAAAACGCGAACAAGGTATTGGATAAAGCACAAGAAGCAGGCACCGCGCTAGAAGCCATTGCTGGGCAAGTTCAGTCTATTGCGTCTCAAGCCGATGCTATTGCTGCAACCTCAGAGGAACAAGCACAAGTTTCTCAAGAGATTGCAGCAAACGCACATTCTATTAGTGAATTGAACCGTGAAAGCCGTGATACCAGCGCTAAAACATCGCAAAGTGCAACCGAGCTACAGCAGCAAGCGCAAAACTTGAAACAGCAAGTGGATTTCTTCCACTAACCCTCCAATAAAACCAATGAAAGAGCCGATAATTCGGCTCTTTTTTGTTTCGCTTGCAGCATCCCTTTTTGATAGAATTTGCCGCCCTACTTCCTGTCCAGAGATCGTCATGAACTATCAATGCCCTCTATGTCACCAACCTCTTGAGCTAACAGCAAAGACGTTTAAGTGTGAAAACAACCATCAGTTCGATTTAGCAAAAGAAGGCTACGTCAACTTGATGCCAGCGCACCACAAACGCTCAAAAGATCCAGGTGATAACAAAGAGATGATGCAAGCACGTCGTCGCTTTTTAGAAGGCAATCATTACGATCCGATGCGCCAAGAAGTGGCAAGCCTGTGTGCCAAATACACCGAAGGCACAAGCCATCAATTGTTGGATATTGGTTGCGGCGAAGGCTACTACACAGACCAAGTTCAGCAGTCTCTGCACTCACAAAATGAAGAAGCAACGGTGTATGGTCTAGATATTTCTAAAGTCGCCATTCGTTTCGCGTCTAAGCGCTACCCAAATTGCGATTTCAGCGTGGCATCAAGCCATCGCTTGCCGTTTGCAGAGCAATCTCTAGATGCGATTTTACGTATCTACGCTCCGTGTAAAGCAGAAGAGCTACAACGTGTGATTAAAGACAACGGTGTTGTTATCACAGTCACGCCAGCAGGCCGTCACTTGTACCAGTTCCGTGAACGTATCTACCAAGAGATACGCTTGCACAACGAAGAACCAGAGAACATTGAAGGGTTCGAACTGGAGCATCAACAAAAGCTCAACTACACCATGGACTTAAAAGACGGCGTCGCATTCGACCTACTGCAAATGACACCATTCGCATGGAAAGCCAGCGACGAACTTCGCGAAGAGCTAAAGTCATCTACACTTTTCCAATGTGAGGCTGACTTTATGTTGCGTGTTTACCGTAAGAAATCGATTCAATCTGAGAATGAAGCATAAAATGTAACGCTAATTATTCTCATTACCATTGATTCATTTATCAGCCTCCATTAATATCATTCGGACATTTTTGGAGGCTTTTTAATGCGCTTTTCTACACTAAGTCTGATTTTTGCAGGCTTGCTTACTGGCTGTGCTTCAAATGCACCGACCGCTCCCAACGCCGCAACTGACGACGTAACCAGTTTCTACGACTACCAGCTTCATGCCCCTTCCGGTGAAGCCATCTCAGTCAACCAGCTAACCCCAGCCCTACAACAAGCCGACGTAATTTTGATTGGTGAATGGCACACACACGCTGGTATCCACCGCTTTCAAACCGACATGCTAAAGCAGTTGTCTTCTGCTAGTCGCCCTCTTGCGCTTTCAATGGAGCAGGTCACACGCGACAAGCAAGCAATCTTAGATTCATACCTAAACGGCGAAATTGGTGAGCAATACTTTATGAAGCAAAGTAATGCTTGGCCAAACTACGAAAGCGATTACCGCCCACTGGTTGAGTTTGCAAAGCAAGCTGATATTCCCGTGATTGCCGCAAATGCACCGAAAAATATTGTGCGTTGCATTGGTCGCCAAGGCATCGATTACTTAGATAAGCTCGGCAGCGATGAGCGCAGTTTTGTTGCGGACGAAGTCAACACCGCAAACAGCCCATACAAAGAAAAGTTCATGGCATCCATGCACCATGGCAAGCCAGAGCAGACCGAAAAGCAGTACGCAGCTCAGGTAACATGGGATGAGACCATGGCAGAATCCATCGTCAAATACCTAGAGAAACACCCAGGTACTCAAATAGTTCACGTCGCGGGCAAATTCCATACTGAAGGTGGTTTAGGGACAGCAGCTTCTATCTTGAATCGCAACCCAGATTTAAACGTTGTCGTCATTACCCCTACTGCTGATATCACTTCTGATGGCTCGGATTACCAACTAGAAGTCCTTGCGCCACCGGTACGTTACGTACAAGACGCAAACCGCATGGCTGCGTACAAGCACCTTGCTAAGCGCAATAGCGATCTTCAGTGTAAGTAATCAGAAAAATCTGACTACGCCTTTAGATAAATAGGCCTGCTTTTTGCTTTAGTTTCCGAATAGTGACAGGAAGCGGCAAAAACAGACCTATTTTAGTTCTGATTGATTCAAGAAATAACGTTTGCCGTCGATATAGATATAACTGGTTTTTATACCCAAGTAACCTCGAGATGTTAGGTTCAGCGAGAATGACTTGGTTTGTAGACGCGGCGGCGATTTAAAGGTTTGGTGGGTCCAAATCAAGAATCGACAACAAAGTATACAAGCCAAGTCAACTCGCCCTTCGGGAGCGTGTCATTGACCCAATTTCTGCGTCAAACAACTTGGAAAGAGCGAGCTATTACGCTGCGTTGTTTTCCTTGACCTCGAATCAATGACAACGCTCTGAATCCTGCATCTTGAAGTCACTTGGGTATACCAGCACTCATAAAGGAGTGTCGTTGTTCGAAGGGGTAACAGATGAATCCAGTAGGAAGCAATTCAGTTAATACATACGCCGCTCAACAAAACAAAGTTGAGCAAGCAAAAAAGGCAGATCAAACTACCGACGCAGCGCCACTAAAGGTTGAGCAAAACAAAGTGACGCTTTCTTCTGAAGGAAAAGCGCTGCTTGCCGCTCTACAGCAAATCGACCATGAGAGTAAAAAAGTCGAAGCGGAAAACAAAACCGTTGGCGATAAGGTTGAATCTTTTGCTCATGGCGCTCTCGGTATGGACCATCCAGATACTATCGAAGAAGAGGAAGACGGCTCCTACTCGGCAGGCCAATATCTTTCAGCTGCACTGACCGTTGGCGGCATTATTCTGGCTCTTGTTTAACCTCACCCGCGTTAAGCAAGAGTTTCTTTCGTTACGATAACCATCCTCATTTGAACGCGTTTTTTGCTCCAGTCCATAATGGTCGACGATTCATTATTGGACGATGGACTATGAAAAAGGCTTTTCAATCTTGCCCTTCTTCAACTCAATTTCTCCATTTTCCTATTAAGTACGGCCGATAAGTTCGCGCCCGACGAATCCCAAATTTCACTGAATTATCTCGATTATGCTGCTGCGTAAGGCGAGTTCTGTTTGCTGTTCATCATTTGTCTTTAGAAGGGCAAGAGGAGTTGCCACTCTATTCAGACAAGATGGTGAGAGCAAAACTGACCAAACTTGGTTCTAAAAAGGCTTCCATGCCTTCCTCAATCGAGTTTGCTCATCGTGACCCAAAGCCCTGCCTACGCGGTGTAGCTTTAGCTCATGACTTTCGACTCCTAAACTTAACTCAAAGCCCACTTCTGTGGGCTTTTCTTATTTTAAGGTCTGTTAACCTTTCGAGCTTATTTTGCAGCAGTTTGTAGGTTGTTTATACAAGGCGGACGCTAAGAATAGTTGGGCGTCCCATCCGAACAAAACTCAACTACGAAGGAGCAACAGCCCCTAGACTTAGTGAATGAAAGTGACTTTCACATGAACCTTTTATGACGGTAGCATTTCTGTAATAAATCCTTGTTTTAATTCGAGCGCTTTTATAAATAAGGAATATACAATGAAGCACTTAGTGACCCCAATCGTAACCGCAGTAGCGGCATCCACACTTTCTTTCAATGCGCTCTCTGCAGAAATCAAAAACGTCATCTTGATGATTGGCGATGGCATGGGCCCTCAACAAGTTGGCTTGTTAGAGACCTACGCCAATCATGCACCAAACTCTATCTACAAAGGCGAAACCACCGCACTATACAAACTGGCACAAGAAGGAGTAATCGGCTCCTCTTTGACAAACCCAGAAGACGCCATCGTTGTGGATTCTGCTTGTTCAGCAACCATGCTTGCGACTGGCATTCCGACCGCTTCTGAAGTGATTGGAATCGATAGCCAAGGCAACCACGTTGAAACAATTTTGGAAAAAGCGAAAGCAAAAGGGAAAGCAACTGGCTTGGTTTCAGATACCCGGATGACGCACGCGACACCTGCCGCTTTTGCCTCTCACCAACCTCACCGCTCGTTGGAAAATAACATCGCTGTGGACATGCTAGAGACCGGCGTGGATGTGATGCTTTCTGGCGGCCTTCGTCATTGGATTCCTAAATCGACCAACGACAAAGGCGACACTTACAAGCAACTTGAGCAACTGACTCAAGGCGACGTCTACCTAAAATCAAAACGTAAAGATGAGCGAAACCTTCTGACGGAAGCGCAGCAGCAAGGTTACAGCCTCGCGTTTAACCGCAACATGCTTGAACAAGCAAAGGGGGAAAAAGTACTGGGACTCTTTGCTTATTCCGGCATGAATGATGGCATCGCTTACAGCCACAGCAAAGACGACCCGAAACGCACCCAACCATCGTTAAAAGAAATGACCGAGAAAGCGCTGGATGTCCTTTCAAAGGATAAAGATGGCTTCTTCTTGATGGTGGAAGGCGGCCAAATTGACTGGGCAGGCCACAGTAACGACGCAGGCACCATGCTGCATGAATTGATAAAGTTTGATGAAGCGGTAAATTCAGTTTATGAATGGGCAAAAGGTCGCGAAGACACTCTCGTTATCGTCACTGCCGATCATGAAACTGGCTCTTTTGGATTCAGTTACTCATCAGCAAATTTGCCAAAACCAGAAAAGCGCAGTGGCGAAGCATTTGCGAACCGCGATTACGCACCAAACTTCAACTTTGGCCAGTTTGATATTCTCGATGGCCTCTACAATCAAAAGCAAAGCTACTACGGCATGATCAGTGAGTTCCAGAAACTCGATGAAGCAGCACAGACGCCAGAAAAGTTGGCTGAGATTGTCAACGCGAGCAGCGACTTCTCCATCACACCAGAGCAAGCTGCGCGCGTATTAGCAAGTAAACCTAACCCTTACCGCCTCGCAAGCCACAAGTATTTGAGTGAAGAGAATGTCCCAGCGGTCAATGACTTTGACGCCTTCTTCCCATACAACGACCGTGGCAACTTGTTAGCTCGTGAGCAAGCGACCAAACAAAACACAGTCTGGGGAACAGGTACACACACGCATACTCCGGTAAACGTTTTTGCATGGGGGCCAGCGGGTACTATTCTTCCGGTTTCGAAAATCATGCATCACTCACAGCTGGGTGAATACCTGATTCAACAAATCAAATAATCCGTAATTTGCACTTACTTTCATCTTTTGGTGAAACCTTCACGCCCTCATTAGAGGGCGTTTTTTTACATAGAAACGGTTGACGCCCCGCACTCAACGTTCCAATATCTGCGGGTTATTTATAAATACGATCAATACCATGTGCGAAATATTTGCTAAGCAACCTCAGGAAAACTACCAATTTATCACCCGCTCTATCCGTATCGATGGCCATGCTACGAGCGTGAAACTAGAGTCCAGCTTTTGGCTGATCTTAGAAGAGATCGCTTCTGCACAAGAGATGACGGTGCCGAAGTTCATCAGTACGGTTTACCAAGAAGCGTTGGAGCATAATGGTGAAGTAAACAACTTTGCCTCCTTGTTGCGTTGCGCTTGTTTAACCTATGCACGCCAACCTCAAGAGACCATGGCACAAGCGTTGAACGAACTGCATTAAACAAAACACCCACACCTCCCCCCAACGTTCATTGTCGTACCTGAGTACTACCTATTGCGCGCGAAAACTGACTAGTCTAAGCGCACAATTAAGGAGTACTCATGACAAAAATGATTCATACCATGATCCGCGTAAGCGATCTGGAGCGTTCTCTAAAGTTTTATCACGACGCACTTGAGCTAGAAATCAAAGACCAATACGTATTCGACGGCTTTTCTCTTACCTACTTAGCGAACCCAGAAACAGGGTTTGAGCTGGAACTGACGCACAATCACGACCAAAGTGAACCTTACACACATGGCACAGGTTACGGCCACCTTGCTGTAAGTGTGGAGGATATTGCGGCGACACACCGACGCCTTAACTCATTGGATATTGAAACCAGTGACATCAAAGTCTTTGACCATCAGGAAAAGCACTTAGCAACCTTCTTCTTCATTACCGACCCAGACGGCTACAAAATTGAGTTCTTGCAGCGTCAAGGTCGCTATCTCTGATAGTAAGTTCTGTCCTAACAGGAACGGCCACTATCCCCTTTAATAACAACAAAGAAGCAAACACAACTATGATTCATTTAACTGCTGCATTTCACGCAAAACCTGACTGCATATCTCAACTAAAACAAGCATTAGAAGCGATGCTAGAGCCAACTCGAAATGAAACTGGCTGCGTGCGTTATCACTTGTTCCAAGACAAAAATGACCCAAGCCAGTTCTTGTTTCAAGAGCAATTTGCAGACCAAACCGCGTTTGACGAACACTGCAAAACAGCACATTTCCAGACTCTACTGAGTGAGATTGATGGTTTACTTGCCAGTGAACCAAAAATCACGTTCTTGGATGAGCTGTAATCTTTACTGCTAAACCGATAAAAAAAGGCGCTCAAATTGAGCGCCTTTTTATTGATTTTGGATTCAAGTAAAAGAAGTTTATGCTTCTTTCTTTTCCACCATGTGCAAATGCACATCTTGTTGTGGGAATGGAATCGAAATGCCTTCACGGTCGAAGCGCAGTTTCACTTCTCGGGTCACATCCCAGTAAACATCCCAGTAGTCATCCGTTTTAACCCAAGGACGAACAATGAAGTCAACTGAAGAAGTGTTCAGTGTATGAAGCTTGATCATTGGCTCTGGAGAACGAAGTACTGAAGGGTGAGAAGTCACGATATCTGCCAATACTTCTTCTGCTTTTAGCACGTCATCTGAGTAACCAATACCAAAAACCATATCGACACGGCGAATGCGCTCATGCGTCACGTTCTTAATCACGTCTCCCCAAATCTTGCTGTTTGGCACGATGATGATTTGGTTATCGAAAGTACGGATTGTGGTGTTCACCAAGCTCATATGGCTTACCTTACCGTCTACACCACCTGCATAAACAAAGTCACCGACATCGAACGGACGGTAGATCAGTAGCATCATACCCGCAGCGAAGTTTGATAGCGTATCTTGTAATGCGAAACCGATGATCACACCAGCAATACCGAAACCGGTCAGGATTGGAGCAAGGTTAAGGCCGATTTGAGATAGGCCAACCATGATACCGATGATCCACACGGCTTTGCCTGACATCGAGATAAAGAAGTCTTGCATCAAGTGTGACAGCTTCAAGTTCTTCGATGCCACCGTCTTGCTAACCACTTTACGCGTTAGCTTCGCCAGTGCGCGGGCAATCAGCAGGATCAGAGCAAACACAAACAACTGGAAGATGTGCTGTGGTGCGTTTTCAGCAAACCAATCCACCATTGAGTTCGACCAATGGCTCAAGATAGACAGGATCACTTTGGTGTTCAGCAAATCATGCGTGATGCTACCCGTCACCTCAAAGATCTGACGCTTGTATTCCGATGTTTCTAGGCCAACTTTATCACCAATGGTTATCAGATTGCGTAGGCTCTCTGTCGCGATATTTAGTCGTTGCTTTAGAATCAGTTGGCTTAGCTGCAGAGACGCTTTTTCTGACTCTGGGCTAGAAGAAATTTGTGAGCCGATGATTTCGCTTTGCTGATTCAAGTACTCAATCGACGCAGACAGCAAGCGCATGCGCTTATCAACGTTGTCTTTGAATGCAGCTTCCGCATCTTCATCTTGCACACCTAGTGTTTTCAGCCAGTTAAGGTTCTGCCAGCTTGATTCGTAGCTTACGTCCAAGTACTGCTGCAATTCACGATAGCTGTTGACTAAAGACAGTTTGTCTTCGTCTTTTGCAGTATTGATTTCTTCATTAAGCGTTTTGACTTTGTCATCTAGGTAAACGACCGCGCCTTCAGAATACTTCTCTTGAGTTTGAACAAGCTCAATCAGCTTCTCATGAGGAATAGACTTATTGCTGATTGCTGTCGCAAGGCGGCTGCGCAGCTCTTCATTTTTTTGGAACAGTTGCAGTTGTAGTGCATCACGCTCATCGCCACTGGCTTGTTTCAAGCTTTCAGACAAATCGATGATGTCTTGGTTGATGTTATCAATCGCTTTTTCAGCGGCAGAAACCTTTGGTACTTCTACGACCGTTTCTGTGCTTTCTGTTGCTCGAACCATAAAGGAACTCATGGTCAAAGCAAACGCCATAAATAACACCACAAATGGTGTAAAACGCACTTTTAGGGGGGATAGTAACGTCATTTTTACCTCGTAAGAGACAATCTTGATCGGGGTGACCAAGCGCCGGAATGTAAATCCTTGAAATTAGATGCTCTAAGTTTACAACACGAATCCGCAAACCGAGCAGCATTTAGTAAATTATGCGTCAAAGTTCCTACAGCGGATCCAAATTTTCTTAATCTAAATATGGAGTAGCAGCTGCCACTTCTTCTGTATTCTTCGCTTAACTCAGCACAAAGTCTGTGCGACAACCCAAACAACGAGTCACAAAATCAACGGCTATAAAAATCTCTGCTACGTTTAATTGGCAGTCAAAACTGTCTTATGAACACCAATCACTACTGATAACAAGCGCAATTGTTTCAATAAGATAAGGGATTTCACATGCCTCTTCATAAAAAATCGACCGTCCGTGGCTCTATTCTCGATGACGTGTACTCATCGAAAGATCTTTCCGTTGTTATGCCCAAGTATCGTATTCCAGATGCAGAACACTCGCCGGAACATGCTTACCAAGTGGTGCACGATGAACTGATGCTCGACGGCAACTCTCGCCAAAACCTCGCCACATTTTGTCAAACTTGGGTAGAAGAAGAAGTACACAAGTTGATGGATGAGTGCATCGACAAAAACATGATCGACAAAGATGAGTACCCACAAACCGCTGAAATCGAGTCTCGCTGTGTTCACATGCTGGCAGACCTTTGGCATGCGCCAGACGCTGAAAACCCGATGGGGTGTTCAACGACGGGCTCCAGTGAAGCAGCTATGCTCGGCGGTATGGCTCTGAAATGGGCATGGCGTGAAAAAATGAAGAAACAAGGCAAGCCGACTGACCGCCCTAACCTGATTTGTGGCCCCGTACAGGTGTGCTGGCACAAGTTTGCTCGTTATTGGGATATTGAACTGCGTGAAATTCCGATGCAAGGCGACCGCCTTATCATGACGCCAGAAGAAGTGATTAAACGCTGTGATGAAAACACCATTGGTGTTGTTCCTACTCTTGGCGTGACTTTTACATGTCAGTATGAACCTGTAAAAGCCGTGCATGAGGCTTTAGATCGACTCCAAGCGGAAACCGGGTTAGACATCCCAATCCATGTCGATGGCGCAAGTGGTGCGTTCCTCGCTCCTTTCTGCGACCCAGATTTAGAATGGGATTTCCGTTTACCAAGAGTGAAATCGATCAACGCTTCTGGACATAAATTTGGTCTATCGCCACTAGGCGTTGGGTGGGTGGTTTGGCGAGATGCGGATGCGTTGCATGAAGATCTGATCTTCAACGTTAACTATCTCGGCGGGAACATGCCAACTTTTGCCCTCAACTTCTCCCGTCCTGGTGGCCAAATCGTTGCTCAGTACTACAACTTCCTTCGCCTTGGGAAAGAGGGATATCGAAAGATCCACCAAGCCTGTTACGACACTGCTCGATACCTAGCAGAAGAGGTCGAGAAGATGGGCATGTTCAAGATTATCTACGACGGGCACGGCGGGATACCTGCACTGAGTTGGTCACTCAAAGAAGACGCGAATCCGGGCTTCAACCTCTACGATCTCTCAGATCGCATTCGATCAAGAGGTTGGCAGATCGCCGCTTACGCCATGCCAGCAGAACGCGAAGATCTGGTGATCATGCGCATTTTAGTTCGCCACGGATTTAGCCGCGATATGGCCGATCTTTTGATTGCCGATTTACAACACTGCGTCGACTTCTTTGCCAAACATCCGATTGTTAACGGCAGTGATGCAGACGAATCGAGCAACTTCAATCACGGTTAACGCTCTCACCTTACACGCAAGAGCGAGGAATATGGGTTGTACCTCGCTCTGCCACTCACTAGGTAACAGGTGACACTATGTCTTTTCTCTTTAGTTACTTGTCAGAAAACCCATTCGTTTTTCTCTTTTTATCTCTCGCCATTGGTTATCCGCTTGGCAGATTAACCTTTAAAGGCGTTAGCTTAGGTACAACAGCCGGAACCTTGGTCGTTGGTGTTGCGCTGGCGCTGACTTCCTTTTCTGTTTACGGGCTAAAAATTGAAGAACCAGGCTTGGTGTCAGACATCTTTTTGATGATGTTCATGTACGCCATCGGTATGAAAGTCGGACCACAATTCTTCTCTGGATTAGCACGGGGCGGCATCGACTTTGTGGTCATTGGGCTCATTGTGGTCTTTAGCAACTTCGCGATTGTGGTGATCGGCGCAAAATTAATGGGGCTAGAACCGGGCTATGCGGCTGGCATCATTTCTGGGAGCTATACTGTGACCGCCGTAATGGGCGTTGCACAATCTGCAATAAGCTCGGGAGCCTTTACCCCTCCTGAAGGCATGAGTATTGATCATGTCAGTGCCAACATCGCCGCCGGATACGCAATCAGTTATGTTCTCTCAACTGTTTTAATCATCCTATTTATTAAGTACCTTCCCTCCCTATTTGGTATCGACCCAGTTAAAGCGGGCAAAGACGCCGAAGCGGAATACTCCACTGGAGACGACAACGAAAAATTGCCAAGTACTTTTGGCTTTTCCGATGTCGGCGTACTTCCGATTGATGTGAGAGCCTACAAAGTTTCGCACCAAGAGCTCGTCGGTCGTTCAGTTCAAGAGTTGTATCAGAAGTTCCCTGATGCCGCGGTACTGAAAGTGGTTCGAGGAGACCAAGTCATTGATGCTTCTGACAATCCAACACTTGAGTTAAATGATGTGATTGGCATTCGAGGGGAATATCACGTGTTGATTGCCGAAGGCGAAGCAGACATCGGCAACGAAGTCGATGAACCAAGAGCAAGAAACGTCGATATCGAAGTGGCTGATATCCACGTAGGCAAATCCGAACACGCAGGGAAAACGGTCGCACAATTGCATGCTGAAGTGGGCTTTGGCGTTTATTTCAAAGCAATATTTCGACAAGGCCACCAGCAGCCTTTGTTGCCGCAAACTAAGGTCGAAGTGGGCGATGTTGTACGTATTGCAGGCTCCCAATGGTGTGTCGAGCAAACCGCGTCCAAACTCAATAGCGTTCCGATTGTAGAGAGCACGGTCACTGAAACCTTCTACCTCGCCCTCTCTCTTCTTATTGGCTATGTCTTTGGCCATTTGAGTGTCACGGTTGCTGGGATTCCTTTTGCGTTAGGTACGTCAGCTGGCTGCATGTTAACGGGAATCGTCTTTTCCTTTTTGCGAACCCGTAACCCAAGCTTTGGCGGCCCGATGAGTGAAGGAGCGAGAAGCTTTTTACAAGACATAGGTCTAAACCTATTTGTCGCGGTATTGGCGGCAACCGTTGGGCCGAAAATCTTAGCGTCATTCCAAGGCATCATCGTGATTAAGATTGCACTCTTGGGTGTGACCGCAGCACTCGTACCACCCCTGTTAGCTTGGTTATACGGCTTGTATTTCCGCAAGATGAATCCTGCGATTTTAGCCGGAGCCTGCGCTGGCGGACGCAATAGTACGCCAGCAATGAAAGGGGCTCAAGATGCCAGCCACAGTGACATGCCTGCAATTGGCTACCCTGTACCTTATGCGCTGACCTCTGTATTAGTGTTGATATTAGGTTACATCGCTATGGTCATCAGCTAACCCATCATGCGTTAACCCGTGACAAGTGAACAAAGAGCAGTTTTAGCGGGATGAACTATGATTGAATCGTAACAGTTGCAAACGGATAGCAGATAGCTAACACAATAATGAGTAAGGAGAAATTATGGGCTTTCTATCTTGGATTATTCTAGGTTTGATTGCAGGAGCACTGGCTAAGTGGTTGATGCCTGGCAACGACGGAGGCGGCTGGATTGCCACTATGGTGCTCGGTATTGTAGGCGCTTTCGTTGGTGGTTTCTTAGGAAGCTTTGTGGGCCTTGGCGGTGCAGACGGCGTAAACATCGGCAGTATCGTCACTGCGACTTTAGGTGCTTTCGTTATATTGTTTGTCTATAACCGTTTCTTAAAAGGTTGAGCACTTTTTACTTCATCCATTAACAAACAAGCCTTTCATAATGAAAGGCTTGTTTACATTCGGCTATGGGCGGTTTGGGTGATTCAAAATGTGGTCTTCCCAGTCCACCACATCGATTTCATACACCACTTTGTTTCGTACACTTTCCCCTGCTGCGTGCATGGCAGACTTAGAGCCAGTGATTAATGGGTGCCACTCTGGTAGTGGTTGGTTTTCTGCCAACAAGCGGTATGCACAAGTGTGTGGCAGCCACGTAAAATCATCAATATCTTCACGTGTTAGCTTGGTGCACTCTTCGCCTGAAGTGAAACGGTTCGGGTAGTCTTTACACGAACATGTTTTGCTGTTCAGCCAACTACACGCCACGTTGGTGTAGTAGATTTCGTCCGTATCTTCATCCATTAGCTTGTGCAGACAACATTTGCCACACCCATCACAGAGAGATTCCCATTCTTCTTCTGTCATGTTCTCTAACGATTTACTTTGCCAAAATGGAGTGCTCATACGCTTACTACTTATTTCTTGAATGGGAATGAATTGGGTGCGTTTTATACCCCCCTGACAACAAAAGTTCAAGTTTTGCCGAATTTCGCCCCGTAATACGAACTATTATCAACGTTTGTCCTGCTTCATCAGCAAGGACACTCAACACTGATATTTTTACTAATAGTGATTCCTATCCTATGGTTTTAGCTCATAGTGTGAATAAAGGAATCAATATTATGAAACTCGCAATGATCGCCATTATCTCTCTTGTTTCGTTCGGAGCTGCGGCGAGTACCGATGCAGAACTTTGTCAGCAATACGGCAAGGATATCGCCTCTAATGTTCAAGAAGGTCAAGCAACGTTTCTAACGGAAATGACCGCTCGTACCGAGGCTGGAACGTGGGGTTTAAGCATGCAAGAGTGCAACCGTTATATACAACAGGCTAAACGCGATCAGAATTTTGAAGTCGCCGATTTACTTAATGATGAGTAAAAAGGGTTAAGTTTGTTGGTGTGAATTCACGCACGCCTCTTCCAATCTGGCGAGAAATGTCCATAATGCCCCCTTCATTTTTACGAGGGCTTTTAGATGGATTGTCGATTAGGTTGTGGGGCGTGCTGTATTGCACCGAGTATCTCTTCCCCTATTCCGGGCATGCCAAACGGCAAACCAGCAGGTGAACGTTGCATTCAACTGAATGACGATAACCTGTGCAAGCTGTTCGGAAAACCAGAACGCCCAAAAGTTTGCCACGATTTCAAACCGTGTCCGATCGTATGTGGCAAAACTAATCAGGAAGCTTTGAGCAACATTACCGAGTTAGAACAGCTCACTTAATCGTTACCCAATTCCCTCAGGTAAAGGTAGATCGTATCACGCGAGATACCTAGGTGGTTTGCCACCATCAATACCGCATCTTTGTATTTGAAAATCCCCAAACCTTGTAAGCGTGTCACCAACTCTCGGTTGCGTTTGGAAGGCGTGATTGCCTCATTCGTCCATACTTCTGACTGAACGGTTTCGATCGTACTAATGATGGTTTCGTCGATGTTGCGTGCAAACGTTTCTGGCGAGCTCGCTCCTGTGCAACAAGGGTTCTGCTGCTGTGGCAAGATTGAGCGCAAAAAGTCCTGCATCGGCACATCCATATCCACATTGATACAAAGTAGACCGATAGGCTTGTTTTTTGGGTTACGAACGATGGTGGTAATCGAGTGCAAGGTCTTTCCGCTCGCGGTTTTAGTCAGATACGAGTCTGACACGTCCTTGCCCTCAAGTAGCTTCATTCTTGCTAAGTTGGTAATTGGAGCGCCTTCTCCACGTTCAGTAACATGGCCATTGGCAATTTTGATGATTTCTGGTGCTTCCGCATCAAGACTGTGAAGAACGACTTCAGTATGTTCACCGTACATACGAGCAATGCCATCGACGACGTTCTTCATCGAATTCAAAATATCTAAATCACTTTTGGTGAGTTTCTTAAGCTGCAATTTACTTCCCTTAGCAAAAACTTTGAGGCTAGGCCGACATGATATCGATAATAGATTTGTCAGTATACGGCATACCAAGTCTAACCATAGAGCCTACGTTTCTTATAGTTTGTTCGACTTCGTCGCCTACTATACCTTGATTCTTCACACTGTGGTTACCCATCGCCATCAAATATGAGCGCACCGCCGTAGTTGAAGAAGTGCAGACTTTCATCGCACATGAGGATTTTGCCCCATCGCACACCATGCCCGAACTATCACTGATAACATTTTGAATCGCATAACATGATTGCTCAAACGTGCCACCGGCTAGGTACACCAACGCCATGGATGCAGCCGCACTGGTTACCGTGTTCCCACAGAAAGCTGACAGAGGTGGGTAGTAAGACTTAATGTATATCGCGCCTAAGTGGCTCATGATCAGAGCTCGAGCTAAATGTTCTTCATCATTTTGGAAAGCTTCCGCTGCGATAACCACAGGCACGGTAGCCGCAATGCCTTGGTTACCACTGCCAAAGTTACTCATAGCTGGTAAGGTTGCACCGCCCATGCGCGCATCTGATGCCGCAGACGTCATCATTTGGATTCTGCTCATCAGGTCATTGCCAAGCAACCCCTGTTCGATATTGCCTTTTAATGTGCGCCCGATTTCTAAGCCGTAACCTCGGTCGATACCCTCTTGCGCTAAGGAAGAGTTGAGTTCCGCCGCTTGCAGAATGAATTTGATGTCATCAAATGGCGCTTGAAGGGCAAAGTCATAAATCTGCTTAATGGAGATATCAACCCCTTCGCATACTGATCCTGTCGCGACTCGCTGCTGCAAAGGGGCATGGAACGTCACCGCTCCATTGCGAGTGATCTGGATAATATTAGTGTGTCCACCACTGATGGTCACAGAGACGGTGTCTTCTCCAGCGCTCATGGTGACACTGCAAAAGATAAATTCTTGTGTATCAATGCGAGCAACACTGACTCGCTCTTCATCAATAAGTTGCTGGGCAGCAGTCACATCGTCTTGATTAATTTTAGCGAGTACTTCCAGTTCTGCGTTTGGGTCTCCCGCTAATGCGCCAACTGACGCCGCGATCTTAAGGCCAATTTTCCCAGTGCCGGGAACGTAAACCCCCATTGAGTTTTTAAATAAGTTATCTGAGACACGTACTTCAATCATGTCCGGGGTTTGGCATCCAAGCTCACGCTTTGCAACTGCTGCCGCATATGCAGCAGCAATGGGTTCTGTACATCCGAGGGCAGGTTTTACAACTTGCTTAATGATTTGGATATATTGGTTCCATTGCTGATTCATACTTCTTCTCCGTATTACTTTTTACTAGCAATCGCTTCAACTTCAATCAAAACACCTAGCGGAAGATCTTTCACCGCAAAGCAGCTTCGTGCTGGGCAATCTTTTTGGAAAAACTCTGCATACACTTTGTTGAATTCAGCAAAGTCGCTGATGTTTGCCAAATAACATGTCGTTTTTAGAACCGTATCTAAACTGCCGTTACCCGCTTCAAGCACATGTTTTAAGTTCGTTAGAGATTGATGACTTTGAGCAGTAATCCCTCCCTCTACTACTTTACCTGTCGCACTATCAACTGGGAGCTGGCCAGAAGTAAAAATCAAATCCCCGTAAGTGGTTCCGTGTGAATACGGGCCAATTGCGGCAGGAGCGTGCTCTGAAGCGATCAATTCTTTCATGTTAATCCTCACATAGTTTTTAATTTTAGTCGTAAAACTCAGCTTTCGCTTTCGTTTCAAAGCTATTCTTTCAACTATATGTGAGCAAAACAACCACTCCAGATCACACAAATCGATCTAAACTCAGATTTTATTGAGTAATTTTGCCGAGATCTCAAATTTATCTGAATTTTCCACAAAAAAATTGTTGTTAATCTTTTTCTCAAATAGATTTGAGAAAAATTCATACTAACAAAGAGAAAACGACAATGAGCGTTACTGTACCTACACAAACTCTTCCAATAACTAAAGAACCACCTCACGTTAAAGCCGGTATGACAGCCACAGAATGGAAAGCGGCGACTAAGTTTGATAGCACTGACTGGGGCTGGGTAATCATGAGCATCGGCATGGCAATCGGTGCTGGTATTGTTTTTCTTCCTGTAAAGGTGGGCGTACTTGGCATATGGGTATTTCTTGCCTCCGCGGTGATTGGTTATCCAGCGATGTACTTGTTCCAACGCCTATTTATTAACACGCTTTCCACCTCTCCGAAGTGTCAAGACTATGCGGGGGTTATCTCAGGTTACCTTGGTAATAAATGGGGCGCTTTGTTAGGCGTGCTCTACTTCATCATGTTGGTGATTTGGGTATTCGTATACTCGACAGCAATCAATAATGACTCAGCCTCTTTCCTACACAGCTTTGGTATCACTGAGGGGCTGTTGTCGGAAAACCCGTTGTATGGTCTAGCATTGGTTTGCGCTTTAGTAGCAATCGCATCTCGTGGGGAAAAGATCTTATTTAAAGTCAGTACGGGCTTAGTGCTAATTAAGCTCTGTACCGTTGCCCTGTTGGGTTTCATGATGGTAGAAAAATGGGATTTAGCTAATGTCGGTACCGTACCAACGGCTGGTGCTGGCCTAAAAGATGCGATTGAACTGCTGCCATTCACCCTTACTTCTATCTTGTTTATTCAAAGCTTGAGCCCAATGGTTATCTCTTACCGTTCAAAAGAGAAGTCTATTGAAGTTGCCCGTTTTAAAGCGATGCGCGCCATGAATATCGCTTTTGGCATTTTGTTTGTGACTGTATTTTTCTACGCGATTTCTTTCACGTTGGCGATGTCTCATGAACAAGCAGTTCGTGCAGCAAACGAGAACATCTCTGCGCTTGCGATGGTAGCACAAGGCATGGACGGCACGACGCTTAAACTGCTTAGCCTGATGTTGAACATCTTTTCTGTAATGACAGCCTTCTTTGGTGTTTACCTTGGCTTCCGTGATTCTTGCCAAGGTCTTGCGATGTTGGCATTGAAAAAAGTGATGCCTGAAGAGCAAATCAACAAAGATCTCGTGACGAAAGGCATCATCCTATTCGCGATTTTGATGGCATGGGGCGCTATCGTACTCAACCTACCGGTTTTGAGCTTCACTTCGGTTTGTAGCCCTATCTTTGGTTTGATTGGCTGTTTGATTCCTGCTTACTTGGTGTATCAAGTGCCTTCTCTACATAAATACAAAGGTGCTTCACTATACCTGATCATCGCGACGGGCATCTTGTTGTGTATCTCACCATTTATTGCTTTTAGCTAACGCTTCATCTCGCCTCGGTTATCAAAATCTATAGCGATAGCCGAGGTTTTCCTTTCAACTCATTCACCTACCCTCTCCCTACTCATTTCGTTTCATGTATGAGACAGAAACGCTCATATCTGGCATTTTGGTTAATTTCCGTGCTTCAACTCACACTTTTCTGACAATTCTCTACTATGTTCAGCGGGTAATCTAAATCCGCAATAGGAAACAATATGAATAAATACATGGCAGAGGTTTTTGGTACTTTTTGGTTAGTGCTTGGTGGCTGTGGTAGTGCAGTGTTAGCGGCTGGCTTCCCTGATGTCGGCATTGGCCTGTTGGGCGTTTCTTTGGCGTTTGGTCTTACCGTACTAACAATGGCATTTGCTATTGGCCATATCTCAGGTTGTCACCTGAACCCAGCAGTAACTATCGGTCTATGGGCCGGTGGTCGTTTTGAGACTAAAGACGTAGTGCCTTACATCATCGCGCAAGTGATTGGTGGTGTTATTGCGGGTGGCGTACTTTACGTAATCGCAACTGGTCAAGCAGGCTTTGACGTGGTTGGTTCTGGCTTTGCTGCGAACGGTTACGGCGCGCATTCTCCAGGCCAATATTCAATGGTTGCAGCTTTAGTGACTGAAGTTGTGATGACGATGATGTTCCTAATCGTGATCATGGGTGCAACAGACAAACGTGCACCGCAAGGCTTCGCACCTATCGCTATCGGCCTATGTTTGACACTGATTCACCTAATCAGCATTCCTGTGACAAACACATCGGTTAACCCAGCGCGTAGTACTGGTGTTGCGGTATTTGTTGGCGACTGGGCGGTTTCTCAGCTTTGGCTATTCTGGGTAGCACCAATCGTTGGTGGTATTCTAGGTGCACTTATCTACAAGAACCTTCTAGGTACAGAATCAAACGATTAATCGATTCTCGAACCTAAAGATCAAAAAAGCCGCTGAATTCAGCGGCTTTTTTATTAAATCTTGTGTCGACCCAGAAGGGAGTGTGACAAGGTAGTCCCGTCCACGAGCTCAAGCTCGCCACCTACTGGTACACCGTGTGCAATCCGGCTGGCTTCCACTTGGTGTTCTTTACAAAGTTCTGCGATGTAATGAGCCGTCGCTTCCCCTTCTACCGTTGGGTTGGTAGCGAGAATCACCTCAGAGATATCTCCGCGGCGCAGACGGTAATCCAATACATCTAGACCAATATCACTTGGACCAATTCCGTCCAGCGGTGATAAATGTCCCATTAGTACAAAGTATCGACCCGAGTATTGACCCGTTGCTTCAACTGCTGCGATGTCTGCCGGACTTTCTACCACACAAATCTGACCATTTTCTTGGCGTTTTGGGTTAGTACAAATATGACAAACTTCTTCTTCAGTGAAAGTACGACACTCGGTGCAATGGCCAATTTCTGTCATTGCTTGGCTCAGCGCATCTGCCAGTTGCAGACCGCCTTTTCTATCACGCTGTAACAAATGAAAGGCCATACGCTGCGCCGACTTGGGGCCAACCCCAGGTAGACAACGTAAGGCCTCCATCAATTGTTCCAGCATATGACTGGTACGCATTGAAAATCCGCTTAGTTAGAATTCAGCAGATTAGAATGGCATTTTCATGCCTGGTGGTAGTTGCATACCGCCAGTTACTGAAGCCATTTTCTCTTTTTGAGTTTCTTCAACGCGACGTGCTGCATCGTTGAATGCTGCAGCGATAAGATCTTCTAGCATCTCTTTGTCGTCTTCCATCAGACTTTCATCGATTTCTACACGACGCACACTGTGACTACCAGTGATTGTAACTTTAACTAGACCAGCACCAGACTCGCCAGTTACTTCCATATTCGCGATTTCTTCTTGAAGCTTTTGCATGCGATCTTGCATTTGCTGGGCTTGCTTCATTAGGTTGCCCATACCGCCTTTACCAAACATGTTTATCTCTCTGGTTTAATTAGGTGTTGCATCTGTTAATGGGGTTGTCACTTTGGGTTTTCAACCCCATTCCGTTCAATTTTTAGATAGGGCGTACACTATCTTTATCAAGCTCTGCAGCGAATCGACGTTCGATGAACTGAACGTGTGGATCGTTTTCTAAACTGTTCAGCGCTTGCTGTAATTTCTCTTGGTAGAGTCTATCTCTCAACTCTAGTGGCGTCTCACCACTTTCGCTAACATCAATACTCAGATGACACTCTTCACCCAACACATGGTTCAGTGCACTGTGCAGCTCACTTTGCGCTCTGTCGGTGTTCAAGTGTGCCTGACTGCCTCTTAATTGTAGCGAAACTGTCGAGCCTTCTTTGTTGAAATGCGAGTTTAATGCAAGTTGTTCAACCAACTTAGGCGTATCCATCTTGCTAATCAGGTTCGCCCACTCGCTTTTCTCTAGTGATTCATTAACCAGTTTTTGCGCCATTTCTGGCGTCTTTTCGTGCTCTAGCGCTTGCTTGAGCTGCGTAGGTGTCAATTGCGTATTGGCTTTCTTTTCAACCGGTTTGGTTGGTCGCCAACGGTACGCTTCATCCTCTGGAGCTTGTTTTTCAGCTTGAGGAGCAGACTTAGGCGACACCTGCGCGGAATTGCCATGCAATTGCGCTAGACGGTCAATAACCGATTCTTTTTGTGCAGATGTCGCGTTAGACTTTTTTGGGCCACCACTTTGCGTTGGGGCTTGTTGCTGTCCCTGACGCTGTGAACGTAATTGGTGACGTAGGCCGCTCAAGTTACCACGAGCAGGTGCCGGAGCACTTTCTTGTGGCTGAGCTTGTTGAGGAGCTTGCTGCGCTGGCGCAGGGTTCTCACTCATCGGCGGAGCCATATCGTATTGTGGTGCCATATCGTAGCCACCCTGATACTCAGGTTGGTACTGCGGCGCTTCATTCATCGAAGCCGGAGATTGTGTCGCCGGCTGACTCATCGACTGAACAGGTGCTTGATGTTGCGCTGACGGCGTTGGTCGGCTTTGCATGTGCTGTGCAGGCGCCTGAGCCACTGGGGCTTGTTGCTGCGGTGGTCGTTGTGCCGCTGACTGCGGAGCCGCTTGCGATGATGGGCTCACGCTTGATGTCGGCGCGACTTGAGGCTGTGATGAAGTAGAAATCACGTTCGCGCTATTATTTGCTGACGGACGGAATGCCATCATGCGCAATACGATCATTTCCATGCCGACGCGACCATTTGGTGACAACGTCAGATCTTCACGACCTTTTAAAGCAATTTGGTAGTAAAGCTGAACATCTTGTGGTGTGAGAGCTTTACTCAATAATTCGATTTTTTCGGCATCAGGTTGCGCCTGATCCAAGGTCGATGGCAGAGCTTGGTACATCGCGACACGGTGAAGCTGCGACGCCAATTGTTGCAGCAATCCATCCCACTCGACACCGTTTGATGCAAGTTGTTGGATTTTGTCCATCGCCTGTTGCGGCTGCTTACTGCTGATCGATTCCAGCAAGTGAATCGCTTGGTCTGTATCAATCGTTCCAAGCATGTGACTCACGATATCGGTTTGAATCGTACCGTTGCCTAGAGCGATAGCTTGGTCAGTTAAGCTCAGTGCATCACGCATACTGCCATCTGCAGCGTGCGAGATCATGCCAAGTGCTCTTGCTTCTGCAGAGACTTGTTCTTTTTCCAGAATATGGTCAAGTTGCTGATGAATATCATCAACACTGATTGGCTTAAGATGGAACTGCAAACAGCGTGACAGAATCGTCACCGGCAGTTTTTGTGGATCCGTCGTAGCCAACAAGAACTTCACATACTCAGGCGGCTCTTCCAGCGTTTTTAACAGCGCATTGAAAGAGTGACGCGAAAGCATGTGTACCTCATCGATGAGGTACACTTTAAAACGTCCGCGAGCGGGTTTGTATTGAACGTTGTCTAACAGTTCACGAGTGTCTTCAACTTTAGTACGAGAAGCTGCGTCGATCTCCAGTAGGTCAACGAAGCGACCTTCATCAATCTCACGACAAGTATCACATTCACCACAAGGGTTAGCAGTAATACCTGTTTCACAGTTCAGGCCCTTAGCAAACAGTCGGCCAATCGACGTTTTACCAACGCCTCGCGTGCCGCTAAATAGGTACGCATGGTGTAAGCGATTTTGCGCTAACGCGTTCTCCAAAGCAGTTAAGACATGGCTCTGCCCGACTACTTGATCAAACTTATTAGGACGCCATTTTCGCGCTAAAGCTAAATAACTCATTGAATGTATTAGTGTCCTTCAAACTCGCAAATGCTGTATACGTTCAGACCTAGACCTTCTAGGCGCTTATCACCACCGATTTCTGGTAGGTTGATAACGAATGCAGCGTGCTCTAATTCACCACCTAGTTGGCGGATCAGTTTTGTTGTTGCTTCAATTGTGCCGCCAGTTGCTAGCAGATCATCAACAACCAATACTTTATCGCCTTCTACGATTGCATCAGTATGAATTTCTAGCGTATCAACGCCGTACTCAAGCTCGTAAGATTGAGCGACTGTTGGACGAGGAAGTTTGCCTGGCTTACGCACAGGAACAAAACCTACACCCAGCTCTAGTGCTAGAGGTGCGCCGAAAAGGAAACCGCGCGCTTCTGTACCGACAACTTTCGTGAAGCCCATGTCTTTGTAACGCTCAACCAAAAGGTTAATCGTTGCTTGGTACGCTTTTGCGTCTTCAAGAAGGCTAGTCACGTCGCGGAAAAGAATGCCTGGCTTTGGGTAGTCTTGGATGCTTTTGATGCTAGATTTGATCAGTGAAATTGTTTCTGTAGTCATAATACCGATTTACTTAGATTGGCTCATCGCCCTCTGTTCTTATCGCAGTATATATGAGGGCAACAAACAATAGGTTTTCATCCCTATGAGCTCATTTTCTTAAAAAGTCACAGGCGCTGAAAATACAAACGCCCACTCGAAGAGCGGGCACACTATTCTCTACAATCTTAGTGATTTTCTTCTCGGTCAGCAACCAACTCAGTCACAGGTAGACGCATAAACCAACTCAGTAAAACGATTAGCATCACTAAAAGCGCAATTTTTACCCAAATGATCGGGGCGACAAGAATGGATACGGTAAAACTCAGCACAATAAATACTGCACCACGTTGTTTTACTTTACGGGTAACGGCTCTGTGCTTATGCCAATTATCGAGCATTGGACCAAACGTTTTGTGTTCGTGTAACCAACGATGAAACGCAGGGCTTCCACGCATAAAACACGCGCTTGCCAATAAGATAAAGGGAGTGGTGGGTAATAAAGGAAGAACGATACCGGCGATGCCAAGTATCATGCAGAGTCCACCAGCAATATTGAAAAAGTAACGCTTAATACGAATGGTGGACTCCAGTAAACAATCGCTCGATTAAAAACCTGCGTAACCGTTCATTACGCGAAGCCAGGTTAGCGTTGCAGGTAGAGTTGGGATCAAAAGGACTGCAATGAAACCTAGAAAGTAAAAAATATTATAAGGCTCTTTAAAATCTTTGTCTGCCATGATGCTTCTTCTCACTTGTTGACTTTGCTTCTCCCAACCATGCGTCGTTAAAATATCGTTGCACAAATGGGGCATTATTGTTTTAAGCGCTGACTATACCTTAAACATCAAACGCTAAACACCAACAAAAAGTAAGGTTATAAAGGGAAACAACGAGGGAGATACGGAATGAAAAAACAAAAAAAGCAGCATCGATATGCTGCTTTCATTTAGATGATTTATGTTTACATCAAGCGGTTCAAACGAACGATGTTTAAGCTAAAGCTTGATGTTCCTAAACAGCCAATAGACAGCTGACCACTCGTCGTAATCGGGAGCTCACGAGTGATGAAGTTCTTCATACTGCCATCGCCAAGACGGTTCCCCGCCGCTATATGTTGATTCGTATGACCATCAGACCATTGGCTATCAAGACCCGCCGGTAAAATCGAAACCGTCGAAGACGCTAAATCCGCAACACCAAACACGGCATTTACTGCTCCAGCGCAATCCGAGCATTGAATGCCCTTCTCAATAATCTCGACCATATCTTTCAGATCGGCACTAAAGCTTTTCAGGTTGCGTAAGTAGTCATCAAACAGAGCGCGCACGAGTAATGTCGTCGCTACCCCATCCTCTTCCAGTGATGCTGAATCGACGAGGTAAAACGCAAACTGACCGTTCATCAACCACCGATAATCGAACACCAACGGCATAACATCCGTAGATTGCAATAATCGGTAAGAGCACTTCCAGTCGCCTTGCGATGCATCTTTCTCCGGAAGCAGTGCATGGAGCAAATCACGTGCAGCATTCGGGTTTTGCTGTAAATACTCTAAGTGCCAATGGAGCTCTTGCTCATCAGGCATTTCTCCGCCGTCATCAACTCTAAACCACTGGCTGGAGAAATCCCTATGGTCAGAATAATGGCAGTCGGCTTCCTCAAGCGTGTTATCGATCGCTTGAGACAGATGTTTATAGTTTCCAATTGGTTTTGGTAAGAAGTCTTTAATGCCAAAACGCAGCGCTTTCGCTACATCAGACATTTCGTCGGTGCCCGATACCACGATCAGTGGCATAGATGGATACTCCAGGCTTACCTCTTCTACAAATTCGATTCCGTCTAGGACGGGCATTGATAAGTCACATAAGACAAGATCAGGCTGGCACTCCCTCAGCTGCTGAAGCGCCTCTAGGCCATTTTCAGCTTCTACTACCTTGAAACCCTGACTTTCCAAATAGGCACTAGTTACTCTACGAAATATAGGGTCATCGTCCACCAACATGATGAGCTTGTGATTGACCACTTCCTGCGCCGAGACCATTGCCGTTTGACTGTGAGTCTTAAACATACCTTTACACCTCACAAAGCTCAGTCAAAAAACAAATTCTAAGTTATTATTGTTGTTGTATTCACATCTTACGAAACGTTGTGCAGCAAGACGTCAGGCCCTTTCACCTTGTTATAAACCGTAGCCTGAAATTGACGTTTATACAAATATTCCATTGTTTATCAGTATTTACTAAGAGCCTCCTGCTGTGTTCAAATGACGCAACATGTTGACTTAAAGCAAACTTTGATCACAAAGTTAATTATAAATTAGCCATAAACGGTAGTTTAATGTGTCTGGAAATATGAAATTAGATGATCTAAACCTATTTCGATTGGTTGTCGAAAATGGGAGCTATACCGCAACTTCGCGAAAAACCATGATTCCGGTGGCAACCATCACCCGACGCATTCAAGCGCTTGAAGACTCTGTCAATCTTCGATTGCTGAACCGTCATGCGCGTAAACTTTCTCTGACTGAAGCCGGAGAACGTTTTTACCATGAATGCTCACCTTTACTGCAACGCCTAACCTCGACAGCAGAGGAAATTACGGATGATTGCCGTGGTGCATCGGGCAAGATCAAGATCTCTGCGCCGTACAACTTGACGAAACGCATGATGATGCCGATGTTCAATTCGTTCATGAAACAGTACCCAGATATCAACATCGAACTGACAACGGAAAGCAACGCCGATCAACTTGATCCTACAGAGTGGGATGTGATCTTCCGTGTTGGCCCGCAGCGTGATTCCAGCCTGATTGCACGTAAAATCGGTGAAGTGAAAGACATTCTGGTCGCGAGTCCTGATTACTTGAGCGCAAACCCTGCGCCAAATCACGCTGAAGAGCTTTCTAACCACTCTTTGCTAAAAGGTTCACCACTTATCAAGTGGACGCTGATTAACAGCAAGGGCGAGTCTGTGGTGAACGTAGAGCGTGGTCGTTTTCAAGCAAACGCACTGAACGTTGTTCGTAGCTCTTGTTCGGAAGGTCTTGGCATTACGTTGATGCCTGATGTGATGATCAAAGAGTACATCGAAAGTGGCGATCTCGTGCGCATATTGCCAGATTGGAGCGCAAACCCGCGTGACATCTACATGCTTTACAACCACAAAGATCACCTACCAGAGAAAGTTCGACTATTCATCGACTTCGTGATCGCCTACAACATTCATTAATGTTGAGCACAGATACAAAAAACCAGAGCCGAAGCTCTGGTTTTTTTATGTCTTTAGCAGCGCGATTTAAGCACCTTCGTTGTGCAGTTCTAGGTTTGCTAAATCTTGCTGAATCTCAAGTTGCGTTTTCGCATCATCGTTGCGCAAGCCATCAAGGAAATCTAGATATTGCTGATCGATATCACCTGTCACGTATTCACCGTTAAATACAGAGGTATCGAATTGCGTGATGTCTTGATTGCCAAGACCAACCGCTTCAACTAAATCATCGAGACGTTGATAAATCAGAGCATCCGCACCGATTTGCTTGCAGATGGTCTCGTTATCGCGTCCATGAGCAATCAGTTCTGTCGCACTTGGCATGTCGATACCGTAAACATTCGGGAAACGAACTTCTGGCGCGGCAGAAACCATAAACACTTTGTTCGCACCGGAATCACGAGCCATCTCAATGATCTGCTCTGAAGTCGTACCACGTACGATAGAGTCATCGACTAGCAGGACATTTTTGCCCTTGAACTCAGAGCGGATCGCATTGAGCTTGCGACGTACCGACTTCTTACGTTGCTGTTGTCCCGGCATGATAAAGGTACGACCTACGTAACGGTTTTTCACAAAACCTTGGCGGTATGGCTTATCAATCGCTTGAGCAATTTGCAATGCGATATCGCAAGATGTTTCTGGAATAGGAATAACCACGTCGATGTCTAAATCTGCGTAGTCTTCGCTGATACGCTCACCGAGCTTCTTACCCATTTCAACACGAGCACTGTACACTGAAATCTTATCGATGAATGAATCTGGACGAGCAAAGTAAACGAACTCAAAAATACATGGGTTCAGCTTAGGGTTGTCAGCACACTGCTTAGTGTATAGCTCACCATCGAATGTCGCGTAAATTGCCTCACCAGGCGCCACGTCGCGAACAAAATCGAAGCCAACAGCATCCAGCGCGACAGATTCTGACGCCACCATATACTCGGTTCTGCCGTTTACTTCTCGCTTGCCAAGACAAAGAGGACGAATGCCGTGAGGGTCACGAAATGCAATCATACCGTGACCAATGATCATCGCTGTTACTGCGTATGCACCGCGAATAGTGCGATGCACATTAGTCACCGCGCGGAACACGTCTTCAGAAGTCACGTTACCTTTAACGGTGTCGATTTCATGAGCCAGTACATTAAGTAACACTTCTGAGTCTGAAGTGGTGTTGATATGGCGGCGGTCTTTTTCAAACAGTTTCTGACGAACTTCATGAGCGTTTGTCAGGTTACCGTTGTGGGCAAGTGTAATACCGAAAGGAGAGTTTACGTAGAAAGGTTGAGCTTCTGAGGCGCTTGAACTACCTGCAGTAGGGTAACGAACATGACCAATACCCACCTCACCTTGCAAGCGTTGCATGTGTCTTGCTTCGAACACATCCTTCACTAAACCGTTCGCCTTGCGCAGACGAAAACGATTGCTTTCTATGGTACAAATACCAGCGGCATCTTGGCCACGATGCTGTAACACCGTTAACGCGTCATAAATAGACTGGTTTACAGGCGTTGTGCCCACGATTCCAACAATACCACACATGTCCTAATCCTCGATTTGCGACAGTAGCTGGCACTACTAGATAGTGCCAGACAGAAAACTTGATGTTGCTTTTAAATGCTCGAAGAATGGGGCGATGATACGGCTGAACTCAGGGACCAACTGTGACTCTTTCCACCAATCCGAGCTTGGGAATGCAGTAAACGCATCCATAAAAAACAGCACCGCAGAAACAATCAGTACTCCGCGTAAACCACCAAACACCACACCGAGAATTCGATCGGTTCCTGATAGCCCTGTTTTTTGTACCAGTTGACCAATGACGTAATTCACCACTGCACCAACCACTAGGGTTGCGACGAATAACGCCGCAATTGCGGCTCCGTTTCGAAACATTTCATCTTCGATATTGGTGAAGTACACCGCCAATTTGGCGTAGTAGTTACTGGAGATAAAAAATGCTCCGAACCAAATCACCAAAGACAAAGCTTCTTTAGCAAAACCGCGAACTAAACTGATCAGAGCTGAAAATCCGATCACACCTAAAATGACAAAATCTAACCAATTCATGTTTTCTTCATCTTAAGTTGGCGCGCATTTTAACAGAAAAAATGCTGACGCAAACGTTTTCTTATGGATTTAGTGGCTTAAATTTAAGCAATTGACCTTTTGAGCCTGTAATTTTTTGTAATTCCTTGACCTGTCGTTCAAGTTTACTTTTTGATACATCAGGACCAACAATTACTCGAGTAAAGGTATTCTCTTTTTTTACATGAGCTTGATACCCGCGCTTCTGTAAATCCTCTACCAATGCAACTGCATTCTCATGATTTTTCAGTGCCATCAATTGAATGATCCAAGCCGAATCCTCATATTGATTTTTTTCTTCAACCGGACGAACAGCGACCTCTACCTTTTCAGGCTGCTTGTTCGCGTGTTCAGGTTGAGTAGCAGGCTCTGTTTTTGGTACAGAAACGTCAACTGGAGACACTTCAGATTCATCCACCGTCGCAGTTACCGGAGATTCTGGTAACGAAACGTTGTCTTCTTCAGGTTCCAAGATTTCAAAGTTTTCCACATCGCTATCAAGTTCTGGTTTGATAGGAATGCTGGCAAACTCTTCTTTGTAGTGCAGTTTCTTACCATCTAGGACGTCAGGGAGCACAATGACCCCCACCGCTACTAGAATGATGGTGCCGACTAAACGACTTTGGAATTTACTTGCCATCAAATTACCTTTGATTACTCATTATTTGATTGCCAATGCTCCAACACCTCGCCCACAGTATGGAAGGAACCAACCACCAAAATGACATCGTCGTGAGCTGCGTGAGTCTTCGCGCTCTCAAACGCCTCTACTGGAGCTTGGAACTCAACTTGACCTTGAGGTAAGTATTGGCACAGTTCATCTGCTGTCGCTGCTCGTGGACCTGTCAGCGATGCTGGATACCATTGCGTTGCAATTGGAGTTAATGCTTCGATTGTTGCTTTGATGTCTTTATCGTGCAGCATAGCAACCACAACGTGGATGTTCTTATCCGCGTATTGACGTTTCACCTTCTCAACCAAGTATTCAGCTGAATGAGGGTTGTGTGCAACATCAAGGACGATTTCCGGACCCGTTTGCAAAACCTGCATTCGGCCAGCCAAGCGAGCATTATTCAAGCCATTAACGATATTAATGTCAGTGATTTGCAATTCTGAACAGCCGAGAGCCATTAACGCTGTTGCTGCATTCGGTAACGGTAGAGATGGCAATGGCAGATCTTCTAAATCAAATGCGCCACTGCTCCACTTCCAACCTTTCTCAGTTATCTGGTAATCAAATTGAATACCGACTTGGAAAAACTCAGCTTGAATATCATCAGCATGGGCAGCAACCGTCGCCGGCGGTGTTGGCTGACCACAAATTGCAGGTTTGCCCGCACGGTAAATACCGGCTTTCTCGAAGCCAATCACATTGATGTCATCGCCCAGCCAATCAACATGGTCGATAGCCAAGCTAGTGATAACAGACACGTCATGGTCAGCCACATTAGTCGCGTCTAAGCGTCCACCTAGACCAACTTCTAACAGAACCACATCCACTTTCTCAACTTGGAAAATACGAAGTGCCGCTAACGTACCAAATTCAAACAAACTTAGGCTTATCTCGCCGCGCTGTTTTTCGATGTAATCGAACGCCTCACAGTGTTTGCTATCTTCTGCATCGACGCCATTGATACGTACTCGCTCATTGTAGCGAATCAGGTGTGGTGAACTGTAAACACCGACAGAGTAACCGGCATCTAATAGAATGGCTTCCATCAACGCACATGTTGAGCCCTTGCCATTGGTGCCGGCAACAGTAATCACAGTAGGAGCTGGTTTGGTAAGGTTAGCCTTTTGCGCCACCGCTTGAACGCGGTCTAAGCCAAGGTCAATCGCTGAAGTGTGGAGATTTGTTAAATAATCAAGCCACATCGTTAGAGGAGATGTGGCTTGAGGAATAGAGTTTTGGGTCATCTAACTTTAACCATTAATTTCTTTGGTTTTTATGTTAGTTGATACTTTACCCTTTTTCGTCCGCTTCTGGTACAGAATATGGCTCTTCATTTGGAGATTCGTTAACCGAAACCACCATAGGAGACTTGTGGTTAGTTAGCTTAGCTACTAGACCACCCACACGCTGACGCATTTCACGACGGTCAACGATCATATCGATCGCACCGTGCTCAAGAAGGAACTCGCTACGTTGGAAGCCTTCAGGAAGATCTTCACGTACTGTCTGTTCAATTACACGGCGACCAGCAAAGCCGATAAGTGCTTTAGGTTCACCAATGTTGATGTCACCTAGCATTGCCAAACTTGCTGATACACCGCCCATTGTTGGGTCAGTCAGTACAGAGATGAATGGCAAGCCTTTCTCAGAAAGACGCTCAAGTGCCGCACTGGTTTTCGCCATTTGCATTAGAGACATCAACGCCTCCTGCATACGCGCACCACCACTTGCTGAGAAACAAACAAGTGCACAGTTGTTTTCAATTGCTGCTTCTACTGCTTTTACAAAGCGCGCACCAACAACAGAACCCATTGAACCGCCCATGAAAGAGAACTCAAAAGCACACGCCACTAGTGGCATGCCCAACAATTCACCTTGCATTACGATCAGTGCATCTTTCTCACCACTGCTCTTTTGTGCAGCAGAGATACGCTCTTTGTAGCGTTTAGAATCTTTAAACTTCAGTTTATCTTGCGGCTCAAGCTCAGTACCAAGTTCCACACGGTTACCTTCATCTAGGAATGTTTCTAGACGACGGCGCGCTTTCATACGCATGTGATGGTTACACTTAGGACAAACTTCTAGGTTACGCTCAAGCTCAGCGTGGTATAAAACCTGCTCACAAGAAGTACATTTGGTCCACACGCCTTCAGGAATAGAAGCTTTACGTGAACTTACTAGGTTGCTTTTCTCTAAAATCTTTTCAAGCCAACTCATGGAAGACCTTTTCTCTCAACTCTTCCGCTTCATTGCGAAAGATATAAATTCGGGAATATTGCGGATGGATTAAAACATATCTTGCCGCGACTGTAGATAAAAAACTGGTTGTACCTATTTTTGATATCATTAATAACGCACAGTTTCAGCACGTATCCAGCCTAAAGTACCGATATTTTGAAACAAAATCGCAAATTTAGTTCAAATTATCTGGCAAAAACAACGGACCGATCGGCACAAGTGGCAATCCAAACTCTTCTGGGTAGTCCACATCCACCAAATATAAGCCTTCAGCTTTGGCGGTCGCGCCTGCTAATTTGCGGTCTTTCGCTTCTAGTAGCCATTTTATCCATTCTGGTTTTTCTTCACCACGACCCACTTTGATCAAGCTACCGGTGATGTTGCGCACCATATGATGAACAAATGCATTGGCTTTGATATCAATCACGATGTAGTCACCATGACGAGTTACGTTAAGGTGCATCAAGTTACGGAATGGGCTCAATGATTGGCAATGCGCAGCACGGAATGAGCTAAAGTCGTTCTCACCCAATAGATACTGCCCTGCTTCATGCATTTTCTTCTCGTCAAGTTCACCATGGTAGTGGCTCACCCCAGAATTCAAAATACCTGGACGCAGTGCATGATTGAAGATGATGTAGCGATAACGACGCGCAGTTGCAGAGAATCGAGCATGAAAGTCATCGTTCACTTCCACTGCCCAGCGGACAGCGATATCACTTGGCATGTTTGCATTTGCACCCATAGTCCAAGCCACCATTTTACGACTCACGTTGGTGTCAAAGTGAACAACCTGACCAGTGCCATGCACACCAGCGTCTGTACGACCTGCACACTGAACTTCAACAGGGTGATTCGCTACCACAGACAATGCTTTTTCTAGCTCTTCTTGGACGCTTTTCACTTCTCTTTGACGTTGCCAGCCAAAGTAGTTTGTACCGTTGTATTCGATACCTAATGCGATTCTCATTTTAACCTTCGAACTCTAAAATGGGGCGGGAAGTATATACGTAAGTCCTTCCAGATACAAAAAGGGCAGCGTTTGCTGCCCTTTTAGTTACCTACCGTTAATCGTATCGATGAGGTTTTTAGCCTCTCGGCGAATATCATCTTCTCCGTAGACAATCGCTTCTTCTAGCAACTTAATCGCGCCTTGAGGATCGTTCATCTCAAGGTAGATTTTTGCGAGATCCAGCTTACCTGCAGCTTCTGCATTGGTATCTACATCGACATCACCAATATCACCAATCACGTCAGGAAATTCGTTCAGACCCACATCGAGTTTGAGATCTTGCTCTTCAAACTCGCCACCGTCTTTATCCACTTGCGCCATCAACTCATCAATCGTCATGAATTGATTCTTCTTAGGATCAAAGTCCGTTAAGTCTTCTTGCTCACCCCAGTTTTCTTGCGCGATTTCTGGCTGTGCTAACGCGTCAGACGAACTCCATACTTCACGCTGATCTTCTGGTACCTCTGTTGCTGATGAAGTACTTTCTGGCGACAGTTTAAAGCCGTCCCAGTCATCACCAACATCCAGCATAGTCTCGAAGTCCATACCAGCGCTTGCAATCGTGTCACTATCTAGCTTGCCATCAAAGACCTCAGATTCAGCATTTTCCGATAACAGGTTCGCCATCGCTGATTCTTCGAAGTCATTTAACTCTGACTCAAAGGCATTGTTCGCTTCTGGCTCCACATCGGCACTGAAAGCTTCTGGTTGCGCAAAGACTTCGAACAAAGCATCGTGGTCATTATCAGCTTGCAACACTGGCTGAGGCGTTTCTAAGCGCTCATTCGATGCTTCTGGACTAATAGTGTCAGATTCAGCAGTTGATGGTTCTTCTGCCATTGATGCTAGCGCATCTTCTTCGCTGAATTCAGGAAGCTCTAAGTCGTCGAAGTTGAACTCTTCTTCTGCTTCCGCAACTGGCGCTTCAAGATCGGCTGTTTCCGATTCTGTTAGCGCTGGCTCCTCTGCCATTGACGCTAGCGCATCTTCTTCGCTGAATTCAGGAAGCTCTAAGTCGTCGAAGTTGAACTCTTCTTCTGCTTCCGCAACTGACGCTTCAAGATCGGCTGTTTCCGATTCTGTTAGCGCTGGCTCCTCTGCCATTGACGCTAACGCATCTTCTTCGCTGAATTCAGGAAGCTCTAATTCATCAAAGTTGAACTCTTCTTCTGCGTCCGCAACTGGTGCTTCAGGCTCAGCCATTTCCGATTCTGTTAGCGCTGGCTCTTCTGCCATTGACGCTAGCGCATCTTCTTCGCTGAATTCAGGAAGCTCTAAGTCGTCGAAGTTGAACTCTTCTTCTGCGTCCGCAACTGGTGCTTCAAGATCGGCTGTTTCCGATTCTGTTAGCGCTGGCTCTTCTGCCATTGACGCTAGCGCATCTTCTTCGCTGAATTCAGGAAGCTCTAAGTCGTCGAAGTTAAACTCATCTTCTGCTTCCGCAACTGGCGCTTCAAGATCGGTTGTTTCCGATTCTGTTAGCGCTGGCTCCTCTGCCATTGACGCTAACGCATCTTCTTCACTGAACTCAGGAAGCTCTAATTCATCAAAGTTGAACTCTTCTTCTGCTTCCGCAACTGGTGCTTCAACATCGGCTGTTTCCGATTCTGTTAGCGCTGGCTCTTCTGCCATTGACGCTAGCGCATCTTCTTCGCTGAACTCAGGAAGCTCTAATTCATCAAAGTTGAACTCTTCTTCTGCGTCCGCAACTGGCGCTTCAAGATCGGCTGTTTCCGATTCTGTTAGCGCTGGCTCTTCTGCCATTGACGCTAGCGCATCTTCTTCGCTGAATTCAGGAAGTTCTAAGTCGTCGAGGTTGAACTCTTCTTCTGCGTCCGCAACTGGTGCTTCAACATCGGCCGTTTCCGATTCTGTTAGCGCAGGCTCTTCTGCCATTGATGCTAGCGCATCTTCTTCGCTGAACTCAGGAAGCTCTAATTCATCAAAGTTGAACTCTTCTTCCGCGTCCGCAACTGGCGCTTCAACATCGGCTGTTTCCGATTCTGTTAGCGCTGGCTCCTCTGCCATTGACGCTAGCGCATCTTCTTCGCTGAATTCAGGAAGCTCTAAGTCGTCGAGGTTGAACTCTTCTTCATCGATATTAGATGCAGTTGAGTTAGCTGCGACTGGCTCTTGCTCTGTTTTGCCCTCAGGCTCAATATCATCAACTAGCCAATCTTCCTCTTGAGGAATACCAAATTCATTTTCAACTGTGTTCGGCGTCGGAGTGAAAGCAGGCTCTTCTTCAATATCAGAAGTTGCAATAGATTCACTTTCAGCTTGGTTCACTTGTGGCACGTCGTCTGATGGAAGCTCCGCTGTATCAAGCTGCTCAACAGATTCTTCTTCCACCGCTGGTTCTTCAACTGATGTTTCTGGCTCGGATTCAAGCTCCGCCTCATCCGCGAATTCCGTTTCACCGCCAATCAATGCGTCAAGCTCTGCAGCAAAGTCCGCACCTTCTTGCTCTGCAGGTTTTAGAGCTTCGCTGTCGGTATCGAAGAGATCATCCAGCTCCGTCATTAACGGGTCATGCTTTGGTGAAGCATCTTCTAGGTCACCAAAGAAATCATTGCTGTTGAAATTAACATCGGATTCAGACTGCTCGGCTTCAGCTTCTGTGCTGAGAGGCTCAGTCTGAGGCTGACTTTCAGCCTCTGGTTGGTTGTCACTAAGCAGCGCATCTATATCCAAACCGGAATCTAATCCAAGTGCCGCTTTTTCATCTTCTAAATCTAATGTTGATTCGACGCCAGCAGTAGGTTGAGGAGTCGAAGTTAACGCTTCCTCTTCTACAGGCTCTAAATCATCAAAACCAAGCGAGGCAAGCAGGTCTTCATCATCTTGAATGTTCTCTGGTTCGTCATCTTCACGAATTAGATCATCAAATGGGTCAATTTCACTGTTCGGTTCGCTGTGCGATTCTTCGTTATCGTCATCTAACAGCTCGTCCAACAAATCAACGCTATTTTCATCAATGTCTGCCAGAGCATCGTCATTCTCGAAACCTGATAGTTTTTCTAGCTCATCAAGCGGATCAAAGTCATCGTCGGATGAGTCCTCATCATCAAAGCCAATCAACTCATCGAGTAAATCGGTACTGTCTTCGTCGATCGCAGGCTCTTCGCTCAAGCCCGCGATACCCTCTAGCTCTTCAAGAGGGTCAAGCTCGTTAAGGGACTCACCATCATCTTCGCCGATCAACTCATCAAGAAGCGCCGATGCGTCATCTTCACTTGAGTCGTTTTCTGTTAGACCGGAAAGCGCCTCAAGTTCATCAAATACATCATCATCTGATTCGCTTGATGTTGGTTGCTCGTATTGTGCTAGCAGTTTATCGATGTCATCGTCCGTTGCTTCACCAGCTGAAAATGCGTTCTCAGTTACAGCTGGCTTATCTTCTTCAACGTCCAGATTGAGATCATCACCATCTAGGTCAGCAAACAAGTCGTCCAACATTGCTTGGTCTACGCCATCTGTTTGCAGCTCTTCTGCCGGTTCATCAGCTGCGAGTAATTCAGCAAAAGCATCATCAGACATCGCATCAGAACCATCTTCGTCAGAAAGATCGAAGCCAGCATCATCATCATCTAGCACTTCAAGTTCAGGTGCCACCTCATCCAAGGCGCGCTCCATTTCTTCAAGACCCAGGGCTTTTTCTTCGCCATTAACCTTGATGCCATTGCTAGAGGAATCAAATTCATCAAAGCCAACGTCTAAATCGCCATCGTCACCGATGCCAGCAAATGGGTCCTCGCCATCATCACCTTCAAGATTGAAGTCAAGCTCGTCATCATCAAGGTTCCCGAAGACATCCTCTTCTTCAGTTTGCTGTTCTTCTTGTTCGAATAGGTTTTCAGCTTCGTCATCATCTCCGAACAAGTCGTCGTCAAGGCTCAGCTCTTCGTCTAATTCATCCGCAGCTGCTAAACCAATTGGCGCAGCAAGAGGATCTGTACTTTGCTGCTCTTGCGCAGCCGCTTCTTCCTCTTTCGCTTTCGAGCGACGACCAAGTATCATCACGACTAACAAGGCGATTAACGCACCCGGAATCAACGCAGCAAGACCAACAAGCCAGCCATTCGATAGGATTTTATCCATCGTACTTGGCTGCATACGCTGTTGCTCGGCAACACGCTGACGCTCTTCAGCTAACAATTTTTCAACTTCTGAGCGAATACGCTCTTCGTCATTCAACGATGTTTTCAGCGTTTCAACTTCGCTTTGTACTTCAGAAAGCATCAAACGCAGGCGATGATTCTTTTCTTCCAAAGACTCCAATTCACTTTGCGAGCCTTGCAGCTTGTCTTTCAGTGCACTGACTTGCTTCTCGCCTTCTGGTGAGGTGGTCACTGCAGGCACTGGCGTCTCAGGTTTTACCACTTTTACCAGCTCTGGTTTCGGAGCTTCTGGTTTCGCAGCCTCTGGTTTTGGATCTGGCTTTGCGGTTTCAACCACTGGTTTTGGCGGCTCAACTTTCGGTTTTACAGGTTGAGTAGGCGTTGCTTTTGGCTGAGTGAGTCGAGCTTCATGCGCTTTCATAATGGCAACAGCTTGCGCAGTTGTTGCGCTTTGCACTTGCTCCAGAGAAGGGACACGTAATCGACTACCAGGAATCAGTTCGTGGATATTCTGTTTATCAAACGCTTGAGGGTTGATTCTATAGATGGCGAGCAGCGTTTGTTGTACGGAAACATTTCGAGAAGGTCGCAATTGAGAAGCGATCGACCATAAAGTCTCATTTTGACCTGTCGGGCCAAAGAAGCGCGACGGTTGGTCATTTTTAGGTGGAGCGGGCAACGCTCGTTCAATCTCCTCAGCAAAGCTCGGAGACGCTTGCACTTCACCAGAGGGTCCTACAAGACGAATACCTTCGGCTTGAACCAATGACGATGTCTGAGTCGCGCTCATCAGCACAAGGGCTGCTAACAAACGCTTATAATTTTGACGCATAGAAGGCTCAGTTTGGTGCTAGTAACAATTTGAAATAGTGATCGGTTAAATATATCGGATATAGCCCTCAAAACTATAGCTTTGAGGGTAAAAAATGTGTGGCTCTCACCATATTCGTACTAATCTCACACAATTTTACGCTATTCGAACAAAAAAGCCTCGCATAGTGCGAGGCTTTAAGGTTCTTAACGTGGTCGACTTAGTAGTAATCGCGAATCAGAACTTCTGCAATTTGAACTGCGTTGGTTGCTGCGCCTTTACGAACATTATCGGCAACAACCCATAGGTTCACGCCACTGTGATGGCTGATATCGTTACGAATACGACCAACCATTACATGGTCTTTGCCGCCCGCATCACGAACTTGTGTTGGGAAGTCTTCACCGTGGAATACTTCAATACCATCTGTTTGCTCAAGTAAGTTAATCACTTCTTGTGCATCGATTGGTGAGCGAGTCTCAATATGAACCGCTTCTGCGTGACCATAGAATACAGGTACGCGTACACAAGTTGGGTTTACTGTGATTGATGGGTCGTTAAAGATCTTTTGCGTTTCCCACACCATTTTCATTTCTTCTTTGGTGTAGCCGTTTTCCATCATCTGGTCGATTTGTGGAATACAGTTGAACGCGATCTGTTGAGAGAATTGCTTCTTGTCAGCAGGTAGACCATTTAGCAGCTTCGCTGTTTGACCTGCTAGCTCATCAATACCTGCTTTACCTGCACCCGATACAGATTGGTAAGTTGAAACGTTAATACGTTCAATGCCCACTGCATCATGAATTGGTTTTAGTGCCACCAGCATTTGGATGGTTGAACAATTCGGGTTTGCAATGATATTGCGGTTACGAAATTCTGCAATCGCTTCTGGGTTTACTTCTGGCACAACCAAAGGAATGTCATATTCGTAACGGAAGTTCGACGTGTTATCGATAACGATAACACCTTCATCAGCGGCAATTGGAGCCCATTTTGCTGACAGTTCGCCACCAGCAGAGAACAGTGCGATGTGCGCTTGAGACCAATCGAATTCTTCTACGTTTTGAACACGTACCGTTTTACCATTGAAGCGGTAAGTCTTGCCTTCACTACGCTCACTCGCAAGTAGGAAGATTTCACCTACCGGGAATTTGCGCTCTTGAAGCACTTCCAAAATTGTTTCACCGACCGCACCGGTCGCACCTAATACGGCAACATTGTATTGCTGGCTCATTGACTTACCTCAACCTGAAAACCTAGTTCTGCTAATGGTGCAAGATTGCATGTTTCGTTACCCACTAGCGTGACAGCGCTGTACTCGCGGCGATCCCAGTAGTTTTTACGCATCAGGTCAAAAGAGCCTGGCTTACTGATTTCGCGGCGGAAAAGAGCGTCATCTTTACGCACATCATAGATTAACTGCGTGATGTTGTGCAGCGTTGCTTCATCCCATGCTCTGTCCAATACCATAGTCGGGACAGGCGCGGTCGGCAGTAAATCGCTGGCATGCGCACGTAATTCGTTATTTAAGAACTCACAGTAGCTGTTGAAAATCATCGTCGTACCGCGAGCTTTCCCTTCCAGACCATAGCCTGCAACGTGAGGGGTTGCGAATGCTAGCAGAGGCAGAAGCTCCATATCAACCTCTGGTTCAAATTCAAATACGTCGAGTGCCGCTGTAAAGCCGTCGTTTTTCAGCAAACGCTGCTTCAGCGCTTGGTTGTCCACAACTGGGCCGCGCGCCGCATTAATAAGAATTTGATCGCTACGAAGACCATTTAACACCTTCTCATCAATCAAATGATGCGTTGGGTGTGGACCATCTTTAGTGATAGGTGTGTGCAGCGTGATGATGTCAGAACGTTCGATAAGCTCTGCTAACGGAGTGAAACTGCGAGAATCGCCCTCTTCTTGTTTGAATGGGTCATTGATAAGCACGTTGATGCCCATGCCTTTCAAACATTTCTCAAGGTAACTGCCGACTTGGCCCGCACCGATGATACCAACGGTTTTATCGAAAACAGAGAAGCCTTGCTGTTGTGCTAGCACCATCATAACGCTGAACGCATACTCGGCAACGCCAACTTTGTTACATCCTGGTGCAGCGGTGAAGAAAATGCCCTTCTCTTTTAAAAGCGCTTGGTCAACATGATCCATGCCCGCCGTTGCCGTACCAACGAACTTCAGCTTGTTTGCTTTGCTGATCAGTTCTGCGTTTACTTTGGTAACTGAGCGAATCATTAGTGCATCTACATCGACTAAATCATCGGCTGTCAGTGTACGACCGGGTTTTAGAATCACTTCACCGAGTTGGCTGAATAGCTCTTCAGCGTACGGCATATTTTCATCAACAATAATTTTCATAGCGCCAGCGTTTAACATCCATTTGTATGAGTTCGTTTATTCGCAAGATGCGAAGCTAAAGCGATTGTGCCCTTTTCTTGAAAAATCTCAACAACTATACCCAAGTGACTTTCAAAAGCAGGTTTCAGAAAAGAAAAAGCCCGGCTAAATTAGCCGGGCAAAGTTCCAGAACAAAAGGATCCTATCCCGCTCTCCTTGGGATAGAGTCTGCGTCTGTTCGATCAGTTTGACTGATCAAGCTCTGGAAACTGGTTTGTTGGTCCGTTTACGCCGTATGGGAAACCACAGTGATATTCCGACCAACAAATTCAGTTAGCTTTGGGTCGCTTACGCTTGGTACTTTTTGATTACCAATGTTGCGTTTGTACCACCAAAACCAAAGCTGTTTGACATAACAGTCGTTAGCTCAGCGTCGCGAGCTTCCGTTACGATGTCTAGACCTTGTGCTGCTTCATCCAAGTTAGAGATGTTCACACTTGGCGCAATGAAGTTGTTGTCTAGCATTAGCGTTGAGTAAATCGCTTCGTGAACGCCAGCTGCACCTAGTGCGTGACCTGTCATTGCTTTTGTTGCAGAAATCGCAGGGCTGTTGTCGCCGAATAGCTCTTGAATAGCGCCTAACTCTTTCACGTCACCTACAGGAGTAGAAGTACCGTGTGTGTTGATGTAGTCGATAGCGTCAACATCTTGCATTGCCATCTTCATACAACGAACTGCGCCTTCGCCTGATGGTGCTACCATGTCGTAGCCATCAGAAGTCGCGCCGTAACCGACAATTTCGCCGTAGATTTTCGCGCCACGTGCTAGTGCGTGCTCTAGTTCTTCGATAACTAGCATGCCGCCACCACCAGAGATAACGAAACCGTCACGATCTGCATCGTAAGTACGAGATGCTTTTTCTGGCGTTTCGTTGTATTTAGTAGATAGTGCGCCCATTGCATCAAACATCATAGTTTGAGACCAATCTAGCTCTTCACCACCACCTGCAAATACGATGTCTTGTTTACCAAGTTGGATAAGCTCCATCGCGTGACCGATACAGTGTGCAGACGTTGCACAAGCTGAGCTCATTGAGTAGTTCACACCACGAATCTTAAATGGTGTTGCAAGACACGCAGATACTGTTGAAGACATAGTACGTGGCACCATGTAAGGACCTACGCGTTTTACGCCTTTCGCACGCATCGTGTCAGTTGCTACTGTTTGGTTTAATGCAGAAGCACCACCAGAACCAGCAACGATACCTGTACGATCGTTTGAAACTTGTTCTTCAGATAGACCAGCGTCTTCAATTGCCTGCTGCATTGATAGGTATGCATAAGCAGCCGCATCACCCATAAAGCGCATCTGCTTACGGTCAATAAACTCTGCAGGGTTGATTTTCAGATCACCCCACACCTGCGAACGCAGACCGTTTTCTTTAAACTGCTCAGACGCAGTGATGCCAGATTTGCCCGCTTTAAGAGACGCTAGAACTTCTTCGACGTTGTTACCGATACTTGAAACAATACCCATACCGGTGATTACGACTCGTTTCATTATGACATTCCTATAATTCAAAAATCCGCTAGATAATAACTAAGATAGTCAACAAAAGTGGTCAGCTTTCCCAGAAATTCGTACAATCGCCGAATTCTAACCGCGCCAAATCACATATTTGCACCATTATGACTTCGATTAAAAACGCAGAACTTGGTTGGAACGAAGCTGGTACACCGGTTTCTGACCAATTTGATGATGTTTATTTCTCCAACGTAAACGGTCTCGAAGAGACGCGTTACGTGTTCCTCAAACAAAATCATCTACCAGAAAGATGGCAGGAATTTGACCAAAGACGTTTTGTTATTGGTGAAACCGGATTTGGCACAGGGTTGAACTTCTTAGCCGTGTGGCAATGGTTTACCGAATTTCGTCGCGAATATCCAGAGGCAACGCTAAAAGAATTGCATTTCGTTAGCTTTGAGAAGTACCCACTGAGCAAAGCTGATCTAGAAAAAGCGCATCAATCATGGCCAGAGTTGGCAGAGTTTGCTGAAAAGCTGCAACAACATTACCCAGCTGCAGTGCCTGAGTGTCATCGCATTGTTTTAGAAGACGGCGCTATCACGCTTGACCTTTGGTTTGGCGATATCAAAGACTGTATGCCGCTTGTTCCTTATGCTGAACAAGGCTTGATTGATGCTTGGTTCTTAGATGGGTTTGCACCAAGTAAAAACCCAGAGATGTGGAACCAAAACCTATTCAACGGCATGGCAAAATTGGCGAAACAGGATTGTACGGTCGCAACCTTCACGGCAGCGGGCTTTGTACGCCGCGGCTTAAACGAAGCGGGCTTTGCAATGAAAAAAGTCAAAGGCTTCGGCACCAAGCGTGAAATGATCGCAGGTTCAATGGAACAACGTGAAGCGCATTCAAACCACCTACCTTGGTTCAACCGCACTGCATCGACCAATCATGATTCCATTGCGATTATTGGTGGCGGTATTGCTAGTGCAGCTCTGGCTAAAACGCTGATTCGTCGCGGTCAAAATGTCACGCTTTACTGCAAAGACGCTCAACCTGCAGAAGGCGCATCAGGCAACCGCCAAGGTGCTGTGTACCCATTACTAAATGGTCCACACAAAGGCGTTTCACGCGTGTTCGCTCCGGGCTTTTTGTTTGCCCGTCAGTTTGTTGACCAAGCAGCGCAAGATATCCAATTTGATCACGATTGGTGTGGCATTACTCAGCTGATGTGGGATGACAAATCCGCAGACAAGTTAGAGAAGATGCTCGCTGGCAATTTCACGCCAGAGTTGATTCACAAGCTATCTGCTGAAGAGACGGCGGAAAAAATAGGCTTGCCGATTGATATGGCATCAGTTCATTACCCTCTTGGCGGTTGGTTATGCCCTGCTGAACTGACTCGTGGTTTGATTGCTCAACTAGAAAACACCGAGCTTTTTGAAGCGAAGTTCGAGCATCAAGTCGAGTCACTAGATTGGGATGAAGCGCGTAAGGTTTGGGTATTGAAAGCGAACGATCAAAGCTTTGAACATTCAACTGTCGTGGTTGCTAATGGCAGTGAGTTCCAAACACTAAGCCAAACTGCTGATCTACCAATGGGTCAGGTAAAAGGTCAAGTTAGCCATGCCCCTGCAACTGAAACGCTGTCTAAGCTGAAAACAGTACTGTGTTACGACGGTTACATGACACCTGTTAACCCGAATAATCAGCACTTGTGCATCGGTGCAAGTTACGACCGCAGTCACCTAGACTACGAATTTGACGAAGACGCACAAAAAGACAACGCCGAGAAGTTGGTGAAGTGTTTGCCGAACCAAACTTGGACAAAAGAAGTGGATACCTCTGGTAACTTATCACGACAAGGTATTCGCTGTGTTAGCCGTGACCACCTGCCGTTTGTCGGTAACGTAGGCGACTTTGAAACCATCAAAACGCAATATGCAGATCTGCAAAATCAACAAGAACAAGACGTTGAAGCGATTCACCAGTTCCCTAACCTATTCTGTTTCCTTGGGTTAGGTTCTCGTGGTTTGAGCTCTGCGCCACTAATGGCAGAAGTGTTGGCATCACAAATCTGTGGCGACCCGTTACCACTGCCTGTTGATGCGCTGACTGAGCTGCACCCAAGCCGTATGTGGGTAAGAAAGCTACGTAAAGGTAAGGCGATTACTGAGTTGTAACGCGTTTCGAGTGTGTAAAGAACCCCTCCTAGCCTCCCCTTAAAAAGGGGAGGAACAAATTCTTAACCCCGCTATAGTCCTTCCACCTTTCCAGAAGGAGCACGTTGCGAACTCCGTATTGGTCTTTCCCTTTCTAAGGGGAATTAGAGGGGGTTACAAGTGTTTAATTCAACGCCGCCACGGCCGCTTTCACTTGTTCTGCTATCTCCGCATTACGGAACTCGCCCGCTTCCAAATCAAAGTTATCGTAGAAGCTTGGAATAGATTGCGATGCTTTCACTTCAGCACCAAAGTAAGGCGCAGACCCTGTCGCCGCAGCGAGTACCGTTTGTGCACCACCAGGACCAGGTGAAGTCGCTAAGTACACCGCTGGTTTATTTTGGAATACGTTGCGATCGATGCGTGTCGCCCAATCGAATAGATTCTTATACGCCGCTGGGTAAGAGCCGTTGTGCTCAGCAAAAGAAATCACCAAAGCGTCCGCCGTTGCGATGTCAGCAAGAAACGCTTTTGCGCCTTCCGCCTGACCGATTTCTTTCTCTTTGTCTTCACTAAATAAAGGAACATCGTAGCTATTGAGGTCTAACACTTGAACTTCTGCACCTTCGACAAGGTTAGCAGCGTAAGTTGCAAGGGTTTTATTGATAGAGGTAGAGCTAGTAGAAGCGCCAAATGCGATAATTTTCATGGTTGTAATCCTTTGTTCACGTTTTGTACTAACAAGAGTAAAAGGTGAACGGGTGTGCTACAACCACAAAAATTTTAAGGAGAGATTCGAAAATTTCGAAGAAGTTTATTTCAACTCTTTTTGCTTCAACCAGAAGCTTAGCGCTGCCAATCGAAGCATATATAACTGAATGAGACTTAAGCTTGCGCTTGAAGCTCTTGCCATAGATCACTCACGATCACGCGATCGGCTGGCGTTAGTTCTGAACGTGCTTCTTCAAGACTGTTTTCGATGCGAGATTTAAGCTCAGTTACATCGTTAATGCCTTCCTCTTCACACGCTGCAGCAGACAGAGAAATGTGACCACGTAAATAACCACCAGCAAACAGTTCATCATCCGATGCTGTTTCAATGCGAGCATCAATCAGTTCTAGTAGTTTTTCTTCAAATTCAATAATCATGGCGTTTCTCTGAGGTTATTTAACGATAAAGTCAGATGGTTCCAGCGGCTTGGTTTGGTAAAAGGCACGCAACGCATCCGATAGCATTTTCACGCGAGGCGGAAGACCGTTTTCTAGAATACCCATTACTTCATTGTGCACTTTGTGCATAAAACCAAGACGATCTGGTTCAAAATCGCCGTGTAGATTGTCACAACTGACGTTAAAAGGGAAGTCAGCACTTTTCGCTAGAATCCACTCGTAAGCTTGAGGGCGAATTTCAACTTTTTCGAACTCAGCTTGAACCTCTGCTGTACGACCATCTGGTTCGTACCAGTAACCAAAATCTTCCAGCAAACGACGCTCTGGTCCTGCTACGCACCAATGGGCAATCTCGTGCAGTGCTGACGCGTAAAAGCCACGAGCAAAAATAATCCGATGATGCGGGTGTTCTTCATCTGCTGGTAAGTAAATTGGCTCATCGCCGCCTAGCTCTAACTCGGTGTTAAAAGGCTCAAGAAATGTGTCATTGAAAATAGCGATAAGGTCTTGATATTCGTGGTTCATCATCGATTCTGTACGTCAAATTGATATGCGGTGCGCATTGTCGCTGTTTTTCTTACATAGGTAAAGCCACACAACATGTTTGGTTATTAGCTGAGTTAATCTGAAAGTCGCTTTCTCCATACAATTTCTCATTCGTCACAGATCACATTTCCCACTACACTCACGCCTTATTTTTATGCTTAACGATGGCGACTTCAACGCCACTTGAAGCGAGATTCTTTTTGGGTTTAAGCCTCTCCCCAAGGTTTAAGTCTTGTTGGTAAGTTTTGCTGCTGTTTTCCTTAATCTCAAGGACCATGACAGAGCCCTTTTATTTGAGTGTCCCCTTATGCTGCTAAGTGTGTTGTACATCATTGGTATCACGGCTGAAGCCATGACTGGTGCATTGAGTGCCGGCCGAAGAAAAATGGATTGGTTTGGTGTTATGTTGGTAGCCAGTGCAACGGCTATCGGCGGTGGTACGGTGCGCGACATTCTTCTTGGCCACTACCCATTAGGTTGGGTGAAGAATCCAGAATTTTTGGCAATCACTTGTGTAGCTGGTGTTCTGACGACTGGCTTAGCGAAATGGGTGATTAAATTCAAAGGGCTATTTATCCGTTTGGATGCGCTGGGCTTGATCGTATTTAGCATCATCGGCACCAAAGTCGCGATTGGTATGGGCTTACACCCTGGCATTTGTATGGTATCTGCACTAGTAACCGGCGTATTTGGTGGTTTGCTACGTGATTTGATTTGTCGTCAAACACCGCTTGTGTTGCACGAAGAGCTTTACGCCTCTGTCGCACTTATCGCATCAGGTTTGTACCTAGCGCTACTTGAGTTCAACGTACCAGACGTAACCGCGACGATTGTGACTCTGATTACTGGTTACATGCTGCGAATGGCGGCAGTACGATTCAAATGGCGCTTGCCTTCATTCCACTTGGAAACCGAAGGGTCGATTCACTGATTCGAATCGAAAGCTATTGAAAAGAAATGAAAAAGGCTGCTCACTGAGCAGCCTTTGTGTTTCTATCGAGTTAAGTTTCAAACTTAAATCTTTGGAGTCTCGGTTTGTACGCCATGGTTTTGACCACGATGACGTAGCAAGTGATCCATAACGACAATAGCCAGCATCGCTTCTGCGATAGGCACGGCGCGAATCCCCACACATGGATCATGACGACCTTTAGTGATCAACTGAGTTGGTTCACCTTCTTTAGTGATGGTTTCACCCGGAACCGTAATGCTTGAGGTTGGTTTAAGCGCAATGTTTGCAACAATCTCTTGACCAGTAGAGATACCGCCAAGAATGCCGCCTGCGTGGTTACTACCGAAGCCTTCTGGCGAAAGTGTATCTCGGTGCTCGCTGCCTTTTTGGCTTACCACGTCAAAACCGTCGCCGATTTCCACGCCTTTCACCGCATTGATGCTCATTAGTGCGTGCGCAATGTCTGCATCCAAACGATCAAATACAGGTTCACCAAGACCAACAGGTACGTTCGTTGCCACAACCTGAATTTTTGCGCCAATAGAGTCGCCTTCTTTTTTCAGGTCACGGATAAGTTGGTCGAACGCCTCTACTTTGTCTGCATCTGGGCAGAAGAACGCGTTGTTTTCGATTTCATTCCAATCCACTTTATCGATTGAAACGTTACCCATTTGCGACAAGTAAGCGCGGATTTCGACACCGAACTCGTCTTTTAGGTATTTCTTAGCGATTGCACCAGCCGCCACACGCATTGCCGTTTCACGAGCAGACGAACGGCCGCCACCTCGATAATCGCGCACACCGTATTTTTGGTGGTAAGTGTAATCAGCGTGTCCTGGACGGAACTTGTCTTTGATGTCTGAGTAGTCTTTAGAACGTTGGTCTGTGTTCTCGATCATCAGGCCAATTGAAGTACCTGTGGTTTTACCTTCAAAAACGCCAGAAAGAATTTTTACTTCGTCCGGTTCACGACGTTGGGTAGTGTAACGTGATGTGCCAGGACGGCGACGGTCGAGATCCGTTTGCAGATCTGCCTCAGTGATTTCCAAACCTGGAGGGCATCCGTCTACGATACATCCTAGTGCGATACCGTGACTTTCTCCGAATGTCGTTACTCGGAAATGTTGTCCGATACTGTTTCCTGCCATTACTTCCTCAAGTTCTTGTCGCCACGCTCTCCATGAGCGCAACTGCTTTTCAATTCTTCGTGGAATCATAGTGGCGGTATTACGTTTTGATGTAAAGCCCGATTTGGCGGAAAAAACAAAACAGCCGAAATTTTCCGAGTTCAGTGCGAAGCGGATAAAAAAACACCGAGCACTGGGCTCGGTGTTTTCATTATCTATTCGAATGGTTGATTTCGACAGACTTAGTCTTTGTACAGTTTGAACTCTTCTGCACACTCAACCAATTGGTCACGCGTTAGCATGAATACACCGTGGCCGCCGTTCTCGAACTCAATCCAAGTGAATGGAATTTGTGGGTACTGTTCCATCATGTGAACCATTGAGTTACCGACTTCACACACAAGAATACCGTCGTCTGTTAGGTAGTCTGGTGCGTTAGCAAGAATACGACGAACCAGTTTTAGACCGTCAGTACCAGCAGCTAGACCTAGCTCAGGCTCGTGCGTGAACTCGTCTGGCAGGCTGTTCATGTCTTCTTCATCCACGTAAGGTGGGTTAGACACGATCAGGTTGTATTTCTCTTTAGGAAGATCGCGGAACAAGTCAGAGCGGATTGGGAACACTTGTTGCTCCATACCGTGATCTTGTACGTTTTGCTCAGCTACTTGTAGAGCGTCTGTAGAGATGTCGATCGCGTCAACTTCTGCTTCAGGGAAAGCGTGCGCACAAGCAATCGCGATACAACCAGAACCCGTACATAGGTCCATGATACGCGTAGGCTGTTCCACCAACCAAGGTTGGAATTCCGCTTGAATCAATTCGCCGATTGGAGAACGTGGCACAAGTACACGCTCATCAACGAAGAACTCAAGACCGCAGAACCATGCTTTGTTCGTTAGGTATGCAGTTGGTGTACGCTCGTTGATGCGTTTTACTACGCGCTCAACGATACGCAGACGCTCGCTTGTAGTAAGGCGAGAGTTCAATACGTGCGGAGGCACATCAATCGGCAAGTATAATGTTGGCAGGATAAGCTGAACTGCTTCATCCCACGCATTATCAGTGCCATGACCGTAAAACAGGTTAGCGGCGTTAAAGCGGCTTACCGTCCAACGAATCATATCTTGAAGGGTATGGAGCTCCGATACCGCCTCTTCTACAAAAATCTTATCCAAAATTGCCTCCGAAAAGCGCTACAATACTGCCATAAATTGTAAAAATGAAATTGTTTACCTAATGAGCAAAAAAGACACCGAACACGATGACGATTTCGCCTTGTTTAAGGATGCAGTACAGGGCGTAAAAAAGTTGCGACAGGATACCATAATCCAGCAACCAAAAAAAAATTCTAAACAAAAAGAAATCAAACGCTCAAACCGTGAAGCGAGTGATTCTGAGTTTTACTTTTCTGATGAGTTTGTTCCGCTTCTTAATGAAGAGGGACCAACTCGTTATGCGCGTGACGATGTGTCCACTTATGAAGTGAAACGTCTTCGTCGTGGCGTGTACGTGCCTGACGTCTTCCTTGACATGCACGGCATGACACAACAAGAAGCCAAGCGAGAACTCGGTGCGATGATCGCGTACTGCGTGAAAAACGAAATCCACTGTGCGTGTGTGCAACACGGCATCGGTAAGCACATTCTGAAGCAGAAAGCGCCGCTTTGGTTAGCTCAACACCCAGACGTAATGGCATTCCACCAAGCGCCTCTAGAGTTTGGCGGCGATGGTGCCCTACTGGTGCTGCTGTCCATTCCAGAAAAATAACTCACCGACTTCGACAGTATTTCGCTGACGAGCAAGAACGACAAAGGCAGGTTAACCCTGCCTTTTTGTTTTTCTCGAGCCATCATCTCGAGAGCTATTGTTCTATGGCGTGATATGCCAAAGCACTTCACCGCGTTGTGTTTGCGGGTCAAATTCAATGCACACCAAGCCAGATGTTGGAAACATTGGCGGCGTCATGTCTTTCACAAATTCCGAGGTAAGGTAGCCCACCAGCGGCAAGTGCGACACAAACAGAAGAGAGTCAAGCTTCTCAACTTCAATCAACGCATTAGCGAAATCAAACACTTGGTCGGATTGACCGTAAGGCGTGATGTCTTCACACGTTTCGATGCTCTTAGCCGAAAAGTGTGCGCTGATTTCTTGCCAAGTTTGCTGCGCTCGAATGTACGGGCTCACCAGTACTTTGTCGAATTGAGCAAAACCTTGCTCTTTACATGCTCGGGCAACTGCTTCCGATTCAGTTCTGCCTCTTGGGGTCAGTTGTCTTTCTGCGTCGGTGTTCGCAAAATGCTCTGCTTCACCGTGACGCAAGATAAATATTTTCATGTTATTTCCTAGGGATAGCTAACGCTACCAAAAGGTTGACTGCTATCTTTATACGGATAGCGGGCTAACTTTAATAATGTCGAAACAAAAATACTGATATAATTATCGGTTCATTATACCAATTCGCTTGCTAAAGATAGCGACTTTCTTAACAATCTATTAAAAAGAATATACTCAGTTCATCACATTCTACGATGAAGTTATGAACTCAGTGCATTCCTTCAAATAGCTCGAACCCCATAGCAATTTGCTGATGGGCTTATGCAGTACTCTTACGAATAACAAAAATGCGGCAAGCAGTATTTGTCGAAGCGCAAACTTTGCGCCTCCCCACTCGGGGATCATAATTACTGTAATGCGAAATCTGGAGACGCATCGTGCACCTAAGTCCAAACGATTCAAATCAATACCGCTACATTACATTGAGTAATGCTCTGCGCGTGTTGCTGATTCATTCCGACACGGCTCAACAGTCGGCAGCAGCCCTAGCAGTAAACGTTGGACACTTCGATGATCCGATGGATCGCCAAGGTCTGGCACACTATCTAGAACACATGCTTTTTTTGGGTACGGAAAAATACCCTAAAGTGGGCGAGTTTCAAAGTTATATTAGTCAACATGGTGGCACCAACAACGCTTGGACGGGCACCGAGCACACCTGTTTCTTCTTCGATGTCACACCAACTGCTTTTGAAACTGCGCTTGATCGCTTCAGCCAATTCTTTACTGCACCACTGCTTAACGAAGAAGCGTTAGACAAAGAACGCCAAGCGGTCGACTCCGAATACAAGCTCAAACTGAATGACGATTCTCGCCGTCTGTATCAAGTCAACAAAGAAGTCATCAACCCAGAGCACCCGTTTTCAAAATTTTCTGTCGGTAACTTATATACACTTGGCGACCGCGATGGCAAATCTATCCGCGACGAGATAGTTGAATTTCACCACTCTCAGTATTCTGCTGACTTGATGACGCTGACTTTGTTTGGCCCGCAATCTCTTGATGAGCAGCAAGCATGGGTAGAAACCATGTTTGCCGACATTCCAAATCACCAACTACGCGGCAAGTCGATCGATGTGCCTATTGGTACTGAAGAAAGCACAGGCATCTTGGTTCAAGTCGAGCCAATCAAAGAGTTCCGTAAACTGATTCTCACGTTCCCAATGCCGGGAATGGACGCGCACTATAGCGTGAAGCCCCTCTCCTACTTTGCTCACCTGTTGGGTTACGAAGGCGAAGGCAGTCTGATGCTTCAACTCAAAGAAAAAGGCTGGATTACCTCCCTTTCTGCAGGCGGCGGTGCGAGTGGCAGTAACTACCGCGATTTCACCGTAAGTTGCACACTGACGCCGAACGGCTTGGACCATATCGATGACATCGTTCAAGCGGTATTCCAATATCTCTCCATGATCAAACAAGATGGTATGAATGAGTGGCGCTACTTGGAAAAACAAGCGGTGTTGGAATCTGCTTTCCGCTTCCAAGAGCCATCACGTCCAATGGATTTGGTCAGCCATCTAGTGATCAATATGCAGCACTATCAACCTGAAGACACGGTTTATGGTGACTACAAAATGGCAGGCTATGATGAAGTGCTTCAACGCTCATTACTTCAATATCTTTCGGTTGAAAACGTTCGCGTTACATTGATAGCGAAAGGCTTGGAATACAACCAAACCGCAGAGTGGTACTTCACGCCTTACTCGGTAACGCCGTTTAGCGAAGAGCAGCGCCATTTCTATCAACAAATCGACCCAAGTTGGCAATTCGTTCTCCCAGAAAAGAACCCATACATTTGCTACGAACTCGATCCAAAACCGTTTGAAAACGGAGGCTCATTGCCGGAGTTGGTGGAAGATGTAGAAGGCTTCCGTTTATGGCACTTGCAAGACGATGAATTCCGAGTACCAAAAGGTGTCGTTTACGTCGCTATCGATAGTTCACACGCTGTAGCATCACCGAAAAACATCGTGAAAACGCGACTATGTGTTGAGATGTTCCTCGATTCTCTGGCAAAAGAGACTTATCAAGCTGAAATCGCAGGCATGGGTTACAACATGTATGCTCACCAAGGCGGCGTCACGCTGACATTATCGGGCTTCAGCCAGAAACTACCTCAACTGTTAGAAATGATTCTGCATCGCTTTGCTGCGCGTGAGTTTAGCCCTGCTCGCTTTGAGACCATTAAGCAGCAACTATTGCGCAATTGGCGAAATTCATCGCAAGATCGTCCTATTTCACAGCTTTTAAATGCACTAACAGGCTTACTCCAACCGAACAATCCACCATTCGCAACATTGGTGGAAGCATTGGAAGAGATTGAAGTGGATGAGTTGTCAGTGTTCGTTGAGTCGATTCTGGCTGAGCTACATGTTGAAATGTTTGTTTATGGCGACTGGCAGCGCCAACAAGCTCATGACATGGCAACGACATTAAAAGACGCACTTCGCGTAAAAGAACAACGTTACGAAGAAGCGCTTCGCCCACTCGTCATGTTGGGTGAAAACGGCAGTTTCCAACGCGAAGTGAACTGTAACCAGCAAGACTCAGCTGTAGTGATTTATCACCAATGCGAAGACATCTCGGCGCGTAATATTGCGCTTTATTCCTTGGCGAATCACTTAATGTCGGCAACCTTCTTCCATGAAATCCGAACCAAACAACAGTTAGGCTACATGGTTGGTACAGGGAACATGCCGCTTAACCGCCACCCGGGCATTGTGCTTTATGTGCAGTCACCGAATGCAGCACCAGCCGAACTGGTAACCTCAATCGATGAGTTTTTAAATGCGTTCTACATGGTGCTGTTAGAGCTCAATGAATACCAATGGCACAGCAGTAAACGCGGATTGTGGAACCAAATTGCAACGCCTGACACTACATTACGCGGGCGAGCGCAGCGCCTATGGGTAGCAATTGGTAACAAAGACACCGACTTTAATCAGCGTGAAAAAGTGTTGGAAGAGCTTAAAGAGTTAACTCGCACTGACATGATTCGCTTTGTGGTCAATGAGCTTAAACCTCGTACTGCGAATCGTTTGGTAATGCATTCACAAGGCATCGCTCACGCGGACGAACCCCGTATCAATCTCGGTTTAGAAGTGGGCTCGATTGAAGAGTTTCAACTGCGTCCAAAAGACTTCGGTCTCGGGTGAGAGACTTAAGTATAGAAATGGCATGAAATGGTAAAAGTAGTCATTTCGTTTATGCTGTAATTACCTTGTTCAATAATTACGCAAACACGAGGACTAAATGAAAAAGCTACTTTTACTTGCTGCTGTACTTATGCCACTCGCGCCTGTTGCCCATGCAGACATTACAATTAAGGGTGACGATTTCGAACTGAGTGAAGACTGTTTGCGCCTTGATGGTGATAACGTATCAATAAAGTCCGACGATTGCTCCTCAGGGAAACATGACAAAGACCACAAAGGTAATTCTAGTGTCCACGGTGATAACAACCCAGGCAAAGGTCACGACAAGGACAAAAAAGACAAGAAGAAATAACGTCTCATAATCTCAAACACAAAAAAGGCTTGCATCACGCAAGCCTTTCTCTTTTTAGCGCTAGTCGTTAATCGTAGAAGTTACGACCTTCACCAGCGCGAGTGAGTAAGCCATCACACGGCGCGTAACGATCGCCGTATTTCGATGCAAACTCGTTCATTTTCTCAACCAGCTCTTTCAAACCGAATTGGTCCATGTAACGGAATGGACCTCCTAGGAATGGTGGGAAGCCAATACCAAAGATTGCACCGATATCACCATCGCGTGGAGAACGGATAATACCGTCGTCTAAACAGCGAACCGCTTCGTTGAGCATCGGCAGTACACAACGCAATGCAATGTCGTTGTCGCTCAGCTTGGATTCTGGCGTCAGGTTCAATAGCTTGTACACGGACTTATCGACTTCTTTCTTCTTACCTTTGTAGGTGTAGAAGCCTTTACCACTCTTACGACCTTTACGACCGTCATTCAGTAGTGTGTCGAATACGTCTGGACCTTTAAATCGTTCGCCCAATTCGTTAACCAAGATCGGCATGATCTTAGCACCGATATCCACACCGACTTCGTCCAACAAGGTGATAGGACCTACTGGGAAACCGAAGTCGAGCAGCGCTCCATCAAGCTGTTCGATCGGCTCATTTGCTAGCAAGATGTGTGCAGCTTCGTTCATGTAAGGCGCAAGAATGCGGTTTACATAGAAGCCCGCTTTATCTTTCACTACGATTGGTGTCTTGCCCTGCTTCTTCGCTAGTGCAACAACAGTAGAAATGGTCTCTTCTGACGTAGTTTCATGAGGAATCACTTCCACCAGTGGCATTTTCTCTACTGGGCTGAAGTAATGCAGACCGACGATGTTTTCTGGACGCTCTGCTTTTTCTGCAATTTTGTGAATTGGTAACGAAGACGTGTTAGTCGCAAAGATGGTCTCTGGTTTTGCGTTCGCTTCAATATCTGCAACCATCGTCTGTTTAAGGTCAAGATCTTCAAACACCGCTTCAATAACCACATCAATATGATTGAAGCTTGTGAAGTCAATGCCACCAGACAGTTGCAGCATCTTCGATTGCAGGCCCGCTTTAGAGATAATGCGGCGCTTGCGCTGCTTTTCGAACAACTTGTAGTTGTAGTTCAACGCGTTAAGCACGCCATCATTGCTGACGTCTTTAATACGTACTGGCACTTTCGCCTTCGCAACAGAAACATGGCTGATGCCTGCCCCCATTAGACCACCACCCAACACGCCAACTCTGTTGACAGTTGCAGGCTCGGCTTCCGCACCGTTTTCTTTCTTCATTTCAGTAGTAGCAAAGAAAATAGAACGCAATGCTTTTGATTCTGAGCTCATCACCAATTCGCCAAAGCGCTTCGCTTCAAACTCTTGACCTTGAGCAAAGCCTTTTTCAAGACCGTGCTGAATGACTTCGAGAATCGCAACTGTTGCTGGGTAGTTACCACGGGTCTTCTCATTGGTTTTCTTCGCGGCTTGCTCAAACACAAACTTACGACCTAAACCGCTGCCCGACATCAACTTCTCTTTTGTTGATTGCTTCTTGTTACCTTTGTTCTTCCCTTTTTCGATAAGCTGCTTCGCTACATCAAGAAGGATCGTCTCCGGTACACACGCATCAACAACGCCTAGTTTTTTCGCCTTCTTGGCACGCAGTTGTTTGCCAGTAAGGATGAGGTCTAGCGAAGGCAACAGACCAATCAAACGAGGAAGGCGCTGAGTACCACCAGAACCAGGCAACAAACCAAGTTGCACTTCTGGCAAACCAAGACGCGTTTTATCAGAATCGGTACACACGCGGTAATCACACGCTAGCGCAAGCTCTAAACCGCCACCTAGACATGGGCCGTGAATCGCAGCAACAACCGGATAAGGCAGATCAGACAACTGCTGGAATAACTCTTGACCTTGCTTAGCCAATGCTTCCGCTTCACTCGCTGTTGTGCACGCTTCAAGCATACGAACGTCAGCACCAGCAACAAAGTTATCTGGTTTTAGGGAATGAATGATCATCCCTTTCACGCCGCTGGTGTCTTTTAGTTGAGCGAAAATCTCTTTCATCTCATCTGCAAACGCCGCTTGCAACGTGTTCATTTTCTCGTTTGGCACATCGATGGCTAGCCAAGCAATGTTCTGCTCATCAATCTTTAGACTAAATGCTTTTTGCTCGCTCATTACTCAACCTCCAAAATCATTGCTGCACCAAGGCCACCTGCGGCACATGCGGTATTCAACGCAAGACCACCGCCACGACGTTTAAGCTCACGCAGCGTTTGCGTCATCATACGTGCGCCAGTTGCGGCAAATGGGTGACCGTAGGCAATGGAACCGCCAAGGACGTTGAACTTATCCATGTCGATTTCACCTATCGCTTTCGAGCGACCTAGGTTTTCTTGGGCAAATTTATCAGAAGCAAACATCTTTACGTTCGCCAATGCTTGAGCAGCAAAGGCTTCGTGCATATCGATAAGCGTCAGATCTGAAAGTTCTAGACCTGTGTTCTCCAACACTTTTGCTGTCGCGTATGTTGGTCCCATTAGCATGTCCATTTCCACACCAATGGCTGAGAATGCATAACCGCGAATGTAGCCAAGTATTTCCATACCAAGCTCTTTCGCTTTGCCTTCACGCATTAGCATCACTGCCGCACCACCATCGGTTAATGGCGTACTGTTCGCGGCTGTTACGCTGCCGTATTGACGGTCGAAAGCCGGACGCAGTTTCGCGTAGCCCTCTAATGTCGAGTCATGACGAATGTTGTTATCTTCAGAGATCCACTTTTTGTAAGGTTCTGGGAAAGCGGTCATCACTTCATCTTGAATTTTGCCGTCTTTCCAAGCTTGCGAAGCTAGAGAGTGAGAACGGTGCGCCAAAGCATCTTGCTCTGCACGAGTAATGCCATGTGACTTCGCCATTTGCTCGGCAGTTTGCCCCATTGAAAGACCCGTCGAGTACTCAGCTACCGCTGGCGGTACTGGCATTAAATCTTTAAAGCTGAGTTTTTTAAGAATGTTGAGCTTTTGACCCAGCGTTTTGGTTTTGCTTAGCGCAAGCAAGTTCGCGGCAAGTTTCTTAGAAACACCAATAGGTAGAACAGATGAAGAGTCCGCACCACCCGCGATACCAACATCAATGCTGCCCGCCATAATGCTCTCAGCAACGTTGACTGCAGCTTGGAAGCTGGTCGCACACGCGCGAGTAACGCTGTAAGCGTCAGTGTGGATGTGCATTCCTGTACCAAGCACAATTTCACGTGCAATGTTTGGCGCTTCTGGCATTTGAACGACTTGTCCAAATACCACTTGTTCGATGAGTTTCGGATCGATGTCTGTGCGAGCAAGCATTTCGCTCACTACCATTTTGCCTAAATCGACCGCTGGCACCTGGCTGAACTCAGTGCTTTGACGAGCAAAGGGGGTTCGTAGCCCTGCGACAATAGCAACACGTTCACCGTGGCGTGTTTTCACTTCCTGCTTGCCCATTGTTTCTCCTTAAATACAAGAGGTCTGACCTGGTGCATTGTAATCAGTTTGTTAAATTTATCAAACATGCGTTTAAATAAACGTGAAGCGAGTAGATCTATTGCTCTAGTTCATTGATTCTTAGGCGATTAAGAATGATTAACTATAGTGAGTAAAACAGCGGAGAAGTGTGCGGAAGGTAAAATTGAAGCAAAAAAAAACCACACAAAACTGTGTGGTCGGAATATCTATAAAACAATTAACATACGCCAATTGTAAAATTAATCAGTTTCCTGATTAGGAGAAAGTAAAGTCAGCCTTCAAAAGGAAGTGTCATCTTGCTCAACATGTTAGTCGTCAATGACTAACTAGATGACAAGATGTACTATAGCCCCTTCACTGCGCGAGATTTTGAAATAGATCAATTTTATGGCGATTTTACGGGTTCCCACCGTATCAAAGTTCGAATAACTTCAAATCGCCCCAAAAAAGGTGTAGGAAAGTACCCCATTAAAACGATATAGAATAAATTATCATCACTTCAAATAAGTGCTTGATCGTAGAAGAAGTATATTGTGCTGCTGCTAAACTACATACAGATGTAGTCAAATCGAACTATGACCTCACAGAGCAAGACGGAGGCTCCTGTGGCAATATTTAAAATGTTTGGAAAGAAAAATTCCAACAGTCCGGTCAACTCTGATATGGACAGACAAAGAAAATACGAAGCTCTTGTTCGGGGCTATCACAGAGACTTGTATCGCTACGCTTACTGGTTGTGCAAGGATAAGGCGGTTGCAGAAGATTTGGTTCAAGAAACCTGTCTGCGTGCATGGAAGTCGCTGGATAGTCTTCAAGATGAAAAGGCTGCAAAATCTTGGCTTATTACCATATTAAGACGAGAAAACGCACGCCGCTTCGAGCGTAAACAATTTGATTTGGTTGATATCGATGACTACGGCAATGATGCTAAAGTCAGCGATGACCCACATCATCAACAGGAATGGCTGCAAGCTCAGATCATGAAGCTCGACGTCGAATACCGTGAACCTTTATTTCTTCAAGTTGTAGGCGGTTTCAGTGGAGAAGAAATCGGTGACATTCTTGATTTAAACAAGAACACAGTAATGACGCGCCTATTCCGTGCCCGTAATCAATTAAAAGAGATGTTGGATTCTCAAGATACTCAGAGAGGACAAAAAAATGGATGATTTAGAATTTCGTCGTCGTATTTTGTCGGATCCAAAACAGAAGGATGAAGAGATTCTGCAAGCTTTAGCTGAGAACGACGCTAACAGCAAGTTTGTTGATGACGTTTTGGATCTCGACCTTAAAATCAAGCAAGCCATGAATGTGGATGTGCCTGAAGACCTTGCCGACAAAATTCTGTTTAGCCAAACGTCAAACGCGCTAGATGACGACAAAGTGGTAAGACCGAATTTTGCTCGTAAAGCGATGGCACTGGCGGCATCGGTTGCGTTTACTGCTGGTCTACTTGTAGGTCAAATCAACTGGGGCAATGTTATTGTTTCTCCAGCGCAAGCAAGCCTAGCTGACACCGCAATGAAGCACGTCGTGGCAGAGAAAGAGTTCGTTAACCAATTAGACGAGAATGTTTCTAATAGGCAAGTAAATGCCAAGATGATGCCTTTCCATTATCAGATCAATGGCGACTTCCCTTACCACGTCTACTACCTGAATCATTGTGGCTTTGGTGAATCGAACAATGCCCTTCACATGGTCTTCCAAGGAAAAGAAGGCAAAGTAACCATGTTTGTTACTGACGTGAAGAGTGATCAGAAAGTCGACTTTGATAAAGATGGTATGAGCGGCGTTGTGAAACCAGTAGGTAAAGCAAGCATGATTCTTGTTGGTAACAGCGGTGAAGACGTTGAAGCCATCGCAGCGAAACTCGCTCCTATGATGGAACCAATGTAAGAACTTCATCGAAACCACAATACTAAACAGTAAAAAGCCGCTAAATTTCGAAATTTAGCGGCTTTTTGTTTATAAATTTAAAGCAAAACATTCACCCCGCCTATTGAGTTTAGAGTCAAAACTCTAAATTATGCACTTTAGGTGCAATTTCCCGACATTTAGACATCATTTCTGCAATTTTTATTCAAATTTATCCAATGGTCGGATTTGTATGGTCCACTCTTAATACTACTATCTGCGCCACTGAGCAAAAGCTCAACTTATCGTCCAAAGAGACGAAACTAATAAGGAATAAATAATGACTCAGAATACGCGTCTGTTTAAAAAGACTCTCCTAGCAGTGACGGTTGCAATGGCATCTGGTCAAGCAATGGCAGCTGGTTTCCAGCTAAACGCACAATCAGCGACTGGTATCGGTCGTGCATTCGCAGGTGATGCAGTAATTGCAGATAACGCATCTGTAATGGCTCGTAACCCAGCAGCAATGGCTCTATTTGACAAAATGGAACTGTCGCTAGGTTTTGAAACGATCACTACTGATATCACTGCAAAAAATATGAGCTACAACGGCTCAGCTGCTGAATCTTACGATGATGCAGGCGGCACATCGGTAGCACCTAACATCCACCTCATTGTCCCTGTTAATGAAAAGTTTGCTTGGGGTGTAAACGCATACTCTAACTTCGGTACTAAAACTGAATTCTCGAACAGCCTATCTTGGTCTGAATACGGCGGCCTTACTGATGTAAAAAGTGTAAACGTTGGTGTGGCAGGTTCTTACCGTCTAAACGACCAATGGAGCTTTGGTGCTGGCCTAGACCTAATTTACGGTGCAGGTAAACTGAAACGTAGTGCAGGTACGGGACTGTGTGCTTTCCCTACCCCTATGGGTTGTGCGGGTGGTGAAATTCCACAAGGTACGTCTTTGCTAAATGCTGATGCAACAGGTTTTGGCGTTGGCTTTAACGTGGGTACTGTCTTTGAACTAGACGAGAACAACCGTTTCGGTCTTTCTTACCGTTACAGCCCAGAGATCGAAGCTGAAGGCGACGTTCAATATCTAACAAATTCAGACAGCAACGGTAAGCTACACATGCCTTTGCCAGACATTGCTGAGTTCTCTGGTTACCACAAAATTACAGATACTAAGTTTGCGGTACACTACAGCGTTCAATACATCGGTTGGAAGGCATTTGATAAACTGGATGCAACAATCAATGGTACGACTCAAACTCTGAACGAGTACAACTGGCAAGACGGTTGGCACTACTCTATTGGTGGTACGTACTACATGAACTCTGATTGGACGCTACGCGCTGGCTACATGTACGATACAAGCGCACAAGATAAGACAACTTCTATCTCTGTACCGGATTCAGATCGTCAATGGTTCTCTGTGGGTACCACTTACCACATCGACAAAGAATCTAACATTGATGTCGGCTTCACTTACCTAGTTGGTAAAGACGTAGATGTAAACGAAGTTACTGGTTCAACAGTCCCTGTCATTGGTGATGTAACTCTATCGCAAGTATCTGGTACAACACGTGCGGACGCGATTCTATTCGGCTTACAGTACAGCCGCAGCTTCTAAGCATTACGCGACAAGCTAATATAAGTACTCTCTATATAAAAGGCTGGAATTCCAGCCTTTTTTCTTATCTATTGTTTTCCATTCACCGAGATTGGGCGCACACGTGTAATCAAAAGCCATAATTATGACTCACAGGTGTTCGCTGAATTTTTTTCACACAGCCGTTACAGTTAGATAGATCATCTACATATCTTTATATAAATAGATTATAGGACTAAAAACACTGTTTTATTGGCTTTTCATTTTTAAAGTAATAACTCTAGTCGTAAACTTTCGCTCCACGTTATAAATAACTCAGCGAACATTACAATGAAAACCAACAAGACTCTCCTATCAACAGCAGTGGCATTCGGCCTACTTAGTACTTCAGGCGTTGCAAACGCAGCAGGTTTCCAACTTGCAGAATACTCTGCGACAGGTCTAGGTCGTGCATACGCTGGTGAAGCAGCAATGGCTGATAACGCAAGTGCACAATGGCGTAACCCAGCAATGCTAACTTACCTAGAAGGCACACAAGTGTCTGTTGGCGCTATTTATGTAAACCCTAACATTGATGTAGAAGGCAATGTAGATTTCTATGGTAAGGATATCCCTGCATCTTCAGACGACTTCGCTCACGATGCGATCATTCCAAACTTCTACCTTTCTCACCAATACAACGAGAAGTTTGCGCTTGGTTTAGCATTTGGTACTAACTACGGTATGGAAACAGATCTAGGTAAAGACTTTGGTGCGTCTCATTTTGGTAACGAAGCAAGCGTAACAACGATGGAAGCAAACCTAAACGCGGCTTACAAACTAAATGATGCTTTAAGCATTGGTGGTGGTATTCGCTACATCATAGGTGAAGGTAGCTTTGGTGCGACAGCTCCAAAAGTAAATGCCCTAAAATTGCCTCAAGGCACCACTTTAAAATATATGGAGGGCGATGATACGACATGGGGTTGGCAAGTTGGTACAGCTTGGCAGGTTAACCAAGATAACCGTATTGGTTTCACCTATAAATCAGAAGTTGATCTAAAGCTAGAGGGTTACGCAGAAGGTCTGGGCTTTGGCCTAGCATCTCGTGATAACGGCTACATGAACCTAAGTTTGCCTGCAACAGCAGAATTGGCGAGTTTCCACAAACTAACTGACCAATTGGCATTGCATGCAAGCATCAACTGGACCGATTGGAGCTCTTTTGAAAAGCTTGAAGCCCATATGGAAACTGCTGGTACCCAAATGGTTAAAGTTGAAAACTGGGAAGATAACTACCGCTTTGCTATCGGTGCAACTTACCAGCTTCAGCCTAAGCTAGCACTTCGCACAGGTATTGCGTACGACACTTCTGCTGTGAGCGACAAGAACCGTACTATCACTATTCCAGAAACCGACCGTACATGGTTAAGCATTGGTGCAACTTACGATTGGACTAAAGACTTCAGCTTAGATGCTGGCTTTACTTACATTATCGCGAAAGATGCGCCTATCACCGAGTCTCGCGGTTACGAGTCTGACGACAAAGCGGAAGATATTGGCGGTAAATTTGTTGGTGAAACAACAGGTAACGTATGGCTAATCGGTGTTCAAGCGAACTACACGTTCTAATCTGAACGCTATTTATCGATAAAAGAAAGTGACCGATAAAAAGAAAGGCTTGGTGAAAACCAAGCCTTTTTGTTTTGCTATTTGCTGAAGCGATTAGAAGTCTTCTTCTAAGTACTCGTCCAAGTATGCTTCTTCGTCTTCATCCACTTCATCAACATTGTTGATTTCCGCTTTGAAATCTTGACGCTGTAAGTAGACATCACGTGTTAGCACATATGGATCTGGAGATGCTTCAAGCTGTGCTTCTTGTGGAACCAATAGCGCACGTTTCTCCATGCCCTCTAGTGCCCACTTACCAAGACCAGCCCAGAAGTTAAGGTAAGACAAGGGTACATACATACCATCTACAGTATCTGTCACTTCACGTAGCGTATATGGACCATAACCAGGAATCATAAAGTATGGGCCGTTACCAACGCCATAGTGTCCGACTACGCTGCTGAATTCTTTGTTGTCGTACTTAGTAATACCTGCGGCCGTTGCAATATCGAACAAACCGAAAATACCGAACGTGGAGTTAATCCAAAAACGGTTAAAGTGATCAACGGCTTTAGTGCCATTACCCATAACAAGGTTGTTTACCACACTTGCTGGCTCATCTAAGTTTGCTAAGAAATTAGCAATACCAGAACGAACCGGCACTGGTGTGTAATCCACGTACGCAAGAGAGATCGGACGAACCAAATACGGGTCTAAGTAATCGTAGTTGATGTCCCACATTGCGCGGTTGAAGCCTTCTAATGGATCATAAGCATCAGAAGTCGTTTGATTAGTTTCGTTTTCTTCAGTTACTGCCTCCTCGGGCGCACTTGAACAGCCAACCAGTCCAACTGCGAACAGTAACAAGAAGATGGATTTACCCTTGTTATACATTCTTCGTTCCATAACGACTATTAATATACCTAAGCAACCTTTTGATATAAGTACGGAAAGCACCGAAAGAAAAGTCACTTGGGTATATAAATAAAGGCCAGCAATCGCTGGCCTTTTTCATTCTACTCGATAGTTGCTAGTCATACCACAAAACAGAGATGACAATCACTAAGTGTCAAATATCAGAGACGATTATGCTTATTGATACTGCTTATCGATCATCACTTCAACTGGCTGACCGAAATCAACCACGGCGCTCTCACCGTGCCAATCTTGGTCGCGAGTCGCCACGTTGCCATCAGAGTCGACACGAACGCGAACCATCAGCTTCTCTAGAGAAGAAAGCTTCTGTCCGTCCATCATCGCATTACCATCATCCAGTACCACTGTACGAGGGAATGTACCTAATGGGTAGCGAGCTGCTGCAACTGGCATCGGAGAACCGTCTGCACGGTGGATTGAAACGATCAATACCGCGTTTGGATCCAACTGAGCTTCTGGCGCAACGTTAATTGTCACCGCCACACTCTTGTCTGGAGAAACCGCTTCGCCCATTTGCTTGCGCGCGCTTTCGATACTGCGGCCTAGCATTTCGTAGCGGCTGTCTTCTGGACCAATCATTTGCTGCATGATCCCCCAGTATTTAATTGCCGCCGGGAAGTCTTGACGCTCAAATGCATCAAACGCTAGTAGCGAGAATACACGTAGATCAACGTAATCCTGCTGCATCAGTTTACCAAGCAGAGAACGAGCCGTTGCTTGATCCATCTCGTCTTGAGAAAGCATCAGTGCCTGTGCATAACCAAGTTGAACATCTGGGTCTTTTGGCTCTAGCTTGTACGCTTTTTCCATCGCATCGATAGAAGTCGTCACGTCACGGTTAGCCAAAGCGATACGACCTAGTAGCAACCAACCCGTTGAATCTTCAGGCTGGTAATGCAGACGAGTACGCAGTGCTAAAGATAGGTCAGCCATTTCATCTTCACTCAAAGGTTCAGATGACGCAGACATTAGCTTTTTAGAAAGCTCTGGTAGGTTCTCGTTGACTTCTTGCCACTTGATCACATCTTGAGATGCACCAAATTTGTAGTATAAACCGTAGCTTAAAACTACTGTCAGAATGACTGACGGGATTAAGACTGCAATAGGAGAAACCTTGGTTTCTTTTTGCGCTTTATCACCCGGAATATCGTCAAGTAGAGACTGCTTTAGATCTGAAATCAGATCGTCTTCGCTTTCCACCAGACCTTCGTCTGTTTCTTCAGCAAGCTCAGATAGACGGTCTTTATAGAACGCCTTGTTTAGCTCATCACGTAACACTTCATCGTTGTTGGCTTTTTGCTTTAGCAGTGGCAATGCAATCAATGCGCATGCCACAAGCGTAAGAACAACGGTTGAAACCCAAAATAGTGTCATTATTTCTTATCTCCGTTGTTCTCTTCATCAAGTAATGATTTGAGGCGCGCTTCTTTCTCTTCGTCCCATTGCTCATTGCTTGCTTGAACTGCTTTTGCTTTGGATTTACGGCTACGTAGCACAATCAAACCAAAACCGCCTAATACCACTGCTAGTGGGCCTAGCCACAAAATTGCAGTCGCAAAGGTAAACGGAGGATTGTAAGTTACGAAGTTACCGTAACGAGCAATCATGTAGTCTACGATCTCATCCTTCGACTTACCTTCTTTGGTCATTTCGTACACCTTGTGGCGTAGGTCTTGAGCCAATTCCGCATTCGAATCTGAGATAGTGTTGTTCTGACATTTTGGACAACGCAGAGTATGGCCTAGCTCTTTGAACTGCTGCTCTTGCTCTAGGTTATCAAACTCATAAACTTCAATCGCTGCGTGGGCAGCAAGAGAGAATGTCATTGCAGCCAATGCCGCTAAGATAAACTTTCTCATTGCTTCGCCTCCTCAACCAACTTGGTGTAAAGCGGCTCTAGTTTTTCCGCCCAGTTGCGAGGGTTTACGTCACCTACATGGCGGTAACGAATCACGCCATTTGCATCGATGATAAATGTTTCGGGAGCGCCGTATACGCCAAGGTCTAGACCTAGCATGCCGCTGCCATCAAATAAGCTGATTAGGTATGGGTTGCCTAGGTCGTTTAGCCAACCCACTGCTTTGTTGCGATCATCTTTGTAGTTCATACCGATGATCTTCACACCTTTACCAGCAAGCTCGTTTAGGTATTTATGCTCTGCATAACACGTTGGACACCAAGTCGCCCAAACGTTAAGTAGCAAAGGCTCACCTTTGAAGATCGATTGATCGTATTGCTTGCCCGGCTCCGCCAAATCTTCCAGATGGAACTCAGGTACAGGCTTACCTACTAGTACTGATTCCAATTTTGTTGGATCGTCACCCTCTTGGTTACGAACCAACTGAGTTGCGAAGATACCCGCCAGTACCATGAACGCCACCAACGGGATAAATAGGACTTTCTTATTCATTTCTTATGCCTCCTTCTCCGCTAGCTTTGACTTTTCGTCTTTCTTAGCCGTTTTGCGGAAGCGGTAACGTCTATCAGAAATAGCAAGCGCACCACCTAAAGACATGATCAATGAACCAGCCCAGATCCAACGAACGAATGGTTTGTAGTAAATACGTACTGCCCAAGAACGGTTGTCATCTAGACGCTCACCCATTGCAATGTATAGGTCGCGAGTGATGCCACGGTCGATAGCCGCTTCTGTCATCATTGACTTCGCCGTACGGTAGAAACGTTTTTCAGCGTGTAGCGTGTTCACGTACTTACCGTCATTGGTGATTTCAAAGTCCGCGATGTAACCATCGTAGTTTGGACCGTCTTTGTCACGTAGACCTGAGAAGTAGAAATCGTAACCGTAAATCTTGAAGTGCTCACCTGGCGCCAAACGCACGTCACGTTCGATGCTGTAGTTTTGCACCATCGCAATACCAATCACAGTAACGGCTAGACCGATGTGACCAAGCATCATTGCCCAGTGGCTACGTTGAAGTTTACGAACACCTTCACCAAAGCTGTGACGGTGAGTAGCACGCTCGTACAACTCAAAACCATGCATTGCAATGATCCAGATTGCCATTACCCAACCGATGTAAGCCATCGCTGAGAAGAAGTCTGCGAACAGGAATACGCACACTGCACCTAGTGTGAAAGCAAGCACACCAGAAACAACCATTGGCTTAATAAGCTTAGATAGATTGTCGCGCTTCCAACGAATCATAGGACCAATACCCAATAGGAAGGCGAACGGCATCATCAGCCATGCGAACAGCATGTCGAAGAATGGTGCACCGATAGATACTGAACCAAGACCAATTTGCTTGTGAACCAATGGCAACAAGGTACCAACCAATACGACGACTAGCGCAGCAATCAGAAGCACGTTGTTAGCAAGCAGCGCGTTCTCACGCGACACCAAATCGAAATTACCACGTACGCGAACCGCTGCCCCTTTCACTGCGAATAGTAGGAGTGAGCCACCGATTACGAAGACTAGGAAACCTAAGATAAACATACCGCGTGATGGATCAGACGCGAACGCGTGCACCGATACCAAGATACCGGAACGAACCAAGAAGGTACCCAATAAACTTAGTGAGAATGCCGAGATCGCCAGTAGTACTGTCCAAGCTTTAAATGTACCGCGTTTTTCGGTTACCGCTAGAGAGTGCATCAGCGCTGTACCCGCTAGCCAAGGCATGAATGATGCGTTTTCTACTGGATCCCAGAACCACCAGCCACCCCAGCCAAGTTCATAGTAAGCCCACCAAGAACCTAGTGCGATACCTAGCGTTAGGAATACCCAAGCTGCGGTTGTCCAAGGGCGAGACCAACGAGCCCAAGCCGTATCAAGACGACCAGTCATCAAAGACGCAATTGCAAACGAGAATGCAACCGAGAAGCCTACGTAACCCATGTAAAGCATAGGTGGGTGAACGATCAAACCCGGGTCTTGAAGAAGAGGGTTCAAGTCACGTCCATCGACCGGGAAGAACGGCAACGTGCGTAGGAATGGGTTCGAAGTCAGGATGATAAACAGTAGGAAGCCCACTGAGATCATGCCCATTACCGCAAGTACACGTGCAACCGATTCTTGTGGCATGCCACGACTGAAAGTAGCAACCGCTACTGTCCATGCTGCTTGGATAAGTACCCAAAGCAATAATGAACCTTCGTGCGCACCCCAAACCGCAGTTAGACGGTAGTACCAAGGTAATTGACTGTTTGAGTTACTTGCTACGTATTGCAACGTAAAGTCGTTGGTGTAGAAACCCCAACACAGAATAACGAAAGAGAAAAACAGCATGATGAACATCGACCACGAAAGCGGTCGTGCTGTGTTCATCAGCATGGTGTTGTTGTTTGATGCACCCCATAGCGGCAATACGCTGAGCAACAATGCCATTGCTAGCGAGAGTATGAGGGCAAAGTGACCGATTTCAGCAATCATTGGCCGCTTCCTTGTTTTTGTTCAGTTGTGTACTGCAAAGGCTCATGAGTCTTCTTCATTGCTTCTGCAATCTCAGGTGGCATGTATTCTTCATCGTGTTTTGCCAACACTTCAAAAGCTTTTACGGTTGTTGCATCTTCAAGAACACCTTGAGCAACGATACCTTGACCTTCACGGAATAAGTCAGGAAGGATACCTTCATAAACGATGGTCACTTCAGGACCGACATCGTGCAGTTCAAAGCTTACTTTTAAAGATTCAGGATCACGACGAACTGAACCTTCAACGACCATACCACCAATGCGTAGACGCTGGCCTACCTCAGGCTTTGTGCCATCTGGCTTACCGTTTACCAATTCCGTCGGCGTGTAGAATAGATCCATGTTTTGGTTCAGTGCGTAAAGCATCAAACCGATGGTTGCACTAATACCGATAAAGATCGCTAAAACAATGCCTAGCCTCTTTTTACGTCTCGGGTTCATAACGTGTTCTCCATATTCTTCGCCGCGTCGATACGCGCTTGACGATCAATTTTCGCTTTCACTTCTTTTAACAACGCATCCCCACGGCGGATACTCGAAATCAAAAGAATGAGCATAGATAAGAAAGTAATACCAAACGCGCTCCATACGTAACCTGCGTAGCCACCCATGGCAAATAGTTCGCTCAGAGAATCAAAATGCATTATCAATTACCTCACTGAGTTTTTTCAGCTGCGAGTTTTTGCACCCAAGGGCGATGACTCTCTTTGCTGATAATTTCGTTACGGAAGCGCACCATCGTTACCGCGCCAAAGAAGAACGCAAAACCAAAAATGTTCAGCAACAAAGGCCAAAGCATGTTGGATGAGATCGATGGTTTTTCAAATTTGGTGATAGTCGCACCTTGATGAAGCGTGTTCCACCACTCAACTGAGAAGTGGATAATTGGTAGATTCACCACACCAACGATAGCCAAAATACCTGCGGCTTTTGCGGCGGTCTTTTGGTCATCAAACGCGTGGTAAAGTGCAATAACACCAAGGTACAAGAATAGAAGAATTAATTCGGAAGTAAGGCGTGCATCCCATACCCACCAAGTACCCCACATAGGTTTGCCCCAAACGGCACCCGTTAGTAGAGCAATAAAGGTGAATACTGCACCGATCGGCGCCATAGCCAATGCTGCCATGTCAGACAGGCGCACTTGCCAAACCAAGCCGATAAACGCGGCAATGGCCATCGACATGTAAACACCCATCGACCAAATAGCCGAAGGTACATGGATGTAGATAATTCGGAAACTGTCACCTTGTTGGTAATCCGAAGGCGCAAATGCAAGGCCCCAGACAGTACCAACTGTTAGGCATACGAGGGCCAATACAGAAAACCAAGGTAGGAACTTACCACTCAGGTGATAAGCTGCTTCAGGCTTGGCATAAGGATGTAGCCATTTCCACATGTTAAGTTCTCACTCTTACTTCAGGGACACTGTCCAGAGGGCCGAGACCGTAGCAGTGCTTTAATAATAATTCTTTGATCAAACGTCGCTTAAATCGCATTTATTGAGTTAGTTAACACTAACTCGCAGTGCTGCGCTGATAGCAAACGGTGTGAGGGTGACAGCCCCCATCAACATTGCGCCTAAAATCGCCAGTTGTCCGTTATACGCCATACCTAGTGCTGCAGCATCAATCGCGGACGTAGCGAAAATCAGAATTGGGATGTAGAGCGGAAGAATGAGCAAACTCAAAAGAACGCCGCCTTTTTGCAACCCAACCGTCAGTGCCACACCAATGGCACCGATAAAACTCAACGTCGGCGTACCAATCACTAAAGTCAGTACGACAGACAGCCAAGTGTTGAAATCAAGAGAAAGCAGAATTGCCAACAATGGGCTGATTAAAATCAGAGGCAATCCCGTTAGCAACCAGTGAGCTATGACCTTAGAAATCACAACAAGTTGCAATGGAATTGGCATTAGCATCATTTGCTCTAGTGCGCCGTCTTGAAAATCATCACGGAATAGACGCTCTAATGATAATAAGGCGGACAGCAGAGCAGCAACCCAAACAATGCCAGCTGCAATACGTGCTAACAAATTAGGCTCAGGACCGATGCTAAGAGGGAAAAGTGTGATCACAATGATGAAGAACCACAATGGGTTCAAAATGTCTGCTTGACGGCGAAATGCGATCAGAAGCTCACGGCGAATAATGGTTGTCATGGCCGAAATCATATCAATCACCCAGTTTTATTTTTCTAAGTTTCGGGCTGTCTGCAAACATATCTTGGTGCGTGGTTAGCACGACGATGCCGCCATTGTCAGCATGGCTAACAAACAGTGCCTCTAGCACTTTCACGCCTTGTTTGTCGATTGCAGTTAAAGGTTCGTCCAGAATCCATAGGATTTGATTGCTTAGCCAAAGCCTTGCCAACGCCACACGACGCTGTTGGCCAGCAGAAAGCTGTGCTACAGGCACATCTTCTCGACCCGCAAGCCCTACCTGGGCTAAAGCAGCAAAGATTTCTTCATCGGAGGAGCGATTATTATGGATAGATTGGTAAAAGCGCAGGTTTTCAAACGCGGTAAGTTCGCGTTTAACGCCAGTTTGATGCCCTAAGAACAGAAGGTCTTGATGGAAAACGTCACGAGATTTTTCAACCTCCTCGCCTTTCCATTTAATGGTGCCTTCTTCTCTGTCCCCTAACCCTGTAACGATACGCAGCAATGTGGTTTTGCCTGTGCCGTTGCGTCCTTCAATCTGGACCAATTCACCAGGCTTGATTTCGAATTGCAGGTTTTCAAACAGGACCCTGTCATCACGGATCGCAGTTAGGTTAGAGACTTCTAACATAGGGCTTCAACTAAAAAATGAACGAGCCGCTATATTAGCACAGCTTAGTTGTGACAAAACAGGATAAGAAAGCGATGATGTATGTAAGTTCGTGAGTTTTTGTTAACTTATAGTCACATTTTGATAAAAATAACCATAAGTGATTATAAGTTTTTATTTTAAAAATAAAAAAAGAAGCCGAAGCTTCTTTTTTAATCTTTATCGACGTCTTCCACGGGGTGGATAAGTCGGGTCATCAGAGGGTTGACTGCTTAGCGGTGGGATTTTCTCTTTCCCTGCCAGTTTTTTCTGCAGCGAAAGCATCAATTCTGCTTCTGCTTTTGGCAATTCACACTCTTCAATCAACTCATTGATGTCGGCACCAAGTTGAACCATTTTCGAAGCGCGGCTGTACAAACGTCCGTCTGTATCTGCGTGTTCAAGTTCACGAATGCGTTCATTAAGATGTTGAATCACATCTTGTTGTTCAGTCACTTTTTGACCTAGGCCTACCACCACTGAACGCACTTCCAACAGTTGCTTGTTTAGTTTTTGTGTTTCTTTGTCAGCATGGCGTGACTGTGCACGTTGCTGATCCATCTGCTTTTGCAAACCCGCACGCACGCGCAGTTGAAGCAAAAGCAGCACTAAGAATACAAACGCTAGGCCACCCAATATGAGCGGCAAAGATAGCAAGGTTTCTTCAGCCATGAATCATCAGCCAATTATAGGTGAGCCATCTCATCCCATTCGTCATCAGTTAGCAGCTTGTTCAAATCAACAAGGATAAGCAGTTTACCGTCACGGTTGCTTACGCCTTGGATGAACTTCGCGCTTTCGTCAGTACCTACAGAAGGTGTTGTATCGATCTCAGAAGAACGTAGGTAAACCACTTCAGCAACGCTGTCTACTAGAATACCGATAACTTGACGCTCAGACTCAATCACGATGATACGCGTGTTGTCTGTTACTTCGCCTTCCATTAGGCCAAAACGTGAACGTGTATCGATAACCGTTACAACGTTGCCACGTAGGTTGATAATACCTAGCACGTAATCTGGCGCACCTGGAACTGGAGCGATTTCTGTGTAGCGAAGAACTTCACGAACTTGCATTACGTTAATGCCGTACGTTTCTTCTTCTAGTTGGAACGTCACCCACTGAAGAACTTCGTCGTTCGATGTATCTTTCTTCACTTCTACTTCAAAAGCTTGAGACATAGTTAATCCTCGTTAATGTCGTTCCCGACCAAAAATCTAATTCAGTGATTTTACATCTAAACCCGCGTTTAGCATGTCTATAAGTGCTTGGACATGAATTAAAGCACACATTTTTTCTTTCACCATGCCCGCTAGCCAAGGGCGTTTGCCCGCTTGTTCACGCCAACGGACTTTGTCGATATTGAGTGTTTCAGTACCCATCAATTGGTTACTGGCTAACCCCCACATGCTTTCACCAAGCATGACGACGTATTGGTAGTTATCTTTGTAGTTTTCGTCGCGAAGCTTATCCGCCATCACCCACTTTGCAGTATCAACGACATCAAATTGTTGCTCACGACTGGTTTGCAAACCTAAGTACCATGCAGGGCGGCCAATCAAGTGGTTCAGCTCTGTGATGCGGTGAATACCACCTAACTCATCAAGCGGCACAGCAAAAGTCACACCATTTACATCAAAGTAAAGTACTTGAAAGTCAGCGCTACGCTGCGTGCTCTCCCAAGTGTTGGGTAACTTTGCACCCGCTTCGGTTTCCAGCTCTGTTTCTGTCTCAGTGTGCTGCTCAGTCTCCACTTCAACATCAACTGTGGGTTCAACCATTTCAATTTCTGGTTGCTCCCAAACTGGCTCAGGTTGTTCAACCTCAACAGTCGGTGCCGGCTCTTCGTCGATCACCCACTCTTGAATTTCTTCAACGGTTTCCACCGCGGTTTCGACTTCAACTTCTGGTTCCATAGATTTTGCTTCAATCGCAATATCAATGGTGTTTTGTTCCAGAATGTCATCGATATCCAACTCTGCCACCACGTTGGTGGACTCAAGTTGGCTAAGCAATCGCTGAACGTCTTCCAGATTAGGCGCTTCTAATTCTGGCGAGTACGAATCACTGTATTGATACGACTCCGGTTCTGCGTATTGCAGCTGTAATTTTGGCTCTGGCTCTGGCTCTGGCTCTGGCTCTGGCTCTGGCTCTGGCTCTGGCTCTGGCTCTGGCTCTGGCTCCGTAGATGATAGTTCTTGAGCGAGCAAGTCAAGCTCTTCTTCTTGCTCAACAACTTCGACCTCTTCGCCAAGCAAAGCACTGAAGTAATCATCAAGTGCTTGTTCACTGGAAAGTACGTCGTTATTGCTCATCGAACGCTAACCTCTCCAAGTAAATCAGCAGTTGCTTGTAAGCAAACACGCCACGACTACCAGAAGCAAAATGCGAAGCTGGCAGATGCTTTAAGCTCGCATCGCGGAATTTGGTGTCAATTGGCACCGCTGAAGTCCAAACCTGATTCGGGTAATCCTTCTTAAGCTGAGTCAGTGTCTGCAACGAGGCTTTCGTGCGCTTATCGTACATAGTCGGAACGATAGTCACTTTGAAACCACCCGGACGAGACTTTTGCATAATGGTCAGAGTGCGAATCATGCGCTCCAAACCCTTCATCGCAAGGAATTCAGTTTGAACCGGAATCAAGATGCGGTCACTGGCTGCTAATGCGTTAACCATCATCACACCAAGAATCGGCGGACAGTCAATCAAGACATAATCGTAGTCTTGCGCAACCGCTTGTAACGCACGCTTCAAGATCAAACCCATTCCGCTACGGTTGCCCATTACGCGGTCTAGCGTAGCAAGCGACATGTGCGCAGGAATGATATCCATACCTTCAAGATCCGTTTCTAAGATCAACGGCTTTACCGTCTCACGTGAAAACGTCTTCAGCTGAAAAAGATCGAACAAGCTTGTTGTTACGGCATCCGGATCATAACCAAGATAAGTCGTCAGCGACGCGTGCGGATCGGTATCCACCATCAACACTCGGTGACCTTTTTGGCTCAATAGACCAGCTAATGTCACGGTTGATGTGGTTTTACCTACTCCACCTTTTTGGTTTGCTACACTCCAAACGATCATGATCTTTCCTACGCTAAGCCCACTTCCACCAGCATGCGCTCTGCAATGCGTTCAAGTGGTAAATCTTCAGTAGAGATGCCCGCTTTCGCAACCGCTTGTGGCATACCATAAACGACGCAACTTTCTTCGTCTTGAGCCCAAATGGTGGAACCTGCTGATTTCAGCATACGTGCACCTTCACGACCATCAGCGCCCATGCCTGTCAGTACCATCGACAACACTTTGTCGCCGTAGACTTTTGCAGCAGAACCGAAGGTTACATCGACACACGGTTTGTAGTTCATGCGATCGCCGCCATCGATAATACGAAGACGAGCAGCACCAGCACGACCGTCAACCATCATCTGTTTGCCGCCTGGGGCAAGATAAGCCACACCCGCTTGCAACACATCACCATCTTGCGCTTCTTTCACTTGGATTTTGCATAGCGTATTTAGACGGCTTGCAAATGCCGCAGTGAATGTCGCTGGCATGTGCTGGATAAGCACGATTGGATGTGGATAGTTAACTGGCAAACGAGTCAGAATTTTTTGTAGCGCGACAGGGCCGCCAGTCGACGTACCAATCGCTGTTAGCTGATACTTCTTACCTGATGCGCGGAATTTCGCTGCCATCGGACGGCTTGGCGCAGATGCAGTCGGCGCAGAAGTGCGAGAAGCCAAAGGACGTGCTGTCGAACTGGTCGCTGCAGTCGCTGGTCGCGCAATTGGACGACGCATAAACGCGCGCTTAGACGCAATTTGAATCACTCGCTGTTGAAGCAGAGAAACGGCTTCATCACGGTTACGAGCAATGTCTTCGAACTTTTTCGGTAAGAAATCCAACGCACCCGCATCTAGTGCGTCAAGCGTTGCTTTCGCCCCGTCGTGAGTCAGGGACGAAAACATCAGGATTGGCGTAGGAGACGCAGCCATGATTTCACGAACGGCAGTGATACCATCCATGACTGGCATTTCAATATCCATCGTGATGACGTCAGGCTTGAGCGTTTTGGCTTTCTCAACCGCTTCTCTGCCGTTAACCGCAACGTCAATCACTTCTAGGCGCGATTCTGAGTTGATGATTTCGCTAACGCGACGACGGAAAAAACTCGAATCATCAACGACTAGTACTTTAATCGCCATTTTATTCCTTTTATCGACTCCAGCTTCGCTTAGATGCGCGAAGCTGCAGCGTATTGCTTAAGTAGGTCTGGCACATCAAGAATCAATGCGATGTGGCCATCACTGGTGATCGTCGCACCTGCCATACCTAGCGTGCCTTGCAATAGGTTATCTAGCGGCTTGATCACCACTTCTTCTTGGCCGATCAATGTATCCACTACAAAACCAACACGTTGGCTACCGATCTGTACGATAACAACATGACCGTGGCCTGTACGCTCTTGTACACGTGGAGACTTAGAAGCCAACCAATTTTGTAGGTAGAACAGGGGGATAGACTTATCACGTACGATAATCGTCAACTGACCATCGACCACGTTAGTGCGGCTTAGATCTAGGTGGAAGATCTCGTTCACCGACGCCAATGGCAGAGCAAACGGATGACCGCCTACACCAACCATCAGTGTTGGAAGGATCGCCAGTGTGAGTGGAACTTTAATGGTGATCTTAGTGCCCTTGCCTAGCTCAGAGTCAATATCGATAGAGCCGTTTAGGGTGTTGATCGCGGTTTTAACCACGTCCATACCGACACCACGACCAGAGATATCTGAAATCTTCTCTTTACTTGAGAAGCCTGGCGCAAAGATCAAGTTGAAGCACTCTTTATCTGACAGGCGTGCTGCCGCATCTTCGTCCATCATGCCGCGTTTCACCGCGATGCCACGAAGTTTGTTCGGATCCATACCGCCGCCATCATCAACGATAGCCAGTTCAATATGATCGCCTTCTTGTGATGCAGACAGGATCACTTTACCAGTACGAGATTTACCTGCTTTCGCGCGGTCGTCTGGCATTTCGATACCGTGGTCAACCGAGTTGCGCACCAAGTGGATCAATGGATCCGCAAGCGCCTCTACTAGGTTTTTATCTAGGTCGGTTTCTTCACCGCGCATTTCAAGCACGATGTCTTTATTTAGGTTACGCGCCAAGTCGCGAACAACGCGTGGGAAACGGCCAAATACTTTCTTGATTGGCTGCATGCGCGTTTTCATCACTGCACCTTGAAGGTCTGCAGTCACGACGTCTAGGTTTGCTACCGCTTTCGACATTTCTTCGTCGTTGCTGTTCAAACCAAGGCTTAGTAGACGGTTACGCACCAATACAAGCTCACCAACCATGTTCATGATGGTGTCTAGTGTCGAAGTATCAACACGTACAGTTGCTTCTGCTTGTGGCTTCTTAACCGCTGGCGCTTTCGCTTCTTCTTTTACCGCAACCGGTTTTGCTTCTGGCTTAGGAGCTGGAGCTGGTGCAGGAGAAGGCGCAGCCGCTACTAGAGCAGGTTTAGGCGCTGGTGCAGGTTCTGCTTTTGGCGCTTCTGGTGCCACGTTTGCCGATGCGGGTTTGGTTGCAAAGTCTAACTCTTCAAGAGTCGGTCCTTTACCAGCACCGTGTAGTTCATCAAGTAACTTCTCAAACTCTTCATCCGTCATTAAGTCGCTGTCGTTTGAGAATGAAGATGCCGCTGGTGCAACCGGCTCTGGTGCTTTTGGTGGTTCTACTGGAGCAACATCTGATGCTGATGGGCTTTTGCCTACACCGTGTAGCTCGTCCAATAGACGTTCAAATTCATCATCAGTAATGTCGCCGCTATCTGCCGCAGGCGCACTTGCTTGAACAGGCGCAGCTGGAGCTACTGGCGCTGATGCAGACGCACCTGGAGCAGTACCTTTACCGTGCAGCTCGTCCAATAGCTTTTCAAATTCGTCTTGAGTGATTTCGTCAACAGAGCCAACACTTGAAGATGCAGGAGCAGGCTCAACTGGCGCAGCAGGTTGTTCGATGACTGGCTCAGGAATCACAGGTTCTGGTGTTACGACTAGCGCTTCAACAGCAGCGACCACTTCGTCTTCAGACTCTGGTTTGCATAGGCGGTGAAGCTCTTCTAGCAACGCAGGATCCGCCGCATCTAGTGGCTCACGATCTTGAACCGCTTGGAATTGATGGTTAACCGTATCAAGCGCTTTCAGCATGGTGTCCATTAGGCTTGGCGTCACTGAACGTTGGCCGTTTCGCAACACGTCGAACACGTTCTCAGCGCCGTGACAGGTATCAACCAGTTCTGCCAATGATAGGAAACCAGCACCACCTTTCACCGTGTGGAAACCGCGGAAAATCGCGTTTAGGAGATCTTTGTCTTCTGGATTATTTTCCAGTTCAACTAACTGCTCAGACAGCAGCTCAAGGATTTCCCCAGCCTCAATTAGAAAGTCCTGAAGAATATCTTCGTCTAAATCGTAGCTCATACGTTACCTTTAAAATCCAAGACTGGACAACAAGTCGTCGACTTCGTCCTGCGACGAGACCGCATCTACCCTTTGCTCAGGGTTAAGAATTGGGCCTTCTGCTTCGCTTGATTGTTTAATCTTTTTATCTGACGGTTCTGGCAAAACTTGAGTCTGTTCTTCTGGTTTATTGCCAGAAAAGACGGTCAAGATCTCAACCAGGCGATCTTCCACTTCATTGACAAGCGTGATCACGCGGCGAATGATTTGACCCGTTAAGTCTTGGAAGTCTTGTGCCATAAGAATTTCGGTCAGCTGACCGCGCAATTCAGTGCTATCACCTTCGACTTGAACTAACAGCTCGTCGATACGATGGCAAAGCGCTTTGAAATCGCTTAATTCAATGCGTCCGTGCATGAGTTCGTTCCATTGAGGGCGAACTTGTTGAAGGCACTCATGCAGGTTATCGGCGATAGGCAAGCAGCACTCAACCGCATCCATCGTTTTATTTGCTGCTAACTCAGTTTTATCAATCACATATTGCAGACGGTCTCTTGCATCAGGGATTTCCGCCCTGGCAATTTCTGTCATGCGTTGATCGATGTTGAAGTGCTTAAGTGAATCATGAAGGTCGCGGGTTAATGTTCCGATTTCTTTTAACATCGGATTCCCATCGCTTTCATATATCGAGGCAACAAGCGCATTAGCTTGGTCCTGTTCCCCGTTTTCTAGCATCTGAACGAGCGACTTCGCCTGCTCTAGTGAGATCATCCTGAATAGACCCTTTTTTACGTTTAGTTCTTTCTTTTCGCTTTTTTAGCGTCAAACGAGCCACCCTTTAGTATTAGGTATTAGGAGTGATGACTCGATTAACAAAGAGAAAGAGAGAGTTATAAACGTTCGAAAATTTTATCTAATTTTTCTTTTAGTGTTGCAGCAGTAAACGGCTTAACGATGTAACCGTTAACGCCTGCTTGAGCTGCTTCGATGATCTGCTCACGCTTTGCTTCAGCTGTGATCATTAGAACAGGTAGGTGCTTAAGTTCAGCATCCGCACGGATGTGTTTAAGCAGGTCGATGCCTTGCATACCTGGCATGTTCCAGTCAGTTACAACAAAGTCGAAGTCACCTTTTTTCAGCATAGGTAATGCAGTTAAACCATCGTCCGCTTCTTGAGTGTTATTGAAACCCAAGTCACGAAGCAGGTTTTTAACAATACGGCGCATTGTTGAGAAATCATCAACAATAAGGATCTTCATGTTTTTATTCAAAATTGCCTCCACTGAATCGTAAAATCAGTGTGTTTAGTCATTTTGTGTCCACGCACTGAGCTTGGTGCGTAAACGTTGCATCGATTGACTCAGTATTTGACTTACGCGAGATTCGCTTACGCCCAACACATCGCCAATCTCTTTCAAATTGAGTTCTTCGTCATAATAAAGCGAAAGTACTAGCGCTTCACGCTCTGGAAGCTGTTTTATTGATTCAACCAGTGCTTTTTTGAACGATTCATCAGCAACACCCTTAAATGGATTGCTGTCATCGGTTTCATCAGCCGGTGAAATCACATCATCAGAGACGCCTAAATCTTCAATTCCCACCAGTTTTGAACAGTTTATGTCGGTAAGCGCACTATGATATTGGTCTAGTGTCATGCCGAGATGTGCTGCTACTTCTGAGTCCGATGGGTCACGATTTAGTACACCTTCCAGCTCTGCGATCGCTTGGTTAATTTCGCGGTTGTTCTTATGAACAGAACGAGGTACCCAGTCGCCTTTGCGAATGTCATCCAACATTGCACCGCGAATTCGGATACCTGCATAAGTTTCAAAGCTCGCACCTTTAGAACCATCATAATTCTGCTGAGCTTCGATAAGGCCGATCATGCCGGCCTGAATTAAATCTTCTACCTGAACACTCGGCGGTAAACGGCCTAACAGGTGATGAGCAATACGCTTAACCAACACCGAGTAACGTTCAATGAACGCCTGCTGGCTATTAAATTTGCCATGTTGGTCATAGGTAATCGCTTTATTCACCAAAAGGGTCCTCTGCCAATTCAGTACGATTTAGCAACCTTTCAACGAAAAATTCTAGGTGTCCACTTGGTGTCTTTGGCAGTGGCCACGTCAGTGCTTTGTTCGCTAATGAGCTGATCGCTAAAGCCGCAGGAGAGCGAGGGAAGGCATCCACAACGATCTTCTGTCTTTTCACGGCTTGACGTACTTTGTCATCCAATGGAATACATGCTACGAGTTCGAGGCTGACATTCAAGAAGCGCTCTGTGACTAGAGTCAACTTTGCGAATAATTCTCTGCCTTCACGGTAGCTTCTGACCATATTTGCAACAACTTTGAAGCGCTGAACCTGGTGTTCTTTACTCAACAGCTTGATTAATGCGTAGGCATCGGTGATTGAAGTCGGCTCATCGCAAACCACAACCACAACATCTTGAGCTGCACGTGAAAAGCTAATTACCATGTCAGAAATGCCCGCTGCTGTATCAATCAGCAGTACGTCCATTTCTTCTTCAAGACTACCAAATGCACGGATGAGTCCAGCATGTTGAGCGTGAGACAGCTCGGTCATGCTTTGTGTGCCAGAAGTTGCAGGGACTATCTTTATACCATAAGGGCCTTCAACAATCGCATCTTTTAGCTCACATTCACCCGCAAGGACATGCCCTAGGTTACGTTTTGAACGGATTCCGAGCATAACGTCCACATTCGCCAGACCTAAGTCCGCGTCGAGAACCATCACCTTTTTGCCTTGGCGCGCCATACAAATCGCCAGACCCAGTGTTACGTTTGATTTACCCACACCACCTTTACCGCCAGTAACAGCAATTACCTTAGTCAATGATGGTTGTGTTAAGCGACGGAGGCCGCTTGCTTGATCGTGTATCATATTCTCAGTCATAGTAGTCCGCCGCCCTAGAGTCCTTCGCTGTCACTGTTCCAAAAGTGAGGTTCGTTCTCTGTCGACTTCTCTAACAGTTCATTTGCTTTCGCAATCATGTATTTTGGTTGTGCTATCACAATGTCTTCTGGTACGCGTTGACCATTGGCAATATAAGCCACTGGCATCGCGTTCTGAATCACCACGCTGATGAATTCGCCAAGACTTAATGATTCATCAAGCTTAGTCAAAATACAGCCCGACAGCGGAATGCGTCGGAAATGATCCAGTGTTTCTTGTAGAACACGACGTTGTGCGGTAGCTGGCAAAACAAGGTAGCTGTGAATCACTTCTCCGCTCTCTTGCATCAGGGTATCGAGCTGCTCAGAGAGTCTTACGTCTCGCTGCCCCATCCCTGCCGTATCGACCAAAATCAGTCTTCTGTTTCTTAGCTGATATATAACATCGGCTAACTCGTTAGAATCTTTAGCAACTCTTACAGGACAACCCATAATTCTTCCGTAAATTGAGAGCTGCTCATGTGCACCTATGCGATATGTGTCTGTTGTCACAAGGGCGACATTGTCGGCACCAAACTCCATTGCCGCACGCGCTGCAAGCTTTGCAACCGTGGTGGTTTTACCAACACCTGTCGGGCCAAGCAGTGCAACCACACCACCACGCTTCAAGATGTCTTGTTTTGGAATGCTGATTTGATCCGCCACGAGAGAAAGCAGTGCCTTCCACGCTCGCGCCGGCTTAGTGTCTTCTGGAATGTAGCAAGCCATTTGATCTGCCAACTCCGGCGAAACGCCCATTCGCTCTAGACGCTTAATCAGCATCGCGCGCAATGGTTCACGGCGTTCAACCTCTTGCCACATCAAACCGGAAACTTGGTGCTCCAACAAACGACGAATTGATGTCATCTCTTCGCGCATGTTCTCTAATTCACTACTAGAGTCTTCTCGCTCATCCGATGGACGACGACGGTCATAGCGTGTTGGATCCAACTTAGGTGTTGGGCGCTCAAATCGGTTGTCTTGTGCAATCAACTTCGCCAGTGGCGAATCGGGTTGATATGGCGCTGGCTTTTCTTGGTTATAGCTTTCACGATGCTTGTTTTGGCGCTGCAGTAATGCCGACAAAGAATCTTCGTTCTCTGCCACATGGTCATCTGACTCAGCAGCACCATTGCTGTATTGCTTGAGCATGTTCGCGAAACGTTGCGTCATTGAGCCTGATTTTTCATTGTTCGCGTTTAGGCTAATTCTGTCTTCATCCAAACGGCGATCTTGATAACGCTCTGCTGCAGATGACGGCAATTGACGTTGTTCGCTATAACGATTTGGTTGAGCTGCGCCACGGTTAGGAAGAGAGTGCGCCTGTGAAGTCGGAGCTGCATTGGACTCGCCGTCGATTGCCGCTACGATCTCTACACCGCCTGCCACTTTCTTGTTCGACATGATCACTGCTTCTGCACCAAGCTCTTCTTTCACTTGGAGCAGCGCTGTTCGCATGTCTTTGGCAAAAAATCGTTTAATTTTCAAACTATAAATCCATTAATGATGCGCAGGCTTAGTTGCCCACGGCTTGCACAATTCTGATCTGCTTTTCGTCCGGTATTTCTTGGTAAGACAGTACGCGGAGGTTCGGTATTGTGTTCTTAACGAACTTCGCTAATGTGGAACGCAATACGCCAGATGTCAGCAGAACCGCAGGCTCGCCTTTCAGTTCTTGCTCTTGTGTCGCTTGGCTCAGAGAGGACTGAAGTCGCTCAGCTAATCCCGGTTCAATACCAGCGGATTCGCCGCCTGAAGCCTGCATGGTTTGATGCAAGATTTGTTCCAGCTCAGGAATGAGTGTTATCACTGGTAGTTCAGGCTCTATACCATTGATTTCCTGAACAATTAGACGTTTCAAACTGATACGAACTGCGGCAGTCAAAATGTCAGGTTCTTGACTCTTACTCGAGTACTCCGCCAAGGTTTGCACGATGGTTCGAATATCGCGAATTGGGATAGCTTCGTTAAGCAGGTTCTGCAGCACTTTCACCACCACGCCAAGTTGCAACTGATCAGGAACAAAGTTCTCCACCAATTTAGGCGCGCTACGGCCGAGCATTTCCAATAGGTTCTGTACTTCTTCATGACCAATCAGTTGTGACGCGTTGTTGGTCAGCAGTTGGCTCAAGTGGGTAGCTAGTACCGTGGATGAGTCCACTACGGTGTAGCCTAATGCTTGGGCATGTTCACGCTGCTCTTCACGAATCCAAACCGCTTCTAGACCGAATGCAGGGTCCATGGTCGGCTCGCCTTCAATCATGCCGTAAACCTGACCTGGGTTAATCGCCAGTTCTTGATCTGGACGAATCTCGGCCTCACCAACAGCAACACCCATCAAGGTGATGCGGTAGCTGTTTGGCGTCAGTTCTAGGTTGTCACGGATATGAACCGCAGGAATAAGGAAACCGAAGTCTTGAGAAAGCTTTTTACGCACCCCTTTCACACGCTCAAGCAACTCACCACCTTGGTCACGATCCACCAACGGGATCAAGCGATAGCCTACTTCTAGACCAATGATATCGACGGGTTGCACGTCATCCCACGACAATTCGCGTTGAGAAATTGGTTCACTGCCATCTTCCGCTTTGGCGGGTAACGCGGGTTCTTTGGCTTTTTGTTTTTGCTTCTTGTCGAGCCAGTAAGCTGCACCACCAGCGATAACCGCTAATGACAAGAATGAGAAATGAGGCATACCCGGCACGATACCCATCACACCAAGAATCGCGGCGGTGATCATGAGGGCTTTCGGGTTGTCGAACATCTGGAAAATCAGCTGCTCGCCCATGTCTTCATCAGTATTTTGACGCGTTACCATCATCGCAGCCGCGATAGACAATAATAGCGATGGAATTTGTGCCACCAAGCCGTCACCGATGGTCAGCAAGGTGTAGATTTGCATAGCTTCAGAGAAGCCCAAACCGTATTGCGCCATACCAATCGATAGACCACCGATGATGTTGATAAACAGGATCAAAATACCCGCAATCGCATCACCTTTTACGAATTTAGACGCACCGTCCATTGAACCGTAGAAGTCGGCTTCTTTAGTCACTTCAAAACGGCGTAAACGCGCTTGGTCTTGGTCAATCAAACCGGCGTTCAAGTCCGCATCGATCGCCATCTGTTTACCCGGTAAGGCATCCAAGGTGAAGCGAGCACTTACCTCAGAAATACGACCCGCACCTTTGGTTACAACCATGAAGTTAATGATCATCAAGATAAGGAAGACCACCAGACCGACGGCGTAGTTACCACCGATAACAACGTTACCGAAGGCTTCGATTACGTTACCGGCCGCATTGCCCCCTTCATGACCGTACAGAAGTACCACACGGGTTGAAGCAACGTTCAACGCCAAACGTAATAACGTCGCGATAAGCAGAACGGTTGGGAACGCAGCAAAGTCGAGTGGACGACGTGTGTAAACGGTCACTAACAACACCACCATAGCGAGGGCGATGTTAAAGGTGAAGAATAAATCCAACAGGAATGCAGGTATAGGTAGCACCACCATTGCAAGGGTGGCCAATACCATAACAGGCGCACCAATGGCGGGCATGGAACGCTGTGGAATTTTGGGTAATTTATCTGCAAATGGCAGGCTTAACTTCATACTGCGAGGTGTCTCAATCGGTCTGGATCATCACGTAACAGAGGCATGTAAGTACACACATGTAACTAGTATTACGCGACAGCTTTCGCCTAAAAGTTTAGGTATTGTTGTTGATTAACGCGATTTAAGCAATGTGTGTACCATGATTAACGCCAAAATAATGACTAGTTGCTCAAAGAAATCACAATCCTTTGATCTAATGTGAATTTTTGTCTAATCACACCATGCAATTATTTTCATTAGTGACGATGTTCAGGTGGGATTGGTAGGTCGTAGTCCTGAATTTTCGGTCGTTGACCGCCACGTTTACGATACTGCTTAAGTTGGAAAACGAACGCCAGAACTTGCGCTACAGCGGTAAACAAGCCGTCAGGAATTTCCTGCTCCAACTCTGTGGTGTGGTAGAGCGCACGTGCCAATGGCGGAGCGGGTACGATAGTAATATCGTGTTCGCGCGCTACTTCTCGGATCTTCATTGCCATATGGTCAGTACCTTTGGCAATCACCACTGGCGCACGGTCGGTTTTCTGCTTATAGCGCAGTGCGACAGAGAAGTGCTCCGGGTTGGTAATAATAACGTCGGCCTGCGGCACATCGGCCATCATTCGACGCTGAGCCGCTTCACGTTGCAACATACGAATACGACCTTTCACTTCAGGCTTACCTTCAGTCTCTTTGTATTCGTCTTTGATCTCTTGTTTGGTCATCTTCAGCTGATCAGCGTGTTGCCAAATCTGGAACGGAATATCGATAGCCACAACGATGAGCAAAGAACAACTGATCAGCAGGATGAAGTTGAGCAAGATATCCAAAGCATGGAAGATGTTTTGCGGATACACATCCATGCTTAACTGAATCAAATCCGCTTGCGACGCTTGGATAAGGTAAATCGCCATCCCCGTTACTAGCGCGACTTTTAAAATCGATTTGATCAGTTCGACCCAACTTTGCATGCCCACCATGCGCTTTAGACCACTGAGCGGGTTCATCTTGGAAAGCTTTGGCATTGCCGCTTCGGCAGAAAAACTGATGCCCCCCACCCCTGCGGCTCCAATCATGGCGGCAACAAACAAAGTGATAAGAATAAGAAACAGTGGGAACAGCAGGTCCGTCATTGCACCAAACGCAATGTCGAATAACTTAGCAGTATCGAAGATTTCATCGCGTTTGAGATCAAACAAACGACTCATGATGGAAAACAGCGAGCGCGCCAAAGACTCGCCAAACCACATTAAGGCGATAGCCCCCACAATCAGCACTGATGCCGATGCGAGCTCTTTTGACCGAGCAACTTGCCCCTTTTCTCTGGCTTGTTGTAACCGTCGGGGCGTGGCTTCTTCGGTGCGTTCCTGACCGTCTGACTCTGCCAATCCAGCCTCCTAGCAATCCAAGCGAATGAGGTTACAAATCTGTTCCTCACCCACTGCCCAGAACAATTCATAATGACTGTACAAACCAGCCAGAATGTACCAACAAAGTAACAAGCCCACCATCAAGGCAAAGGCAAAACCAAGCGAGAAGATATTTAGCTGTGGTGCGGCACGTGTCATTACACCGAATGACAAGTTAATCGTGAGCAGCGCGATAATGCCCGACAACGACATACTCAATGCCGTCTTAAACATGATGCCAAGCCAACTCGCCATTTCACGAAAATCGACCGCATTAAGCGAGCCAGACCCAATCGGCAAGGTCTTGAAACTGAACACCACCAATTGCAACATTTTTAAATGCCCATCGGTAGCAAGGAAGAACATGGTCGCCAAGAACATAAATAGCTGACCAAGCAAAGGGGTGTTTTGGCCGTTAGCAGGGTCCACCATAGAGGCGAAACCCAAGCTAGATTGCATACCTAAGATCTGACCTAAAAGTACAAACGTCTGGATCATAAACTGAGTCACCATGCCCATCGCAACACCAATAATGATTTGCTCGGCAATGGTCATGAAACCACGGAAAGAAAGCAGCTCAATATCTTGAGGCACAGCAGGAATCGCAGGCGCAACCGCAAAGGTAATGGCTAAACCGAGGTAGAGACGAATTCGAGGTGAGACAAAGCGTGCCCCGGTTACCGTCATCACCATCAACATGGCAGAAATACGGGTATAGGGCCAAAAGTAGTTTGCGATCCAGTCGAGGACGATATGGGTCGGATACTCCATACGCGCCTCTAGTAGAGCACCTGTGGTAGGCGTTCAATCAGGCCGAAGAAGTATTCCATCAACATTTGGGTCATCCAATGGCCGAACAACATTAAAGCCAACAAGGTAACAATCAAACGCGGTAAGAAACTCAGCGTTTGTTCGTTGATAGAGGTTGCCGCTTGGAAAATAGCGACGACAAGACCAATAAGCAAACTTGGGATAATGATGGCACAGACCATGATCAGCACCATCCACAGTGCATCACGGAAAAGCTCGACAAACATTTCTGGAGTCATGTCTTACCCTCTTCTCTCTGTGCCAATCTAAAGGGCAAAACTGCCGGCGAGTGTCGACAATATCAAGTTCCAACCATCCACCAGCACAAACAGCATCAGCTTAAATGGTAACGATACGATCATTGGCGAGAGCATCATCATACCCATTGCCATCAACACCGATGCGACAACCAAGTCGATGATCAAAAACGGTAGGAATAACATGAAACCGATCTGGAACGCAGTCTTAAGCTCTGAGGTAATGAAAGCAGGAATCAACACCGCCATCGAAACGTCTTCTGGGTTTGTTACCTCTTCGCCAGACATATTGACGAACGTTTCCAAATCTTTAATTCGAGTCTGTTTAAGCATGAACGCTTTCATCGGTGCTTGCGCCGCATCAAAGGCTTCACGTGCTGTCACTTGCTCGTTCAAATAAGGTTGTACCGCTTGATCGTTAATTTCATTCAAGACAGGCGACATGATAAAGAACGTCAAAAATAGCGCGATACCAATAATGACTTGGTTAGAAGGCGTTTGTTGTAGACCCATTGCCTGTCGCAAGATAGACATCACCACCACGATACGGGTAAACGACGTCATCAAAATAACCATGGCTGGCAAGAAGCCAAGCATGGTCATCAGCGCAAGAATTTGTAGTGTAACCGAGTAGTCTTCGCTGCCATCGGCATTGGTCGTCATGGTAAAGGCGGGAATCCCTCCACCATTGCCCACTGACATACTTCGGCTTGAGCCCGATTCGTTTTCCATCGCCTGAACCGTCACACTATCACCTTGTGCAAGGTTAGAAGGCAATGGCGATTCCTCTGCCTGCGCAAACGAAAGTGAAGAAAACAGCACGCCAACGAGCAGCATAAAAGTGCTCAGCATTAGGCGGATTGAATTATCCTTTGTCATGTTTTTTTATCAGTTGGCTAAATTGACTCGCGAAGGCACTGGTCGCCAACTCTTCCTCTTTCAATGGCTTTTCAAGCTTGGCTAGGGTTTGGATAGATTGGCTGGTAATGCCCACCAAAAACTGCTCTTCACCGACTTGCACAACCGCAATGCGCTCTTTGGTACCGACTGGTAACTGGCTAACAATTCGTAGCCCTTTTTGTTGACCCATTGCTGGTACTTGCATGCGCTTTAGCAACCAAGCCAGAAATAGAATCACACCAATAACCAGCACTAAAGAACCTAACGTGGTCGCAAGGTCCAAACTCGTTGGCGCGGCAGCAAATGCATAAGGAGCACTCAGCATTAAGCCGAGTGCTCCTGTAATTTGCTTCAATCGCGTTTTGATTGAACTGCTCATATTAACGCAGCTTTTTGATGCGTTCAGTTTGGCTGATCACGTCAGTTAGACGAATACCAAACTTATCGTTGACGACAACGACTTCGCCGTGCGCAATCAAAGTACCGTTAACCAGTACATCGAGCGATTCACCCGCGAGGCGATCAAGCTCTACAACCGAACCTTGGTTCAATTGCAGTAGGTTACGGATACTGATTTGTGAGCGCCCTACTTCCATCGAAATGGTCACTGGAATATCCATGATGGTGTCGAGCTTACGACGCTCATCTTCCGTAATTGGAGCAGAGGTGTCTTTTAACTCTTCCAGTGGCGCTGCCAATATTTCATCAACATCAATTGAAGGTGCAGACGGGTCTTCGCCAAGAGCGGCTGCCCATTCGTCTGCTAGCTTTTGATCGTCACTTGGTTCCATTTTTCTGTCCTGTGTTAAACCTTACTGCGCCATACTTCTGGCTTCATTCTTTGTTGTCGATAACAGAGAACAAAGCGAGGCGATTGTAATGAGTAAGGGTTTTAATCGTCTGTATCGTCGTCGTTTTCAAGTTCAGACATGATGTCTTTACCCAAGAACGCTAAATCTGTTTTTACTACGTGTGGGCGTTCGATCTCTTCAGAGATCTGCACTGCCATCTTGTCTTCGGAGCGACCCATTTTCACACGGTAAGTTGGTAAGTCTTCGATGAACATGGTTGCGTGTTCTGGCATTTCAATCGGGATCACGTCGCCCGGTTGCAGCTCCATCAAATCACGCAGAGAGATGTCCTTCTCTAGCAGATTCACACGGAAATTGACTGGGCAATCCATGATCTCTTCACGCAGTGCCGAGCTCCAACGTACGTCAGTTTCCATCTTGTCGGATTGAACACCCGCATCAAGCAGTTCGCGGATTGGTTCCACCATCGAATAAGGCATGACCACGTGGAAATCACCACCGCCGCCATCGACTTCAATATGGAATGAGCTCACGACGATCACTTCGGTCGGGCTGACGATGTTTGCCATGCTTGGGTTTACTTCAGAATCGAGGTATTCAAATTCCACACCCATTACTGGCGACCACGCTTCTTTGTAGTCTTCGAAAACAATTTTCAGCAGAAGCTGGATGATGCGACGCTCAGTTGGGGTAAATTCACGACCTTCAATTTTTGCGTGGAAACGACCATCACCACCAAAGAAGTTCTCTACCAGAATAAACACCAAGCGTGCTTCCATGGTGATCAGCGCCGTACCTTTGAGTGGACGGAAGCGCACCATGTTCAAACTTGTCGGAACGTACAGGGTATTTTGGTATTCACCAAACTTCATCATCTGCACGCCGTTGATCGACACTTCAGCGGTTTTACGCAACATGTTAAACAGGCTGATTCGCATGTGTCGGGCAAAACGCTCATTGATAAGTTCGAGCGTCGGCATTCGACCACGGACAATCCTGTCTTGAGACGAGAAATCGAAACTGACGGCACCCTCGGTGTCGTTATCTATGGGTTCATCGACGTCATCAACATCGTCAACCCCATGCAGAAGCGCATCAATCTCGTCTTGGCTTAATAGATCGGTCACGTTATACCTATTGAATTACAAAATCTGTAAACAGTACTTTCTCAATCACTGGCTTACCAACAGCGGCATTCAATGCAGCTTTGATATCATCAGAAGCGCGATCACGCAGTTCAGTTCGTCCTGTTGGAGAACGAAGTTGCTCCACGGTCGCTGACGCAAATGTCGATAGCAGTGAACTCTCTATCAGTGGAGAATGGTAACGAGCCAATTGCTCATTCTCGCTGCCACGCACCATCAGTTGCGCTTTGATTTGTACCAGTCTATCGCGACGATCTCCCGTCACGTTAAAAATAAACGGTTGTGCAATGTTCACGTACGCAATTGGCGCTGCTGCCGTTTGCGCTTGTGCCTGCTCGGTTTGTGCTGCTTGCGCAGGTTCATCAGAACCCATTAAAAAGAAAGCTGCCGCACCACCACCGATAAGCAAAACCACCACTGCGATAATGATGATCAGTAACTTACTTTTTCCTTTTGGTGCATCCGCACCCTGTAGCTGTTCTTCTGCCATTACTGTCTCTTATTGTTCTGCTTTTTTAGGCCGCTATTTTATGCGTAAAAACTAATTCCATCACGCTTTGAAACCACATTCAAATCAAGATTCGTGTCGGCATCAAAGTTTTCATCTGACTGACCAGAAAATCCACGACCTTGAGAGCTTTGACCGTTTTGTTCCGCATTCGCGTAGCCACTTTGTTGCTGACCACTGCTCTGTTGCTGAACCGACGAATCCGCCAATTGCATACCTTGCTGAGCCAACATCTCTCTCAGGCGAGGTAAGGTTTGTTCAATCAAGTCACGCGCTTGCGGGTTTGCCACCGTAAAGTGCACATTGGCAAGGTCGTTGTTCATTGTCATGCGGATCTGCATACGACCAAGTTCAGGCGGGTCTAGACGGATATCGAGGTTCTTTAAGTTCTTCGACATCATCATTTGTACTTTCTCTGCCACTTGGTCATTGGCCAGTTCTTTGGTTAGTTGCAACGGTAACTGTGCCTGCTGCGCAGCATCTACTCGCGCCTGTTGCTGAGCCGCCACGCCTTGTTGACCTGCTGCCGCTTGAATTTGTCCCGCTAAACCATGTTGTGGTTCCGGTTTATCTTGCTTACTTGAAGCACCCTTCAATGCGCCTGCAGCAAGACCAGCATTCATCACTTTCTTACTCAGTTCTGCACTAGAAGCAGCTTGCGCCGCTGGGTTTAGATTTGCAGCCACTAGCGCTTCTGGCATGGCAGATAACGCGGCTTTGTCAGCATTTGGGGATACGGCTGTCTGCGCACTCGCTTGAGCTGCAGCGTGCTTCATGTCCTGCGTGGCTAGCTGATGAGCTTGTTGAGCCGTCACTGAAGACGCCGCAACACGAGTTTGGCTAGAAGCGGCTTGATGCTCTGCTATCGCCACTTTTACATCGCTTGGTAAAGCCGCGAATTGCGCTAATTCTTGCACAGGAATATCCGCAACCAGCTCACCCGTTTTTAGCCCTTCAATCACATCAAGTTCTTGTTGTGAAAGAGGCTTACCCTGCGCTAACTTAGTATCAATGATGTGCAGCTCATCAAGAGAAACACGTTTTACTTCAGAGATTTCGGTATCGATCGGAAATGCCGTTTGCAATGCTTCTCCACCAACCATCGACTGAGCACCTTGAGCCACAACTTGACCATTAACCGCGGCTTGAGTTGTCGCATTCACCGTAGCTTCTGCGTGAACAGCTTGAGTACTTGGCGAGTTCCAATCAATTTGCGCGGCAACGGGAGCCGCTTGATTTGTGTTTGCTGCTTGTGCGCTCGAGGCTGATTCCGTTGTCAATACAACGGGTTTGCCATTGGCATCCAACGTTACTTTGTCACTGCCAACAGGTTGCGCCGCGCCGCTTTGTAGGCCGGATTGCTTAGCAGAAAGCATCGCTTGTTGTTCTGGAGTCAGCGGGGTGTCTTTTTCCTGTTGAGTAACGCGTTGCGCCAATACTGCCTCAGGTGGCAATGCTTTGCCGCTATCAACTAATTGCTCATTAGGCTTAAGCGTTTGGTTTGCTTGCTCAATACGACCCAACAATTGTTGGCCTTCACCCATCGCACTTTTCACTTGAGCATTAGGCGCCGGTTCAGAAGCGTCTACATTATTAGGCTGCGTTTGGTTTGCTATCGCGCCCTGTGTAACTTGGTTTGAAGCACCATTTGCTGCTGACTGGGTTGCATCGCCTTCTGATGAACTTGCTTGTTTAACACCGCTAGAAGCCGAGTCGTTATCTGAAAGCTCACCCGCTTTGCTGCTCGCAACTTGTTTACCGTCGTCTTGAGCAAGTAGCTCATCGGTTGATTCTGCAGATGCCACTTTCTCGCCATCCACAGCTTCAGCGACTTTTTCTTGGCTCTCACCCTCTGACTTTGCCGATGCGACTTTTGTCGCCTCATTTGTGTTTTCTGCCGATACGTCTGGCGCATCAGATTTTGCCACCGCTTTTTCGGCTTTTTGTGAATCAGTAAATACCCCGGCTAAGGTTTCAAAAAAACCTTTGCTTTCAGGGTTTTCTGCAGCAACTTTATTTGAAGAGTCGGAAACCGACGTCTTATTGGTTGCAGAAACATTGGATAAATTCACATTCATATAGAAACTCTCGTCATCGGCAGCGTTGAGCAACTCGCTGCCGGATTGCACAAAGGCGGCAAACTTAGGTCAAAAGACCCGATACTGACGGCTAAATTGCAAAAATCACGCCAACGCATAGTGTGGAATTTCTGACGGTTAAGTGAGGCAACATCAGTGGAACAAAGATCAACTTTGCGATATCCCCAAACAACATCAAAGATGCGTAAACCATCATCATGATTTGACTATTCATTGGTGGGAGCGTAAACAGAAACCTTGCCCAACCAATAAGGAATCGCTTTGAAAGTCACAGAACTCCGCCAATATAAAATTAAAACTGGCAAAACAGAGCAATGGTTAACATGGATGAAAGATGAGTTGCTGCCCTACCAACGCTCCAAAGGCATGCATGTCTTAAACACCTATGTTCACACGGGTGAAGATGGGTATGATTACTTTGTCTGGTTACGTGAGTTCGACAGTGAACAAGCGCGACAAGCGATATATGCAGAGACCTACAATGAATGGTGGATTCGCGAGATTCGACCAAAAGTGTTTGAATTGATAGAGCAAGACTCGGTGAAAGTAACTTTGCTTGAATCAGTAGAGATGTAGCAAACGCACTAACGCGATATAACGATGAGAAACGCTTAAAAACGTTGCGGTTTCCGGCTATACAGCAAGGTAGAAAACTCATCCATCTGCTTTTGCTCACGCTTCGCTTCCGCAATTTGCTTTTCTTTCTCGCGCTTTTCAATCATCCACTCGTAAGACATCCGTTCTTTACGCATGTTTAACCAGTAATCTTGGCAGTTCACCACCTGTTCTTTAAAGTGGTTTTCTGCCTGTTTTTGCTTGGAAAGCGTTTCATCAAGCTGGGTTAAGAAGCGGTTTAAGTGGCCGTATTGGCTTGCAGTAAGTCCTGCCATACCACGGTCTACCAACTGCTGACAGTAATCTAAGCGGTACTTTTCAATTTGCTCAACTTGGCGGTAGTAATCTTCAAGCTCCGAGCGAGCTTTATTGAGCGCTAATACAGCTTGGTCTTCGCGTTCTTTTGCCTGCTCAAGTAGGAACTCCATGGCGTTATTCATACGCTATTACCCACCCAAGATGCTCTTCAACATGTTGACACACATGTCATAAGGCACAGACTCTTTCATGCGCTGCTGCAAGTATTCGTCCAGTTTTGGCTTGAGGGTGAATGCGCCATCGATAGCAGGGTCAGTCCCCGGTTTATAAGCGCCAATCGACACCAGATCTTGGTTCTTGCGGCAAATCGACAACACCTGACGCACCGCTTTCGACATCAACACGTGTTCTTCTGTGGTGATTTGCGGCATAACACGGCTCACCGATTTCTCAACATCGATGGCTGGGTAGTGACCTGCATCTGCCATTTCACGAGATAAGACAATGTGACCATCGAGAATCGCACGTGACGCATCGGCGATCGGATCTTGCAGATCGTCACCTTCGGTCAGAACGGTAAAAAACGCGGTGATCGAACCTTGATCATCACCACCGTTACCTGCACGTTCCACCAAGGCAGGCAATTTAGCAAATACCGAAGGCGGATAACCTTTGGTTGCAGGCGGTTCACCCACAGACAATGCAATCTCACGCTGCGCTTGAGCAAAACGCGTCAGAGAGTCCATCAGTAGAAGAACATCTAATCCTTGGTCACGGAAGTATTCGGCAATCGTCAGTGCAGTTTGACAGCCCTTCAAGCGCATCAAAGGCGAAGCATCGGCAGGTGCAGCCACCACCACAGAACGGCGGCGTCCATCTTCACCCAAAATCTCTTCAATGAATTCTTTTACTTCGCGTCCACGTTCACCAATCAGCCCAACGACAACAACTTGTGCCGTCGTGCCTCGCGTCATCATGCCAAGGGTGACCGATTTACCCACACCAGAACCCGCAAACAGACCGATACGTTGGCCTTTACCGACCGTCAACAAGCCGTTGATGGCTTTTAAACCCACATCAAGTGGCTCAGAAATAGGCTTACGCGCTAGTGGGTTAATTGGCTCAGCGTTAAACGAAGCGCGGTGATCGGTATAAAGCGGGCCGAGGCCATCAAGTGGGTTACCCACACCATCAATCACACGCCCAAGCAGTTCCATACCAACGGGCAAACCTGCTTCGCTGGTTAAAGGCGTCACTTTCGCGCCCGGTAAGATGCCCGTGATTTGCTCACTCGGCATTAAGAAAAGGTTATCACCAGAAAAGCCCACCACTTCCGCTTCCATATGACCGGACATGGTTTCGACCAAACATAAACTGCCAATCGGAGCACGACAACCTGTCGCTTCCAGGGTTAAGCCAACAACACGCACAAGCTTACCTGAAGCAACTGGACGCGTAGTTAAGCCTTCAACTTTGTAGTTTTTTAAACGGTCGGCCAAGGCTTGCATGGACTACTCGCCCCCTTGATGACGATTCGCGCCACAGAAGCTGTTCAGCACGCTTTTCACGCGCTCTTCCATGCGGTAGCTAATGCTCGATTCGCCAGCAGCAATTTGTACATCACCGCGATTTAATGCTGGCTCTGCAACCAATGTCCAATTACGACAATCAAGTTCTTCTTCGCCGTATGCAGAGCGGATGATCGCCACATCGTCTGGGTTCAGATGCAAGGTAATTGGATGGCCAGAAATTGGCAGCGCTTCAACAGATTGTTTTACTGTATCGAGAATAATTTGAGGGTTGGTTTGCACTTCTACATGCACAACTTCTTTGACTAGACACAGCACCATGTCCACCAGCTGCTTTTCAACCTGAGCGTTCATCAGCTCTAAAGGTTGAGCAAACTGGTTAGCCAAGTTCATGAAGGTTTCCACCTGCTGCTGGATGTACTCTTGCCCAGCGGTAACACCTTCCGCTTTACCCAGCTCAAGACCTTCTGCATGGCCTGCTTGAATGCCTTCTTCTTTGCCTTTGTCGTAGCCTTGTTTAAAGCCTGCTTCTTGACCTTGATACAGACCTTCTTGATAAGCGCCCTGCTTGATCAACTCAATCTGTTCTTCTGTCAGTTCAAGCGCTTGCTCTTCTTCCGGTTCGTCAAAGTTTGGCACCCAACCTGGATCGTAGTTAAACGCTGTTTGCTTGGCTTGCTTTGCTTTCGGCTCACCATAATCAGGCAAACCCCAGCGCTGCGGTTCGATCATCGCATCGTCTTCATCAGGACGGATAAATCCACGTTTTCTATCGCCAGCCATGCTTAACCTACAATCTGTCTATGTTGAAATTGATATTAAAATAAAGTGCTTTGAAAAATGTGCGACTAAGGAAGTGCATTCCTCCCACTTAAGCAGGAGGAATAAAAAAGGATTATAAGAACTCGTCTGCGCCGCCAGACAGCATGATTTCGCCAGCGTCTGCCATACGACGAGCAATCGCCAAGATTTCTTTTTGTGCCGCTTCCACGTCTGCAACACGAACTGGTGGCATTGCCTCGATATCGTCACGCATCATCTCAGCGGCACGCTTAGACATGTTCTTGAAGACTTTCTCACGTAGAGAGTCGTCGGCACCTTTAAGTGCACGTTGCAGAACGTCTTGAGGAACGTCACGCAGCAATTTCTGAATACCTTGGTCGTCCACTTCCACCAAGTTCTCGAATACGAACATGAGATCTTGGATTTGTGTTGCCATATCTTCGTCTTGGTCGCGGATTTGCTCCATCAAGATACCTTCGACGTTGTTGTCCAGGTAGTTCATGATTTCTGCTGCTGCCTTCAAGCCGCCAATCTTCGCTGCTTGTGCACCCGCTTGACCTGCGAATTGTTTCTCCATGATTTCGTTCAGCTCTGCCAGTGCCGATGGCTGAACTTCTTCTAGGTTGGCAATACGCATCATCAGATCCAGACGCACACGCTCTGGGAACTGAGAAAGGATTTCTGCCGATTGGTCCGCTTCCAAGTACGAAAGTACGATGGTTTGAATCTGCGGGTGTTCGTTGACAATGATACTTGCCACTTGGCGAGGATCCATCCACTTGAGTGAATCCAGACCTTTCGAGCCAGTACCCAATAGGATTTGGTCGACCAAGTTGTTTGCTTTGTCTTCACCCAGAGCAGCCACCAGCGCATTACGCATGAAGTCTTCGCTGCCCATACCGATGTTGGTGTATTTCTGGATGTCTTCTAAAAACGCACGATGCACACCAGACACTTTGTCTTGGCTCAGATCTTTAGCGCGCGCCATTGCACTACCAACCCGTTGAACCTGCTTTGGTTCTAAGTGACGGATGATGCCAGCAGCGTCGCCTTCGTTCAGGCTTAGTAGCAAAATCGCCGCTTTTTCTTCACCTGTCATGCTAGAGACATCAAACTCCGCAGGAACACCTACGCCATTTTCATCTTGAGGTACGATATCGTTAGCCATTTTCGTTCATCCAGTTTTTCACAACTTGAGCAGCAAGTTCTGGTTCGTTTGCCACCAGAGCACGTACTGCTTTGAGTACATCTTCATCTTTGTGAAGGTTTGGCAAATCAATGCTTGAACCAAACTCAAACAGTTCACCGCTTTCGATGTCGCTACCAATTAGGCTGGTTTCACCATCCGCACCAATTGGCAAGCCATCTGGTCCGTACATTTCGTCTTCGTCGGTGCTCGCAGGGTTAAGCAGTTTCTTCATTGCTGGGCGAACCAGAACCAAGATAACCACGATGATCACCAACGCACTCGCGAACCAACGAACCCAATCGTTGAAGTTTGGATGTTCCCAAATTGGTGGATCAACCATTTGCTCAAGCTCTGGCTCAGCAAACTTCACGCTAAGGACGTTTAGCAAGTCACCACGGTTTTGATCAAAACCAACGGTACCAATCAGCACTTGGCGAATGGCGTTAATTTCTGATTCTGACAGCGGCGTATAAGTCACTTCGCCCGTATCTGGGTTTACGGTGCGACGGTCTTTGATCGCCACCGAAACGGTTTGACGCGCCAATGTGCCCGTTTGCTTGCGCTCGTGACTGATAGTGGTGTCGAGTTCAAAGTTACGCGTTGATTCTTTACGGACTGAACCTTGCCCAGTCAGCGAACCGTCTTTCATCTGCGCCACATCTTGAGGAATCGACGCATCGGCTGGCGGTTGGTTACTTAGAGCGCCAGGAATGCCCGCAACCATATTGCCGTTGTTGTAATCTTCTAGCGCGTATTCACTGCGCGTTGCTGGAGTATTCGGATCGAAGTTCTTACGAGTTTGCTCAACAGTGCTGAAATCCATTTGGATATCGACCTGAGCGGTGTAGTTACCAAAACCTAGGATTGGTAGAAGAACAGAATCGATCTTCTCGCGCAGCGCTTGCTCTTGGCTACGCTCTAACTCTTGTTCTTTACGACGCGCAGCAGACGCAGGGTCTTGAGAACCTGAGCTAAGCAGACGGCCGTGTTGGTCCGTTACCGTAATACGAGAGGTCTTCATGCCCGGAACGGCACTTGCCACCATATCAACGATGGAATCCACTTCTTGCTGTTTTAGGTTTGCGCCTGTAGAGAGCGTCAAAAATACTGAGGCAGACGCTTCTTGATTGTGACGAACAAACACACTGTGTTTTGGCAGAGCAAGCAACACACGCGCTTTACGCACCTGCTTCATCTCTTCAATCGCTTGTGCAAGTTGGCGTTCACGGCTGAGCTTCAAACGTTCTTGTTCCAAACGTTGTGATACACCAAAGCCCATGTCTTGCAGCAGAATGTCATCGCCTGCCGCTGTCGCTTGGTTCACACCCGCACGCACCATGCCCAGTTTTATCGAGTTGTAATCACTCGATTCCACAGAAATGGTGTTGCCATCTAGCTTGTAATTGATTTTTTGCTGGTCGAGGTAATCCAGCACTGGGATCAGTTCTTCGGTTTCGTATGCACCAAGCGGGCGCATTTCCGGTTCTTTCACCCAGAAGAAAAGCATCACAATTAACGCAACACAGATAGAGATAGACAGCACTAACACAACCTGACGAAGTAAATCGAGGTCGCCTACTGCCATATCGAATTTTGACGCACTGCGCTCTTCAAGATCTGGGTTTTGGCTATCCACATCCAAATCTGAGCCAGCGATCAGTGCACCATCTGCGCCGCCATCAGTGACGGTTAAATCTGTAGACTTGTCTGCCACACTTATTACCTAAAATTACACTGGCATGTTCATGAGATCCTTGTAGGACTCAACGAGCTTATTGCGGATTTGTACAGTGGCATCAAATGCGACACTGGACTTGTTACGAGCAATCATAACGTCAGAAAGGGAAACATCGGCATCACCCCGGTCGAAACGCGTTTGCAGATCGCCCGATGCTTTTTGAAGTGAGTTTACGTTATTGATGGCTTTCGTTAGGAGATCACCAAAATCTGCCCCAACTTTCGCACCTGTTGCAACGGGAGCGGTGTTGGTCGCTTCCACCATCATGGCGCGCATTTCTGCCTGAATACCATCAACTTTCATTGTCACCTCTAAGCCAAAAGTTTGACTATTAAATAAAACTGATTATTGACACAGCAATTACTGTGCCATAAGACAATAGTGCCGTAGTGTACCCACACTTTTGTCCTATGGCTATTTATGTGAATACTAAGCCGGAATATCGATACCAGCGTCACGCATTTTGGCGAGTTTGTAGCGCAAAGTACGTGGACTGATGCCCAATTTCTCTGCCATTTCTTTACGACGACCGTTACATTCGATCAGCGTTTCCAAAATGATCGCGTATTCTTGGTCACGCAGTTCACCACCGAGTCCTTCACCACCAGCGGCAACACGGTTGATAGATTCTGCTTGCGCGACTGGCTTAACATCTGGCACCACCACTTCTGCATTTTGTACAACACGTTGCAGGCTGCTGGCATCTTGCCAATCTACACCTTCTAGCAAAATGTGTTCTGCATCAATGTCACCGTTTTCACTCAAAATCAGAGCACGTTGAACCACGTTATCCAACTCACGAACGTTACCCGGCCATGGGTATTGAAGCAGCTTATCTAATGCGACTTGAGAGAACTTAGGCACTGGCATACCCATTTTACTGCAATGACGTTCAGCAAGGTGTTGCGCAAGTGGCGAGATGTCGCCTTTACGCTCACAAAGTGCTGGCCATGAGATTGGGAATACGTTCAAGCGGTAGTACAAGTCTTCACGGAAGTTGCCTTCTGACACGTACTGCTTAAGGTCACGGTTACTGGTTGCTAATACACGAACGTCCAGCTTGATGCTCTTACGGCTACCCAAACGCTCCACTTCACGCTCTTGAAGAACGCGCAGCAGTTTCGCTTGTAGGCTCAAATCCATTTCACTGATTTCATCCAGCAAAATGGTGCCGCCTTGGGCTTGTTCAAACTTACCTGGACACGCTTGAACCGCGCCAGTAAACGCGCCTTTCTCGTAACCAAATAGTGTCGCTTCCAACATGTTGTCTGGAATCGCCGCACAGTTAATCGCAACAAAAGGACCGTCTTTACGGTTTGAAGCATTGTGGATGTAGCGAGACATGACTTCTTTACCTGAGCCGCTTGGGCCCAAGATCATTACGTTAGCATCCGTGCGTGCCACTTTGTCAGCTAACGCAAGTAGGCGTAGACTTTTCTCGTCCGCAACGACTGCATCACCGTTGTCATCACTTTTGATTGGTGCGTAGCGGCTCACCATGTTCAGCAGAACTTCTGGTGCAAATGGCTTCGCCATGTAATCAATCGCACCTTCTTTCATTGCCGACACTGCGTCTTCAATGTTTGCGTAAGCCGTCATAAGAAGAACTGGCAAGTTTGGCCAATTCTGTTTGATATTACGTAGCAGAGCCAAACCGCCCATGCCGGCCATTTGTACATCAGAAACCACGATGTCCACCGCGTTCGACTTCAGCTTCACTAAAGCGTCTTCTGCACAATCGGCTTCTAACCACTCGTACCCTGCCAGAGCCAGAGTATCCACTAGGGCTTCACGAAGACCTTCATCGTCTTCTACGATCAGCACTTTGCTTTGCGCCATTATGATTCTCCAGTAATTGTTATCGACAAAAGCCGCTTATTGCGCTTCTGCTTGCACTCGCTCTAGCGGAATGCACATGGTAAAGCAGGCTCCATCACCCTGCTCTGAAATAAGTTCCAATCGACCGTCATGGGCACGGCAAACCATTTGAACCACAGCGAGCCCTAACCCGGTTCCTTGAGAACGCGTGGTAAAGAATGGCTCCATAATTTTTGCTTGCAGTTCTTTTGGTACACCCGGACCGCTGTCTTGCACAGAAATGCGCAGTTCACCGTTCACCGGGCGGAAAAAGACATCTATTTGCGATTCCTTTCCAGACATCTGAATCGCATTCATCACTAAGTTACTCAGTGCTGAAGCAATGGCGTTAGCGTTGCCTAACAGCTCAGTGTTCTCTTCTTCGACTTCTAGGAAGTAGTCGATGCTGTTGTTCTTCAGCGCGGTTTCCACCATCGGCTGATATTCGGCAACAAGCTGAGCAATGTTAAAAGGCTTAATGACTTTATTATCACCACCTTTGGCAAAAAGCAGCATATCATTAACCTGCTTCTCCAAATCGTGCAGTCGATCCATTAATTTGCTTTGGAATCGCTCTCTTGTCGCCGGAGGGAGATTTGGCGCACCTAAATTGGATGCATATAGCATAGCGCTCGATAACGGCGTTCTCACTTGGTGAGCCAAAGAAGCCACCATGCGACCAAGCGATGACAAGCGCTGCAAGTCACTCACGCGAGATTGCAGCAAACGCGTTTCTGTTAGGTCGGTGATCAGGATAAGTTGACCCGTCGCAGAGGCCGAGATCGCCAAACGGACCTTACGGCCATTACGCAGTGAGACTTCATGACCATCATCTTCGCGCGGATCAAATACCACTTGGATGATGTTGAACCATTTCTCGTTGACCAGTGGGATTTCAAGGATACGGTGCGCTTCTGGGTTGGCTTCTCGTACCACACCGTGTGTATCCAATAAGATCACACCTGCGGGCATCACATCCAAAACCTGCTTATAACGTTCGACCTGATTCTCTACCGAGTCTAAATGGGATTGGTTGGTATTATTGTCCATTCACTGCCTGTCGAAATATCGCCATTTAAAAACTAAAATAGCTTGGCAAGCAATTAGCGTACCAAGCTATTTTCTATATTTATCATAGCATTATACTAACGACAAGAAGTTGACACTAGGAAAAGTGCGCTTTTCTTGTCGGAAAAGACAACAAGCACAATGGAAAGTGCTTACTTTTGATGTCAGATAAAACCTAGCGTTGTAGGTTGTATTTGCGCATTTTCTCAACCAAAGTCGTGCGTCGCATACCTAGCATGTCAGCAGCTCTTGCTACAACACCACCTTGTGCTTCTAACGCTTGGCTGATCATGTTGACTTCCATATCGGCTAGAAGCTCTTTCAAGTTCACGCCTTCTGGCGGTAAAGCTTGAGGAGCATTCATGTTGTGGTCCAGATCGCTTTGATCTTCAAAACTGAAGTTCTCAGAGAAGATGTCTTGGAACACGTCACGCTCTTGTTCTTCAACCGAAGTAAACGGGTTACCTTCTGGTTGGAACTCAGGAATATCACTGTAACGGTACTTGGTCGGCAGATGGTTTACGTCGACCAAACTGTTTGGGTAGAGAATAATCATGCGCTCAACAAGGTTGGCAAGTTCACGAACGTTACCCGGCCAGTTGTGTTCCATCAGCGAGTTAATCGCACGAGGAGTGAAGCAAATTGGTTGTCCGCCTTCTGCTTCCAAGCGCGTCATTAGCTCTTGTAGCAACAAAGGGATGTCTTGCTTACGTGCTTTTAGCGCAGGCATCTCGATTGGGAAAACATTCAAGCGGTAGAAAAGGTCTTCACGGAACGTGCCGTCGTCGATCATGGTTTCTAGATCGCGGTGCGTTGCAGCTACAACACGCACGTTTACTTTGATCGTGGTGTTGCCACCTACGCGCTCAAAACAACGCTCTTGCAGAACACGCAGCAACTTCACTTGCATCGACATTGGCATATCACCAATCTCATCAAGGAAGATCGTACCACCCTCGGCTAGTTCAAAACGGCCTTTACGTGAGGTCAACGCGCCAGTGAACGCTCCTTTCTCATGACCAAACAGCTCACTTTCCAGAAGCTCTGGTGGGATCGCGCCACAGTTGATTGGCACAAACGGACCATTACGATAGGCAGAATGGTAGTGAATGTTACGTGCGACTACTTCTTTACCCGTGCCAGACTCACCCAAGATCAGCACATTTGCTTCTGTGCCCGATACTTGTTCGATCAAATGACGAACTTCTTGAATGCCTCGGCTTTGACCAACAAGGCTACGGAAAAGGGTATTTTTACGCGCACTTGCGACTACATTAACGCCTTTGCGACCAAGGAAGTCTTTGCAGTGACGTAACGCTTCGCTAAGTTGCGGGTAGTTTAAAGGTTGTTCTAATTCACCGACAAAATTTGGCAAGTCATCAACAGGCAGTGGGAAAGAACCCAGAACCAGAAGGGGGATATGGTACGCTTCGTTGAGGTGGGTCATCACCGCTGTCGCAGCACGACCTGCAGAGATGTTACCAACAATGCAACCTGACCAAACGCTAGACCAGTCTACATCGCCTAGCTGATCAGAACTGACAGCTTCGCAACTTTCTCCAACAAATTCCAATATATTGCTTATATTCAAACGACTTGGTGCATCGTCATCGATTACAAGCAGCTTTGCCAAACCTTGCATAAGTAAGAATGATTGCCTTTATTATGGGTGTGTTGCGGCCAGACCTTGATTTGCGCAATTGAGTGTCAGAAAGGTGGGACCACTCTCAATTAACGATAGACAAAATAGGAAAATCAGCAACAAAAAAAAGCCATTAGGGGCCACTAATGACTTCTATTTTATTTGAATAAAAAAATAAGGCAACCAAGCAATAAAGAGGTGTGAGCTTGATTGTAACTTTACTGAACGACTTTCTGTGCAATCAGACACAATACCCTACCAAATAAGTAAGGTATTGTTTTATCTATTAAATGCCTACTTCCGCAGCCGTTAAGTTGTGAAACTCAGTTGGGATCTGGTCCCAAGCTGATTTGATCTCACGAATAATGTCGATAACATCGTCGATCGGTTGAGGATCGTTTTGGTGGTTCGCTGCCGAGATCTGAGTGATCATGAACTCGTAAAGTGAATCTAAGTTTGATGCAATATCACCACCGTCGTCCATAGACAGACAGCTGCGCAGTGCGATGATGATGTCCAACGCTTTACCCAGACGCTCACCTTTTGCAGGAATGTTGCCTGCTTGCATTGCTGCTTTACCTTGGATCAGACGCTCAATTGCACCCGCCATTAGCATTTGAATGACTTTGTGCGGAGAAGCCGCGCTCAATTGGCTGTCGACTGATACCTTTTTGTATGCTTGCAAAGAACCGCGCATAGTATTCCTCTTTTATATAAATTTTTTGTACTGCTGAAGCGAACGTTGACCATAACGGAACTTATGAAGCTCTTTACCAACATTAGTGGTCTCGTTTTGCATCAGCTCTACAGTTCTTTTGGTACGAATGAGCAAGTCTTGCCACTCTGCTTCCTGCTTAACCGATGGATTGCTTTCAACAATGGTTAACAGGTTTTGCAATAACTGTTCCCTGATATCGACCAAACGTTGAATTTCTTCAGCGTTAAAGTCGACTTTTTCCAGTTCTTGCGTAATTAGTTGATCAATATCACTAATTTCAATGAGTTCGTTTTTCATCTATTGACCCAACGCGTTCATCAACGCCCCCAACTGTCCTTGCATCTTGCCTGTGGCATCTTGCATTGCAGCGAATTTTGCGTGGGTACGTTTTTCTAAACTGTCCATGCGGCGATCTAATGCCGCTTGGTCGTCGCCCAATCTATAGTTCTGTTCTGTCAGGCTCTTTTCACGAGTACGGATGCTGCCAGTGAAGCCCGTGATGCCTTGAATCGCATCTTCCACACGTTTGGCAAAACCGGTGTTGCCGCCGAAGAACTTCTCTAACTCGTTAAAGTTGTTGTTCAGTTGGCGATCTAACATGTCGTAATTGATTTCCAACGAACCTTGGCGTGTGGTGGTAATACCGAACTCAGTTAAAGATTTCAGGTCTTCTGGGGCTTTTTCAATGGATGTTGAGAACACCGATTTCAGGCGCGCATCAGCGTTACGTACTGTGCTATCGCCCGCGAGCGGCCCTTTCTGGCCTGTTGTCGGATCGACACTGGCGAGCGCTTTTGAGGTTTGGTAGAACGAGTTGTATGCTGAAACAAAATTTTCGATGTCTGCACGAACGCTTTGGCGATCGTACTCTACGCCAATTTCAGCTGGCGGTTTACCCAGTTCGGATTTGCCTTTCAACGTGAGGTTTACACCTTCAATGGCGTCTTCAATCACGTTGTTATGGCTCGACAGTTGTGCAACGCCATCAAGCATCACTTGCGAATCCTGACCCGCTTGCACTTCAGTCATGCCTGAATACACTTCAAAGGCTTTTTGCGCCTCTGAGATCTTTGCCTCTGCGACATCAATTTTCTCAAGACGCTCACGCTCTTCAGGCTCGAGCTTGGCACGATGGATTTGTTTCGCTTGCTCTTCTGTTAACTCGCCACGCTCAACTTTTTGGTCAAGCTCTTGCTTTTCATCGGCAATCTTTTGCTCGATTTCAGCTTTCTCTTGTTCGAGCTGTTGTTTAGCTTCTTTGGTCGTCACGTAAGAATCGGTCAGTGTGCCAGAGACAGCATTGTTCCAACCCGGTACGTCTGGAGCTTTAGCAATGGCTTCTTCGTCCAACTCTAATTCTGGCGGACGGTAAGAGTCGAGGAGTGTGCCTGAAGCAGTTTCAGTCCAGCCAGGGATACTGTCTTGCGGACGCATACCCGCTCGTTTATTGGCAGCATCAATTGCTTCTTGCCCTGCTTTCGCCGCAGCGGCACCAGCTGCAGAGATCGGTTCATCCGCTGCGCCATCTTGCGCATTCTCTGCCGCTTTTTGTTCTTCAGGAGGTATAGGATTGCCGTCTGCATCCACCTGTTCAGGTTGGTCTGCATCGGTCTTTGACTCTGGTTCTTTCAGAGGTCCAAGTACGGCTTCTGCCGCTTCACGAGCTTCTTCAAGCGCGTTCACTCGGTCTTCCAGAGTTTTGTATTCGAAATGTTTCAGAGGGTTACCGGCTTCGGCTTCCACACTGACTTTAATTTGATGGTCCTTGCCTGAAAGGTTTGAGGCAAGGATCAAACGCGGCCCTTCTACGTCGTTAATCACGGAAGCACGTACGCCAGGGTTATCCTTAGCGCCGTTAATTCCACGAACGACATCAACTAGCTTGGAGCTAGAACGGACATTAACGTCGAAGGTGTCATCACCAAGAGAAATCTGCAGCTTACCAGCCCCAAACTTGGCGTCTTCTGGCAAAACGTCAGAAGCCACTTTATGGCTCTGTGCAAGCTGCAACACATCGATAGCATACTTACCGGCTATAGCGTCAGTAGTTGCGGTTGCGGATACGATTTTATCATCGGTGGTTTCTACCGTACGAACGGCAAAAGCCTTCTCCTGACGAAAATTCGCCATGAGATTTTTCATCGTATCCAACGATTCTCTGAGTCGCCCATAGGCACTGATGCTGGCGTCAATTGTCATACGCTCGTTGTCGATGCGTTGCTGCTTTGGCACACGCTCGGCATCTACAATTTTGCTGACCATGGAATTGATATCCATGCCGCCAGACATCCCCAAAGGGCCTAAACTCATCAAATCACCTCAAAAACGACTTACACCTTTTCAACTAACAAACCGCGGTTAGCTGTGTGCTCAGCTAGGCGACGCAATACCACGAGCATTTCTTCATCAGGGATCTGACGAATTACGTCACCGGTTGTGGCTTCGTAAATCGTCACAACGTCTCGGCCCGATTCTTCATCGACTCGAAACGCTACCCCTTTATTCATGGCGCTCACAAATTCATTCATTTGCTCGACCATTTTTTCGCGTTCTTCTTTGTTCAACTCTTGGCGGGACTCCGCCATTTCAATCGCAGCTTGAACAGAGAGATCACGTTCGGCATCGTTCGGTTTTTCAATGGGAACGGTGCCGTTAGAACTTGCTGTGCTAGGCGTGCCTATGCCATTTTCTTTAGCAACTTTTGTGCCACTCGGTGTGCCGTAAGGCTGGATGTTCGATGCGTAGGAGGATATTTCCATTACAATCTCCCTTCCACCTTATGAGCTAACGATTAGGTCTATCGCTTTGGTGATGGTATCACTAGGCTGAGTCGACCCAATTAGCCCAACAAGCTCAGCGCTGCAGATGGTGACTGCTTCGCTTGTGCCAAGATTGAAGTACTTGCTTGTTGAAGGATTTGCGACTTAGTCATTGCTGTCGTTTCCTTCGCGTAGTCAGTATCTTTAATACGGCTGTTAGACGCGTTAACGTTCTCGTTAATGTTGTCTAGGTTGCTGATAGCGTGGTTGAAACGGTTTTGGAATGCACCAAGAGACGCACGTTGGCTGTCTACTGATTTTAGTGCGCCATCAATGATAGCTACCGCTTCTTGAGAACCTGCAACTGATGTTACGTCGATGTCTTTAACTGTTACGTCTTTTGCGTCGCCGAAACCAATTTCACCTGCTAGGTTGCCAGAGAACTCAACATCGCCAGTTACTTTTTGAGAAGCAGCAAATACTTGTAGTTTACCGTCTTCGCCTACTGATGCTTTCACATCGTCGCTCTGACCGTTGATGTAAGTTGCTAGCTGCTCGATATCATCGCCTTGTTTCGCGTTGATAGTCAGCTCTTTCTCTTCACCTTGCTTGTTGGTGTAGCTCATCTTAAGTTCAGTTTTGTCACTTACTGTCCAAGACGCGTCTTTACCGTCTTCTGCTGCGTAGCTCTTACCGCCCATTGCAGAAGTATCAGAACGTAGGTTACCCATAGAAAGCATTACTGCTTCACCAGAGTCCGCACCGATTTGGAAAGATTGAGTACCGTAAGTACCGTTAAGAAGCTTGTTACCACCAAATGAAGTTGTTTCAGCGATACGGTTTAGTTCGTCGTTAAGTGCTGTCACTTCTTCTTGGATCGCTACACGTTCTGATTTTGAGTTCGAACCGTTCGCAGATTGAAGCGATAGGTCACGCATACGTTGTAGGATGTTGGTAGATTCATTCATTGCACCTTCAGCAACCTGTGCAATAGAAATACCGTCGTTCGCGTTTTTCACAGCCATGTCCAGACCACGGCTCTGTGCGTTCAAACGGTTAGAAATCTGTAGACCGGCAGCATCGTCTTTCGCGCTATTGATTTTATAACCCGAAGACAAACGCTCCATTGATTTTTGTTGACCTTCAGCCGCTTGGTTTAGGTAACGCTGTGCGGTCATCGCAGAAACGTTAGTATTAACGTTAATCGCCATAGTTGATCTCCTTAAGGCTTTAGTTGATGCACCGTCGTGTCTCTCACCTCACTTAGGTACATCTCATTTCTCTCAGTCCCTTTAACGGCGGCCTATAAATATCCTTTAGGAGAAATTTTCAATTTTTTGCGATTATTTTCTTTGGCTTACTGAAGTGTGATGAATCTCTAATATTGTAACTGGAGGTAACCCAAGCTTATCCAAACCTAAAAAACGGGCATAAAAAAACCCAGCCGAAGCTGGGTTTACTCGCTCATCTCTCACCACGAGCCAATGAGGTTCTTGTCTTAGGTTAGAAATTAACCTAGAAGACTTAGCGCTGAGTTAGGCGCTTGTTTCGCTTGCGCAAGGATTGAGCTTGACGCTTGCGATAGAATTTGTGACTTGGTCATTTGAGTCGTTTCTTTCGCGAAGTCTGTATCTTTGATACGGCTCTTCG